>DASYFC010000025.1:0-3141 GCA_036498645.1 Acidimicrobiia bacterium | reverse complement strand
AGCGCTATCAGGTCGCGGTCGTGCCGCTCACGATCGTGGTCGACGACCACCCGTACCAGGAAGGCGTCGACATCACGGCGGCCGAGTTCTACGAGCGCCTCGCCGCCGGTGCATCGGTGTCGACCGCGGCACCGTCGCCCGGCGCGGTGCTCGCCGCGTACGAACAGCTCGCGGCGGCGGGCGCGACCGAGATCCTGTCGATCCACATCGGCTCGAACACGTCGGCGACGGTCAACGCGGTGACGGTCGCGGCCGGCTCCAGCCGGGTCCCGGTCGAGATCGTCGACACGGGTACCGCGTCGTTCGCAGTGGCGTGCTGTGTCTGGGCCGCAGGCGAGGTGCTCGCCGCGGGCGGCGACCTGACTCGCGCCGCCGACGTCGCGCGCCGAGTGGCGGACCAGGTCGGCAACGTCTTCGTCGTCGGCGCGCTCGACCTCGCCCGCCGGGGCGGCCGCCTCGCCGCCGACGCCGCCGCGGGGGATGGCCTGCCCGTGCTCGCCCTTGCCGAGGGCCGGATGGAAGCGGTTGACCGGGTCCACGACGTCGAGTCGGCCGTCGACGCGATGACCGCCTACGTGGTCGACGGCGCCGGCGGCGTGCCGCAGCGCGTCGGTGTCGGCGACGCCCTCACCCCCGAGCTCGCCGGCGAGTACGCGGCACGTCTCGCCGACCGGCCCGAGGTGGCCGAGCTGGTGCGCTACGAGATCGGCCCCTCGGTCGGCGCCCATACGGGCGCCGGCACCGTCGGGGCGTGCTTCTTCCCCGTCTCGCCCTGATTCGCCCCGGCAAAACGCGCAAAAGCCGCGCTCTCCTGTGGAGAACTCGCGAACGCGGCCGGAAACCCACCTCTTCGCGTGCCAGTCCCGTCAAGATGGACGGGCGGCAAACCGAGGAGGGGTGCCCGATGGCAGCGACGATGACGGCAAGCCAGCGGCGGGCGGGGGACACGATCTCCGACTTCGCCGGCCGGGCGGCCTGGGTGTACCTGGCAGCCGGGATCCTGTCGGTCCTGTTCGGCGCGGTGGTGCTCTCGCTGGTGCTCGACTGGGTGGGCCTCTACACGGTTGCCCTCTTCGTGGGGGTCTTCCTGATCGCCTGGGGCGTGCTCCACATCCTCGCCGCGCTGCTCGACCAACCTGCGCACTGGGTGTGGCACGTGATCGGCGGCGCACTGTCGGTCGGCGCCGGCGTGCTCGCGATCGGCTGGCCCAACGTCACGCTCTTCATCCTGGCGGAGATCATCGGGTGGTCCCTGATCGTGTGGGGGATCCTCGATCTCCTCTCCGCCTTCGCCACCTACGGGCTGCGGCACTGGTGGCTGTACCTGATCCGCGGCTTCGCCTCGATCGCGCTGGGGTTCGTCGCCCTGGGTCGCGAGAACGTGACGCTCTACTTCGTCGTCACCCTGCTCGCCGCCTTCGTGATCATCTGGGGAGTGGGGGACATCGTCATCGCCTTCATGCTCCACGGAGCGAAGGCCAAGTGGGAGCGCGAGCAGCGCGCGATCCGGCAACCGTCGTCGAACGCCGGGAGCCGCCCGGCCAAGAAGGCTCCGGCCCGTAAGTCGGCCCCCGCCCGCAAGACGGCACCTGTCCGCAAGACGACGGCCCGCACCCCGGCCAAGCGGCGGTAGCGCGGGCGGCGCGTCCGGCGCCGGTCAGCGCAGGTAACGCTCCTCGGCCTCGGCGGGCTCGACCCCGAGCGCGTCGACGGCCTGCGCCGGTGACAGCACGGTCATCTCGGCGCGGGCGGTCACGCACGGGCGCTGCTTGGTGTCGAGCACGACGGCCTCGGTGAGGATGCGCCGCTCGTCCTCCTCGACCACGCGCACCTCGAGCCGGTAGGAGCGGTCGATGCGCACGGGCCAGTCGAAGACGGCGTTCGTCTCCTTCGTGAACGCGAACTTCTCGCTCAGCGCGATCGTCGCCCAGCTCATACCCTCGTCGACGAGCGCGAGCGTGGCGCCGCCGTGCACGTAGGTCGGCGCGCCCGAGAACTCGGCGCCCAGCGTGAAGTCGGCGAACACCACGCCGCGGTCGGTGTCGTGCGAGAACGGGACCTGCATGCCCCGCGCGTTCGCCGGTTCGCACACGAAGCACTTGGACCCGAAGCCCCAGCGCGAGTTCTCGAGTCGCTGGACCGGCATGGCAGCAGAGGTTATGACGCCGAGGCCGAAAGACCCAGGTCAACCCGCCGGGCCGCCGCCCAACCCGAACCCCGTGCACGAGCCGTTGTCGGGCTGGGAGATCGTCACGCGCTCGGCCGTGATCGCCTCCGAGTCGCCGGTTCCGGCGGCGCTCACGCATTGGCCGGTGGTGAGATCCGTCTGGGCGGCGGAGACGAGCTGCGTCACCTTCGTCGAGCTCGACAGCGTGACCTTGACGTTCTTCGTCGTTGACTTGGGCGGAGTCTGCGATCCAGCGGATTGCCGGCCGCGCGTGAACCTCGCCGCCTTCACGACGATGTTGTTGCCCTTCACGCTCTGGACGCTGCCGAAGGCGATTCCGGTGCCGCGCCGGGCATTGCCCCGCCGCGCATTGGACCCGTTCGGAATCGATCCGCCGTTGGGAACGCTGCCGCCTCCGCCCGGTCCCGAGCCGGGCCCGGCGCCGTTGCCGGCCCCGGGCCGGGTGCACGTGCCCGACGACGGCATCGTGATCGCGACCGTCGACGCCGTGATCTTGCCCTTGTCGACGCTGCCTTTCCCGGACACGCGCACGCACGCGCCGCCGGCGATGGTGTCGGACGCGGCCTGCTGGACCTTCTGGTACGTGGTGGAACCGGTCAGGGTGACGGAGACGGTGGTCGTCCCGCTCTGGTCCTGCGGGTTCGTGCGCTGCAACTCGAGCGCCGATCCCGAGATGCTCGTCAGCATGCCGCTGGCGAACGGCCCGCGCCCGGTCGTGGTCTGGGCACCGGCGACTGCGGCCGTGACGCCGACGACGACGCCGAGCGCGCCGACTGCCGCGATGATCCGGGTTTCGATCGACCGCACGTTCATGCTCTGCTCCTCATCTGTTCGCGGGGTGGTGTCTGCATGCCTCGCTCATCCGCCCACCCGGCGGTCGGAGGGGAAGCCGGCGCCGCCGAACCGGAACCGGTTCGGAAAGCCGTCGGCGCCGTTCTGGGTCGCGCTCTGGG
>DASYFC010000024.1:0-7583 GCA_036498645.1 Acidimicrobiia bacterium | reverse complement strand
TCGGCGACTACGGGTCGGGCCCGCGGTCCAAACGCCGCTGAGCCTGCGGCAGCCGATCCGTAGACTCCCGCGCGTGGGAGAAGAGGCGCGCATCACCCGGGCCGACGTCGAGCACGTCGCGATGCTCGCCCGGCTCGCGCTCACCGACGACGAGATCGAACAGCTCGCCGGGGAGCTGAGCGCGATCGTCGACTATGCCGCCGAGGTCTCGGCCCTCGACACCGCCGACGTGCCGCCGACCGCGCACCCGCTGCCGTTGGTCAACGTGCTCCGGCCCGACGATCCACAGCCGGGCCTTGACCGTGACGAGGTGCTCGCGCAAGCGCCCGCGACCGAGGACGGCCAGTTCCGTGTCCCGCGCATCCTGGGTGAGGGGCTGTGACCGCGGTCGACATTGCGTGGGCGGTGCGCGCCGGGGAGCGTGCGGCCGGCGATGTCGTCGAGGAGCACTTGGCGCGTATCGAGGAGCGCGAGCCGGAGTTGCACGCGTTCAACCACGTGCTCGCGGACGAAGCGCGTGTCGCCGCCGATGCCGTCGACGCGGTTGTTGCGCGCGGGCAAGATCCCGGGCCACTCGCCGGCGTTCCGGTCGCCGTCAAGGACAACATGTGCACTCGCGGGATCCCGACGACGTGCTCGTCGCGGATCCTCGAGGGGTGGCGACCGCCGTACTCGGCGACGGTCGTCGAGCGGGTCGTTGCCGCCGGCGGGATCCCGATCGGGAAGACGAACCTCGACGAGTTCGCCATGGGATCCTCGACCGAGAACTCGGCGTTCGGCCCGACCCGAAACCCGCGCAGACCAGACCGGGTCCCGGGCGGTTCGAGCGGCGGGTCCGCGGCCGCGGTCGCCGCCGGGTTCGCCGCCGTCGGGCTCGGCTCGGACACCGGCGGCTCGATCCGTCAGCCGGCTTCGTTGAGCGGAGTCGTCGGGATCAAGCCGACGTATGGCGTCGTCTCGCGTTACGGCCTCATCGCTTTCGCCAGCTCGCTCGACCAGATCGGGCCGCTCACTCAGTCTGTGGCGGACGCCGCGCTGGTGCTGGAGGTGATCGCCGGGCACGACCCGCTCGACTCGACGTCGATCGCCGAGCCCGTACCTCTCCTACGCGAGGTCGTCGACGCCGGCGTCGACGGGCTGCATGTGGGAATCGTGGAGGAGCTCGCCGACGCCGAAGGTGTGCAGCCGGACGTGGCGGCGGCGGTCGAGCAAGCGGCGCTCGCCCTCGAGAAGGAGGGCGCCACCGTGGAGCGCGTGTCGGTGCCGAGCGCGGCGTACGGGTTGTCGGCGTACTACCTGATCGCACCGGCTGAAGCATCGAGCAACCTCGCCCGCTATGACGGCGTGCGGTACGGGCTGCGGGTCGACGGCGCCGACGCCGCCACCATGAACGCGAGGACACGCGACGCCGGCTTCGGCCCGGAGGTGAAGCGCCGGATCATGCTCGGGACGTATGCGCTGTCGGCCGGCTATTACGACGCGTACTACGGCCAGGCGCAGCGCGTCCGCACGCTCATCATCCGCGACTTCGCCCGCGCCTACGAGCGCTTCGACGCGCTGATCGGGCCGACGTCGCCGACAACCGCGTTCGAGCTGGGCGCGAAGACGGCGGACCCGCTGTCGATGTACCTGTCGGACGTGTGCACGGTGCCGACGAGCTTGGCCGGGCACCCGGCGGCGAGCGTGCCATTCGGCAACGACGCCGACGGGTTGCCGATCGGGGTGCAGGTGCTCACGCCCGCGCTGGGTGAGCCCGTCATGTTCCGCGTTGCGCGCTCGATCGAGGAGGCTGCGCCGTGAGTGCTGCGTTCGTGTCAGCGGCAAAAGTGCGCGAGCGCCCCGTTGAGCACGTCGGGCTGCTCCCATTGGAGGAAGTGGCCGGCGTCGGCGACGACGAACGGACCGACGCACTCGGTGAACGCCACCCGCGCCCGGTCGGGGAACGAGCGGGGCACGACGTTGTCCTCCGGGCCGTACAGCACGAGCGCGGGCACGGGGCAGGGCTCGAACAGCTTGGGCACGTCCTCCATGGGCCGATTGCCGTAGGCGGTCTCGTAGCTGCCCCAGCTGGCGCGCAGCCGGACGGCGTCCGCGAACGGCTCGGTCATGAAGTCGACGTCGTCGGGACCGAAGTGCCCGGGCGCGGCCCAGAGCCGGTGCCCGTACATGGCGGCCACCCAGGCGCGGCGGCGAGCGGGCGTGTCGAGCTCGGCGATGAGCGCCTCGGGCTCCTGGCCCTGGCGGCGGAAGTAGTCGGCAGTGGGGCGGGTGTCGCGCCCGTCGTCGGGCGGGATCCCGGCGGCGGCGAAGAGCTCGTCGCGCAGGATGACGAGCGTGTTGAACACGCAGATGTGCTGCACGAACCCGGCGTAGCGGAGCGCGAGGTCGTACAGGATGACGCCGCCGAGGTCGCCGCCGACGACCGTGCACCGCTCGTGCCCGAGGACGTCGTGGACGAGCGCGTAGAGGTCGAGCGAGTACGCGGTGACGTCGTAGAAGCCGTCGGGCGCCAGGTCGGAGTCGCCGTAGCCGCGCAGGTCGGGAGCGATCACCTCGAAGCCGGCGTCGGCCAGCGGCCCGATGTTGCGCCACCAGATGCGTTTGGTCTCCGGGTACCCGTGGATGAGCAGGATCGGCACCCCACCCACGCCCTCGTGCGCGTAGGCGAGCGACACTCCGTTGCGCACCTGGGCGCGCTCGACGGTGAACGCGTTCGGGTCCGGTCGTTCGGGCACGGCGGAAGTCTCGCATGACCGCGACGACCACCACGACGTGGGAGGCGGTGATCGGTCTCGAGGTACACGTCGAGCTGGCCACCGCGACGAAGTTGTTCTGCTCGTGCAAGAACGAGTTCGGCGCCGAGCCCAACACGAACATCTGCCCGGTCTGCCTGGGGCTGCCCGGCTCGCTGCCCGTGCTCGGCGAGCGGGCGGTGGAGTTCGCGCTGCGCGTCGGCGAGGCGTTGCAGTGCACGGTCCCGGAACGGTCCTTGTTCCACCGCAAGAACTACTTCTATCCGGACATGCCGAAGGACTATCAGATCAGCCAATACGACGAGCCCATATGCGTCGACGGGTCGCTCGAGGTCGACGGCTTCCGCGTAGGCATCGAGCGCGCACACATGGAAGAGGACACCGGCAAGACGATCCACGTGGGAGGTGGCGGCCGCATCCACGAAGCCGACCACTCGCTCGTCGACTACAACCGTGCCGGTATCCCTCTCATGGAAGTCGTGAGCGGGCCCGACCTCCGCAGCGCGGAGCAGGCGCGCGCCTACGTGACCGAGCTGCGGGCGCTGCTCCAGGCGATCCGTGTCTCCGACGTGAAGATGGAGGAGGGCGCGTTCCGCATCGACGCCAACGTGTCGCTGCGCCCGCAGGGCGCCGAGGCGCTCGGCACCAAGGTCGAGGTCAAGAACATGAACTCGATCCGTTCGGTCGGCCGGGCACTCGAGTACGAGATCGAGCGGCAGCGGGCGCTGCTGGACGCCGGCGAGCGGGTCGTGCAGGAGACGCGGCACTGGGACGAGGACGCCGGCGTCACCCACTCGATGCGCACGAAGGAGGGTGCGGACGATTACCGGTACTTCCCCGAGCCCGACCTCGTGCCCGTGGCGCCGGACAGCTCGATGCGAGAACGCGTGCGCGCCGAGATGCCGGAACTGCCCGCAGCGTGGCGCGCCCGCCTCGTCTCCGAGTGGGGGATCGGCGAGCACGAGGCGCGCGTCCTCATCGGCACACCTGGGCTCGCCGAGTTCGCAGAGGCGGCAGTGGTCGCGCTCCGCGGTGGCACGCCGAAGGACATCGTGAACTGGTGCACCGGCGAGATGCTCGGCTACCTGAACGAGACGGGCCTGGCGCCCGGCGCGCTGCCCCTCGCGCCCGACGGCCTGGCCGAGCTCGTCGACCTGGTCGCCGACGGCACGCTGTCACGGAACCTGGCCAAGGACGTGCTCGCCGAGTGTCTGCGCGAGCCGAAGCGGCCGAAGCAGGTCGTGGAGGAGCGCGGGCTGGCACAGGTCAGCGACGAGGGTGAGCTGGCGTCGATCGTGGACGAGATCATCGCCGCTCACCCCGACGTGGTCGCCGACTACCGCGCCGGCGACGACAAGGCCCGCAAGAAGAAGCGCGGGTTCCTGATGGGTGAGGCAATGAAGGCGACCAAGGGCCAGGGCAATCCCCAACTCCTCAACCGCCTCCTCGACACCCGACTGAAGTAACCGGGCCCCCGACCGTTGTCACCAAGACCCGTCCATACGACGGGTATGTGTGACAACGCCCCGAGAGGGTCAGTCCATCGGGACGTTGCGGACGAGCTTGCCGTCGATGCGGTCGAGGATCTCGTCGAGGGTCTCGCCGGTGATCGTGAGGCCGTGGTTGCGCTGGCCGACGACGGAATGGCCGGGGTCGGGTGCCTCGCGCACGAGCTGCGCGACGGCGCCCGCCAACTCCACGGTGCCGCACGGGTAGTTGATCTCCGTCGAATCGATGCCCTCCATCCACGCGTGCACGTGGAGGATCGCGCCGACCTCGGGGTGCTCGTTGTAGATCATCCAGTGCTCGATGGCGTCGACCGACACCCGGTTGGGCTTCATGTCGGGCGGCACGCTCAGGATCATCGTGTCGCGCTCGGCGTCGAAGCCCTGCACGAGGAGGATGTGTTTGCCGACGTCGGTGAGCGCCGACTTGTCGACGCCGCTCGCGCTCATCCAGAACTCGGGACCGAGCGGGCCGTCGGCCGTGCGCCTGGAGCTGGCGTTCCCGTAGCTCAGACCCCCGATGCCGTACAGCAGCTTGACGTGCCGCAGGTCCCGCTCGGAGAGGATCTCCTCGATCGGGAACGCCGCCGGCAGCAGGTCGAGGGCGTCGAGGTGCTCACCCGCCCGCCGGATCTGGCGCGTGTGCCCGTCGCCGCCCCACAGCTCTTCGGGCAGGTCGGCGCGGAACTCGTTGGCGATGACGAGCCGCGACGATGCCAACGGCTCCATGCGTGCGAAGACTCCGGCGAAGAACTCTTCGTCGTCGCCCGTGTGCCGGACGACGTACCGACCCTGCTCGAGGGTCACGAAGTGGGCGGCCGGCGCGCCGTCGTCGCTCACCATCACGGCCAGGTTGGCCAGCGCCTGCACCAGCAGCGGATAACCGGCGCGCAGCACATCGTCGGGCGGCGTGCCGACGTCGGCGAGGGCGACGACGAACGTCGGCGCCGACTTGCGCCGGTACGGCCGCGGCCGCTCTGGGTCGATCCGGTTGAGCACCACTTGGACCTCGGGACCCGGTTCTGGGTGCTCGTGGTAGCCCCGCTCGATCATCAACCGGCGCAGACCGTCGGTGAACCACCGCACGCGCGGGGTGCTCGCGTCGCCGTAGAGCGCGAACGACCGCGGGTCGACGGTGGCCTGGGCCAGCCCGATCCCGGCGGTCTCGGCGGTGCGGCTCATCAACGAATCCCCCCTCGGGGTGAACGGATGGAGGGCCAGCGTAGGGCGGCGACCAGATCGATGCAGTCCCGACAAATCGTCCGCCGCCGGCCAGGCGCATCTGATGCAATCGACTCGTGGCGAGCGCGGAAGGTTACGACGCGGCGACGTACGGCGATCGCATGGCTGACTTCTACGACGAATTGCCGACGCACCCGGCCGACGCCGACGTCGCCGCCCGATGCCTCGCCGGTCTTGCCGAAGGTGGGCCGGCGCTCGAGCTCGGCATCGGCACCGGCCGGCTCGCCCTCCCGCTCGCGGGCCACGGCGTCGCGGTCAGCGGGATCGACGCCAGCGCGGCGATGGTGGCGAGGCTGCGGGCGAAGCCGGGGGGCGCTGAGATCCCGGTCGCGATCGGCGACTTCGCCGATGTCGCGGTCGACGGCCGCTTCTCGCTGATCTTCGTCGTCTACAACACCTTCTTCTCGCTCCTCGACGTGGATACGCAACGCGACTGCTTCGAGCGCGTCGCCGACCGGCTCGTTCCCGGCGGTCGGTTCGTGATCGAGGCGTTCGTGCCCGATCCGGGCCGGTTCGAGCGCGGCCAGCACCTCGAGGTCCGCCACGTGGGCATCGACAGCGCAGTCGTCTCCGTCAGCCGTCACGACGCGCCCACACAGCGCGTGGATTCACTGCTGGTGCGATTGGCCGAGGGTGGGGTCCGGACCTGGCCCGTGCACATCCGGTACTCGTATCCGGGCGAGCTCGACCAGATGGCCGACCGCGCGGGGCTGCGCCTCGACGAGCGCTGGGGTGGCTGGGAGCGGGAGCCGTTCACCGACGACAGCGTCAAGCACGTCTCGGTGTACGCCGCCGCGTCAGCCGGGTCGCGCTAGCCGGCGGCCATCTGGTCCATGAACTGCTTCATGTCGAAGTAGTCGCGCCACGCGGCGATCTTGCCGTCCTTCACCTCGAAGGTCCCCATCACCGGCAGCTCGACCTTCCCGTTCGGCAGCTCGAACACGTCGACGCGCTCGGTCAGCACGACGTTGCCGTCGGCGACGATGTTGTTCACGCGGAAGTCGATCTGCTTCGCACCGCCGGCGAACCCGGCGATGAACGTCTTGATCGCATCGCGGCCGGTGATTGGGTCCATCGGGATGTTGTGGTACACGGCGTCGTCGGTGAAGAACTCGGCGATCTCGTCGGGGTTGACGTTCGACCACACGGCGCAGAACCGGCGGACGACGTCGATCGGGGTCTCGTTGTCGTTGGCCACACATTCTCCTTCGGGTCGAGCTCAGTCGATCGTGACGACCGAAACGGGCGGAAGGTTCTCGGCGAGCACGCGCCATGTGCGTCCGGCGTCCTCGGAGCCGTACACAACGCCATCCGCACCCCCGAACGCAACGCGTGAGCCGTCGGTGTCGAGGCACCCGGTGTCGATGTTGTGCGGCTGCCAGTCGGGGAGGCCGTCGGTGCAGCGTTCGAGCGGGCCGTCGCCGTCGATCGCGCGCCGGTACACCGCTGCTTCGTCGGCGAACGGCCCGGTCGACGCGCTCACGAACATCATGTCGCCCGCCGTCGCCACCGCCCGGCAGTACGAGGCGTGCAGGCCGTCGGTCTGCACGGTCCAGGTCGCGCCGGCGTCGTCGCTCCGGCAGAGCCCGACCGCCGCCGCCGCGAGGACGAGCTCGGGCCGGTCCGGGTGGGCGCGCACCTGATGGACGTCGGCGTCGACGTCGATGGTCGGCTGCCACGTAACGCCGCCGTCGGTCGACCGGGGGATCCCGCCCACGTGCACGTTGGCGAGGAGGACGTCGCCGGCGGTCGCGGTCAGCGACCGCACGTAGGGCTTGCGACTCCCGACCGCGTGCCAGTCGTCGCGCCCGGCGACGGTCTCGAACCCCGGGATGGGCTCGAACCGCTTCTGCTTGAAGGCGCGCATGAGCGACGGGCCCCAACCGACGATCGCCTCGTCGGATCGGGACAGCAACGCACCATGGACGCCGAGCGAGGGCTCCGGGGATCGCACCGTGAGCGCCTGTCGCCAGTCGCCGTTGGCCCGGTACACGACGGTCTCGCTGTCGAAGATCGCCCAGTCGTCGCTCAGCGCGGTGACCGAATGGCCGGCGACCTGGGGTTCCGAAGCGCCGTCGAGGAC
>DASYFC010000023.1:0-17209 GCA_036498645.1 Acidimicrobiia bacterium | reverse complement strand
GCCGGCCTCGGCGAAGCCGGCGGCGAAGATCACGGCGAAGGCGGCCTTGCGCTGCAGCACCTCTTCGAAGGTGTCGACCGCCTTGCCGGTGAGGATGACAGCGAGGTCGAGGTCGCCGGGCACATCGAACACGGTGGGGTAGCAGCGCTCGCCGAGCACGGTCTCGTGGGTCGGGTGCACCGGGTAGAAGGTCGCACCGTGCGCGTCGGCCCAACCCTTGATCTTGCGCGTCATCGCCGTGTTCGGTTTGCGCGACGCTTCCGACGCGCCGATGACCGCGACCGTTCGGGGATGGAGGAACCGGTCGAGGTCGACGTCACGCAGCGCGAGGGCGCGCCCACTCACATCGGCGGGTGGAGAAGAAGACAAGCAGGCTCCGATTGCCGGCGGTCAGGGCCGAAGGCCCACTAAGTATGACGTGAGAGTCAGGTTTCCTGCTACTTCATGACCCGCTGTAGCGTGCCCGCGTCGTGGTCACGCCGCGCACGATCGTCATCGTCGGCGCTTCTCTCGCCGGACTGCGCGCCGCCGAGACTCTGCGCCGCGAGGGCTATGACGATCGGGTCGTGCTCGTCGGCGCCGAGCAGCACCTGCCGTACGACCGTCCGCCGCTCTCGAAGGAGCTACTGGCCGGGGAGTGGGAGCCCGACCAGATCGCGTTGCGCAAGCAGCCGTACGACGACCTAGGGCTCGACCTGCAGCTGGGACGGCGCGCCACCGGGCTCGACGTATCGGGACGCGTCGTCGAGCTCGACGGCGGGGAGAGGCTCCCGTTCGACGGCATCGTCGTCGCCACCGGCGCCCGCCCGCGCACGCTGCCCGGCACTCCCGCGCTCGAGGGCATCTTCGTCCTCCGAACCCTCGACGACTGCCTCACCATTCGCTCCCGTCTGGAGGCCCGGCCACGCGTCGTCGTGATCGGCGCCGGGTTCATCGGCTCGGAGGTGGCCGCGACGTGCCGCGGGCGCGGCCTGGACGTCACGGTGCTGGAGATGCTGCCGACGCCGTTGGCCCGCGCCGTGGGTCCCATCGTCGGTGATGCTTGCGGACGGCTGCACCGCGACCACGGCGTCGACGTGCGCTGCGGCGTCACCGTCGCCGGGTTCGAAGGGGGCGACCGCGTCGAACGGGTAGCGCTCGCCGACGGCAGCGCGATCGACGCCGATCTGGTGATCGTCGGGGTGGGCGTCACGCCGGAGACCGCGTGGCTCGAGGGCAGCGGCCTCGCGCTCGACGACGGCGTCGTGTGCGACGCGACGTGCTTCGCCGCGCCCGGTGTCGTCGCGGCCGGCGACGTCGCCCGGTGGCCGAACCCCCTGTTCGACGGGGAGAGCATGCGCGTCGAGCACTGGACGAACGCGACCGAGCAGGGCGTCGCGGCCGCCCGCCGGCTGCTCGTCGACGACCCCGCCGACGCCGAGGCGTTCGAGCCGGTGCCGTTCGTGTGGTCGGACCAGTACGACGTCAAGATCCAGGTTGTCGGCTCCATCCGCGGCGACGACGAGGTCGCGGTCGCCGACGGTTCTTTCGACGAGGACCGGTTCGTCGCCCTGTTCGGTCGAGGCGGCAGGCTCGTCGGCGCGCTCGGCTTCAGCCGCCCGCGAGTCGTGATGCAGTACCGGCGCATGATCGCCGAGCGCGCCTCGTGGGAGGACGCACTCGCGACAACGGCCGGCGGATAGCCGTTGGCGCCGTTCCTCGGGCGCGGCGACGATGGCGCCAGATGGCCGCCCGTGAACGCCTGCTGACGCCGCGCTTTCTCCTCGTCGTCGGGTCGGGCCTGAGCTACTTCATGGCGGTTGGGATGCTGATCCCGGTCGTCCCCCAGTACGTGAAGGGCCCGCTCGGCGGCGGCAACGTGGGCGTGGGCGTGGCGGTCGGCTCACTGTTCGTGGGTGCGGTCCTCCTGCGGCCGTACGCGGGACGTATCGGTGACCGGTTCGGGCGGCGGATCCTGATCATCGGCGGCGCGCTCATCGTCGCGATCACGACGGCGTTCTACGGCGCGGTGGACGCGCTCCCGTTCTTGGTGATGATCCGTCTGCTCAGCGGCGTCGGGGAAGCGGCGTTCTTCGTCGGCGCGGCCACGATGATCACCGACCTGGCGCCCGAGCACCGGCGGGGCGAGGCGGTCAGCTATTGGTCGGTCGCGGTGTACGGCGGGCTCGCGTTCGGCCCCGCCCTCGGTGAGACCGTCCTCGGCGACGACCGGTTCGTCGCGGCGTGGGCCGTGTCGGCGTCGCTGGCATTGCTCGCGGCTGTGCTCGGCTCGATCACGGTCGAGACGGCCCGCAGCGTCCCGCCCGGGCCGCCGGGCAAGCTGCTGCACCGTGCCGCGATCGCTCCGGGGGCCGTCCTCTTCCTCGGCCTCATCGGCCTGGCCGGGTTCACCGCGTTCGTCCCGCTCTACGTGCGCGAGCTCGACCTCGGCGGCGCCGACTGGATCTTCCTCCTGTATGGCGGGCTGATCCTGTGCGTGCGCATCATCGGTGCGCGCCTGCCCGACGCGCTCGGCGGGCGCGTCGCCGCCACGATCGCGCTCTCGTGCGGCGCGGCCGGCCTGACCGTGATGGCGGGATGGCCGACCGTGCCCGGGCTCGTCGTCGGCACGGCCGTGTTCGCCGCGGGCATGTCGTTGCTGTACCCGGCGCTGATGCTGCTGGCGCTCACCGCCGTGCCCGAGCACGAGCGCGGCTCGGTCGTCGGGACGTTCAGCAGCTTCTTCGATCTCTCGCAGGGCCTCGGCGCGTTGATCCTGGGTGGCGTGGCCGCGCTGAGCGGCTACCGGGGCGCGTTCGCCGGTGGCGCGGTCGCCGCTGCCGCGGGCGTCGTGCTGCTGCAGCTCAGGATCGGCCTCACGTCCCGCGGCCGGGCCGGACCGGCGCGCCCATCGACCGAGCACGTCCCCGCGTAGGCGCGCCCCGGTCTGTGACATCGCTTCTCGTCACGAACGACTTTCCGCCCAAGGTGGGCGGCATCCAGTCGTACCTCTATGAGCTCTGGCGGCGCCTCCCGCCCGAGGAGACGCACGTCCTCACGACGCCGTACCCGGACGCCGCGGACTGGGACGCGGCGCAGCCGTTCAGCATCGAGCGCGTGAGCCGGCGCGTGCTGCTGCCGGCGCCCGGTCTCGCCCGTCGCGTCGACGCGATCGCACGCGAGCGGGGAGCGGACGTGATCTTCCTCGATCCGGTGCTGCCGCTCGGGCTCATCGGGCGCCGCCTCCGGGCCGCGCCCCATGTGCTGATCGCGCACGGCGCCGAGGTCAACGTGCCCGGACGGCTTCCCGGCGGCAGGTTGCTCGCCCGGCGCGTCCTCCGAGCCGCGTCGGGTCTCGTCGCGGCGGGCGAGTACCCGGCGCGCGCCGCCGCCCGCGCCGCCGGCAGCGAGCTCCCGACGCTCGTCGTCCCACCGGGCGTCGACCCGGACCGCTTCCGCCCCTTGAGCGCGGACGAACGCGCCGCGGCGCGCCACCGGTTCGGCCTCGCCGCCGACCGCCCGCTCGTGCTCGGGCTCAGCCGCCTCGTCCCGCGCAAGGGCTTCGACGTCCTGATCGACGCCGTTGCCGGCATGGATCCCGGGGTGCAGCTGGCGATCGGTGGCGCCGGCCGTGACGCCGGGCGTCTCGAGCGTCGCGCCGCCGACCAGGGAATCGCCGGGCGCTGCACGTTTCTCGGTCGGGTCCCGGACCCCGAGCTCGCGGGCCTGTACGGATGCGCGGACGTCTTCGCCATGGTGTGCAGGGAGCGGTGGCGCGGCCTGGAGGCCGAGGGGTACGGGATCGTGTTCGTCGAGGCGGCCGCGTGCGGCGTGCCGTCGGTCGCGGGGCGCAGCGGCGGCTCGCACGAGGCGGTCGTGGACGGCGAGACCGGGTTCGTCGTCGATCCGCACGACGCCGGCGGCGTCCGTGCCGCGCTCGATCGGGTGCTCGGCGACGAAACCCTCCGGGAACGGCTCGGTGCCGCTGCTCGCACGCGCGCGGTCGAGGAGTTGACGTACGACCGGCAGGTTGGTCGCCTGCTGCCCCTGACGCGCGGGAACCTCGGCGTGTTGTCGCCACTTCGAGACGTCTAAGGGCGGCCGGTACGCTCGTCGCCGATGTCCGGTGCGGCGCGTGACCAGGAGCGCGGGGAGCGGATCCTCGTCGTCTCGTGGGCCGCGAACGCACTGTTCGCCGTCACGGCGATCCCCGCCGCCCTCGGCGTGAGCGCCTTCGACGTCCCCGCGATCGTCGTGGCACTCGGCCTGTTCGCGATCTCGCTCGGCGTCTGGTGCTGGGCGTTTGCGCTCGCGCTCGCCCGCACGACGCGGGGGGACGACGTCGTCGTCGCGAGCATGTTCCTCGTGCAAGGACCGGCGCCCAAGCGGGTACGCGTGCAACTCTTCGGCTCACTTGCCGTGTGCGTCGCCTTGACTGCTGTCACCGCCGTGGCCGAGCCGTTCGGTGTCCTTGTCCCTATGCTGCCCCTCGGGCTGCTCGGCCTGTGGGGAGCGCGCCACGGCGTGTTCCCGCCCCGGCGCATGCCCGACGCCGCCACGCGAGACAAGGGAGCGAGGAGGTCGAGTGGCCGAGCAGGTGAGTGACCGGATCCGCATCGACGCGCCGCCCCAGCGCTGTTACGAGTTGGCCATCGACTACGAGCGGTATCCCGAGTGGGCCAAGGACATCAAACAGGCGACGGTCCTCGAACGCGATGCCGAAGACCGGGGGGCGAAGGTCGAGTACCGGGCCGCCGCCTTCGGCCGCAGCGCCCGGTACGTGCTCCAGTACGACTACTCGTCGGCGCCCGCCGCGTTCAGCTGGACGCTCGTCGAAGGCGAGATGGTGCGCGCCATCGACGGGACCTATCGATTCGACGCCGATGGCGACGGCACCCGCGTCAGCTACGACCTCGCGATCGACCCGTCGATTCCGTTGCCGGGCTTCTTGAAGCGGCGCACGGCGGGCATGATCGTCAGCACGGCACTGAAGGAATTGAAGAAGGAAGTCGAGACCATCTAGATGCGCATCCTGTTGTTCACCGGCAAGGGCGGTGTCGGCAAATCGACCGTGGCCGCCGCGACCGCCCTCCGGACGGCGGAAGCCGGACTGCGCACACTCGTCTGCTCGACCGACCCCGCGCACTCGCTCGCGGACGCGTTCGACGACGCTTCGCTCGGCGACGAGCCCACCCCGATCGCCACGCTCGGGCGCGGCACGTTGTTCGGCCAGCAGCTCGACGCCCGCGCCCGGCTGGAAGAGTCGTGGGGCGAGGTTCGCGACTACCTGACCGCATTGCTCGACTGGGCCGGTGCCGGCGTGGTCGAGGCCGAGGAGCTCGCCGTGATCCCCGGGCTCGACGAGGTGTTCGCGCTGGCCGACATCCGCGCGCACGCCGAGTCCGGCGAGTACGACGTGATCGTCGTCGACTGCGCGCCCACGGCGGAGACGCTGCGCCTGCTGTCGTTGCCGGACGTGCTCACCTGGTACATGGAGCGCATCTTCCCGGCGCAGCGTCACGTGACCCGTGCCGTCCGCCCGCTCCTGTCACGCCTGGTGAGCCCGCCCATCGCTGGTGACGACGTGTTCACCGCCGTGCGGCGGTTCTACGACCGGCTCGACGGCGTACGGGACCTGCTGACCGACGGGGAGGTGAGCAGCGCCCGGCTCGTTGTGAACGCGGAGCGGCTCGTCGTCAGCGAGGCGCGGCGTACCTTCACGTACCTCTCGCTGTTCGGGTACCACGTCGACGCGGTGATCGCGAATCGTCTTCTTCCGGACGCCATCGCCGACCCTTGGTTCGCCTCGTGGAAGGGCGTGCAGCGCGAGCAACTGGACTCGATCCGGGCGGCGTTCGCGCCCGTCCCGGTGATCACGGCGGATCTCGCCGACCACGAGCTCGTCGGCGTCGACCATCTGTCGGATTTCGGCGCCGAGCTGTACGGATTGCACGACGCCGCCGCCCGGCTGTCGTTCGTCGAGCCGTTCCGGGTCGTGGCAGACGGGGAGGCGCTCGTGCTGTCGATGCGACTGCCGTTCACCGACCGCACCGACGTGGAGCTGGGTCGCCGGAACGGTGAGCTGCTCGTTGCGGTGGGCGCGCACCGGCGCGCGGTGGTGCTGCCCGACAGCTTGCGGCGGCGCGAAGTTTCAGAGGCCCGCATGACGGACGGGCGACTCGAAGTCGAGTTCGTGGAGGTGGCGCATGGCGACAGGTGACCAGCACCGGGATCGGGTGACGGCGGCTCCCGGTGACGCGGCGGGCGACGCCGACGACGAGCAGCCGACCGCCGAGCACCCTCCGCTGGGGGCGTCCGCCGAAGCCGCGGTCGCGGCGATGTTCGACGCCGGTCCCGAGGCGGCCGAGCACCTGCTCAAGGCGGCTCAGGAGCTGCTGCTGGCGGCGAAAGCCGTCGTCGACGCGGGGGAGCGCGCCGTCGAGGCGCACCGATCGTCGACCGACGCGACGGCGCCCGTCGAGGGCGAGGACGCGCCGTCCGGCCCTGGCCGCGTGCGCCACATCGACCTCGCGTGACCGAAGCGGCGGAGGAGCCGGCTCCGCCCACCCTCGGCGTAGACCTCGGCGCAACGAACGTTCGGGGCGCCGTCGTCGACCGGGTCGGCAGCATCCTCGCCGAGCTGCGCGACCAAACGGGCGAGAAGGGTGCCGACGTCATCCCCACGACGGCCGCGCTGGTCGCGAAGCTTCGCGAAGACTTCCCCGCGGTCGCGGCGGTCGGCGTCGGTGCCGCCGGGCTCGTCGACCGCGATGGTGACGTGCAGTACGCGCCGAACATCCCAGCGTTCCGTCGGACGCCACTGCGCGAGGCACTCGCGAAGGCGATCGGGCTCCCCGTCGTCGTCGACAACGATGCCAACGCCGCCGCGTGGGGAGAGATCGTGCACGGCGCGGCACGGGGCGCGCTCTATGCGCTGATGGTCACGCTCGGTTCGGGGATCGGCGGCGGGATCGTCGCGCGGGGTCGGATCATCCGCGGCGCGCACGGCTTCGCGGCCGAGGTCGGGCACTTTCAGATCGACCCCGACGGTCCGATGTGCGCGTGCGGCGAACGGGGCCATTGGGAGGCGTTCGCGTCGGGACACGCGTTGGGGCGGATGGGTCGCGAGTGGGCTGCCGCCGGTCGCGCCCCGGGTGTGCTCGCGCGCGCCGGCGGCGACGTCGACGCAGTGACGGGCGTCCACGTCGGCGACTCCGCCCAGGCCGGCGAGGCCGACGGCCGCGCGCTCCTGGACGAGTACGCCGAGCTCGTCGCGGTGGGACTCGCCGGACTCGCCAACATTCTCGACCCGGAGCGAATTGTCATCTCGGGAGGTCTCGTCGAGCTCGGCGACACGCTGCTCGCGCCCGTCCGCGCCGCATTTGGACGCCGAATCGAAGGCTCCGAGTACCGGCCCCGGATTGAGATCGTGCCCGCAGTGCTCGGCGAGCAGGCGGGAGTGATCGGCGCGGCCGCGCGCGCCCGCGATCTGGAGCCGGGCGAGTCGGGCGTGTGGACGAAGTGAAGCTCGGCGTCACGCTCCCGAACTTCCGCGACGAGCCGGAGCCGGCGCTGGCAGTCGCGCGCTCCGCTGAGGCGGCCGGCCTGGACGGCGTGTTCGGGTTCGATCACCTGTTCCGCCGCGCCCCCGACGGTGCGCTGCGGCCGGCGCTCGAGGGGCTGACCCTGCTCGGCGCGGTCGCGGCCGAGACCACCCGCATCTCGTTCGGCCCCCTCGTGGCGCGGGCGTCGCTCCGGCCGGCTGCCACGCTCGCGGCCACGCTCGACACGCTCGCCCGCATCGCTCCCGGCCGGCTGATCGCGGCCCTGGGCGCCGGCGACAGCCAGAGCCGCGAGGAGAACGAGACGTACGGTCTGCCCGCCGGAACCCTCGATACGCGCGCAGCCGCGCTCGACGACGCAGTCGCTGCGACCGTCGACCACGGGTACCCCGTGTGGGTCGGCGGCGCGTCGTCGATGGTCGGCCAGGTCGCAGCGCAGGCCGACGGCTGGAACCGATGGGGTGGGCCGCTCGCGCGGTTCGAACGCGAGGCGCGAGCGATGAGGGAGATGCAGACCCGCGAGCCGTTCACGTTGTCGTGGGCGGGCGTGTTCGTGGTCGACACGAACGAGCGCGCTGCGCAGGCGAAGGCGCAACGGCTGGGAAGCAATCCCGAGGCGACGGTCGGCGGTCCCGAGCAGGTGGCCGACGCGCTCCGCGCCTACGGCGTGGCCGGCGCCGACTGGGCGATCGTCGGACCGGTGGACTCCTCCGAGCCCGACAACGCCGCGCTCCTCGGCGAGCTGGTGAAGCCGCTCCTCGCCTGACAGTCAGGCCGGTATCAGCGCGGGCGGTCGTCGGGGACGGCGGGGAAGTCGCGGACGTCGGTGGCCTTGAGCCACGGAGTGAACGTCGAGCCGTCCGGGTCCACGTTCGTCGCGAGCGACTCGAGTCGGTCCGAGAGGTCGATCGGGTTGGTCTGGTCGTCCTTGCCCGACTCGCGCAGACGCTGATCCTGGTTGCAGTCGACCGACGCCGGCGGGATGTTCGCAGCCGCCGTGTCGAGGTCGACCTCGGGATCGGGGTTGTCGGCGCGGAGGCTTGCGCCGTAGTTGTGGGCGTTGCGATCGCGCTTCGTCATGAACCAGGTGTCGCCGTCGCGTCCGGGGCCCTGCGGGGGCGCGCCGAGGAATCGCCATTCGAGGAAACGCAGGACGGAGGTGTGGTCGTAGAGCGTGTGGTCGACGTAGTTGCGCGGCGCGTACGGCGAGGCGAGCACCGATGGGACCCGGAAGCCCAGTTGCCCGAAGTTCTCCTTGTCGTGGGAGCTGGCGCGGTCGTCGGGCACGATCGGCGGCCTGACGTGGTCGTAGAAGCCGCCGTGCTCGTCGTAGGTGAGGACGAACATGCCCCGTTGCCACTGTCGCGACCGGACGAACGTCGCGAAGACGGCCTGGATGAACCGCTGGCCGAGGGTGATGTCGCCCTGCGGATGATCGTCGGTCCGGAACGGCGTGGCCATGCCGGGCGTGATGTACGTGACGGCCGGGAGCGTGCCGGCGTTGGCGTCGTACCAGAACTGGTCCAACGATCGGATGTACGGCCGCATCCGCTCGCCCCAGATCGCCGCCGACGGGACGTTGATGAAGTACTCGCGCGCCTCGACGCCGGCTTTCGCGAGGCGATCGAAGATGGTCTCGGAGCTGTACGCGCCGACGTCGAGCGGCTTCGGGCTGGTCTTGAACCCCTCGGACTGTGCTGAGTAGACGTACTGGCGGTTTGGCCACGTGGGGCCCATCAAGGAGGCGTGGTGGCGGTCCATCACCGTGAACCTGCGCGCCATGCTCGACTGCACGGGGATGTCGTCGCCGAGGAAGTAGCCGGTGGCAAAGCGGTCGTTGCCCGTGCCGGCGCCCAGGAAGCCGTTGTCGCGCTGCTTCCGACTCGCGCCCCAACCATGTCCGGGGTCGTTGTGCATGCACCCGCGGAACGGGTTGGGCTCGTCGCCGAGCTTGCGGATGTGCGTCGTCGGTACGACGGTGCCTGCCACGTCCCGGTAGTGCACGTCGATCCTGCCGTTGACCGAGAAGTCCTTCCCGTAGAGGCGGCGCCCTTCGTCCATGTACTCCTGATCGGTGGCGAGGTGCCCGAAGTAGTGGTCGAACGACCGGTTCTCCATCGTGAGCACGAGGATTGTGTCGATCGGGCATTCCGTCGCGGGCGAGTTCAGGATGCTGTCGGCCGGTACGTGCGGGCCGCCGAGTGTGGGCGCGCGCGACGCAGCACTCGAGGGTTTTCCGAATCCGAGGATGCTGGGGCCACCGATGGCCGCCGCGCCTCCGACGAGGCCGACGGTCCGGAGAAATTCGCGTCGGTTCATCCCACCCCAGTCGCTGCTCGGGAAAGTGTATTCGTGCAGGTCACGGCAAAGCGCGCGCCCGACCGATCAGGGGAGCGGGTCGACGGCCTGTCGCCGCTCGTACGCCCGCTCCCCGAAGTACTCGACCGCGCGGTCGAGGTCGATCACGACGAACAACCCCTCGGCTTCGGCGGTGACGCTCCCGTCGACCGTCAGCGTCCCGCGGGTGACGACGCGCCGACCGTCCACCTGGTCGGTCCAGCCTTCGAACTCCATCGGACGGTGCAACGGCGTCGGGCGGCGGTACCGGATGCTCAGCCGTCCCGTCATCCCCGGATGGCCGCTGGCGATGTTCGCCATGCCCAGGATCTCGTCGAAGCCGAGCGCGATCCACCCGCCGTGCACGTAGCCGGGCGGGCCCTCGTATGCGGCGTGGAAGACGCCCCGGCCGAACAGCCGGCCGTCGCGGTACTCGTATTCGACCGGCGGCGCGAGCGGGCTCACGACACCGACGAGCGGGCTACGAGGCAGGTAGTCGTCATGCGACTCCTCTCGCCGGGAACGCACGCCCGACGGGCGCGCCCCCAGCTCGCCCCGACCGTGCAGTTCCGTCGCGATCCGCTCCACCTTCTTGGCGGCGCTCGCGAGCTTCTCGGAAGACGCGTCCTCGGCGGTGAGCGTCGCGTCGACAAGGTGTCTGACAGCCTCGGCGAGTCGAACGCGTCCTTTCGTGACGAAGTTGTCGCCGGGTGGTGCCGCGTCCGGCTCCATCACCTGCCCTTGTAGCTCGGTGGACGTTTCTCCGCGAATGCGCGCGGGCCTTCCTTGGCGTCCTCGCTGGCGAAGACCTCCCAGCCGATCTTGTCCTGGATCTGCATGGCCTCGACGTCCGGGAGGCCCTCGGCCTCTCGCCACGCTCGCAGGATGGCCTGGCACGCGAGCGGCCCGTTCGCGGCCACCTGGTCGGCGACGGCGCGCGCGCCTGCGAGCGCGTGCCCCTCGGGCACCACCCGGCTGATCAAGCCGAGATCCAGCGCCTCGTACGCCGGGATGGGGCGGCACGTGAGGAGGATGTCCATGGCTCGCGCGTACGGGATCTGGCGGGGGAGGCGCACGGCCGAGCCCCCCAGAGGGAAGAGCGCGCGCTTCGCCTCCCACACGCCGAACGTGGCGGTGTCGGCGGCGACCCGGAGGTCGGTCCCCTGGAGCATTTCGGTGCCCCCGGCGACCGCGTATCCCTCGACCGCGGCGACGAGCGGCTTCGACAATCGGTAGTCGCGCAGCAGCGCCTTCCAATGGAGGTTCGGCTCCTCGGCCAGGCGTGACCGGACGTGTTCACTATCCGACGGCTTCGCCATCGCCTTCAGGTCCGCGCCGGACGAGAAGTGACCGGCGGCGCCGGTGAGGATCGCGACCCGGACCTCGGGCTCGCGGTCGACGTAGTCGAACCCGTCGGCGAGGCCCACGAGCATGTCGGGACTGAGGGCGTTGCGCGCCTCGGGCCGGTCCATCGTGAGGATCACGACGTGTCCGTCGCGCTCGACGCGGCAGTGCTTCGTGCTCAGGTCGAGCAGCTCGGGCATCCGGGCACCTCGCGTGGTCGGGGCTGACAGAAACTAGAACGGATTCTAACTGGGCCCGATTCGTGGCTAGATTGACGCAAGTGCGCATCGCGGACGTGGACCTCTCCGACGGCGCGACCTTCCTCTCGGGTCCGCCCCACGACTACTTCGACTTCCTCCGGCGCGAGCATCCCGTCGCCTGGGTCGACCACACCGAGCTCGACGGGCCCGGCTTCTGGGCGCTCACGAAGTGGGACGACGTCATGGCGGTCGAGCGCGACCCCGAGACGTTCTCGTCGTACACGGGCGGCGCCTTCATGGGGCCCGTTGACGAGGGAACCCGGCTGATGATGATCAACCAGGACCCTCCGCGGCACACGCGCCTGAGAAAGCTCGTGAGCCGCATGTTCACGCCCCGGCACATCCGGTCCATCGAGGGACACGTGCGCTCGGCGGCGGAGGAGATCGTCGACCGCGTCGCGCCCAAGGGGGAGATCGACTTCGTCACGGAGGTGGCGGCCGACCTCCCGCTGATCGTGATCGCCGAGCTGATCGGGGTCCCGCAGGAGGACCGCCACAAGGTCTTCGAGTGGTCGAACCGCATGGTCGGCGCCGAGGACCCGGAGTACGGCGCCGACAGCAATCCGATGGAGGTCGCGGCGGAGCTGTACGCGTACGCGCAAGCGCTTGCCGATCAGCGCCTCGCCGACCCCGGCGAGGACATCGTGACGCTGCTGCTCACCGGAGAAGTCGACGGCGAGAAACTCGACGTGCTCGAGTTCAACGTCTTCTTCTTGCTGCTCGCGGTGGCGGGCAACGAGACGACGCGCAACCTGATCACGGGCGGGACGCTCGCGCTTCTCGAGCACGACGACCAGCGGGCGCAGTTCCTGCGCGACCCGGACGTACTCGCGCCGGCGGTGGAGGAGATGCTCCGCTTCGTCAGCCCTGTCAACTACTTCCGCCGTACCGCGACCCGTGACACCGAGATCCGAGACGTCCCGATCAAGGACGGCGACAAGATCACCTTGTGGTACCCGGCGGCCAACCGCGACCCCGACCAGTTCCCGGACCCGCACACGTTCGACATCGACCGCGCGCCGAACGAGCACGTCGCCTTCGGTGGCCGCGGCCCGCACTTCTGCCTCGGCGCCAACCTCGCCCGCTACGAGATCAACTGCATGTTCGAGGAGCTGCGCCGCATCCTGCCCGACATGGAGCTCACCGGCCCCGTCGAGCGGCTGCACATGAACCTCATCAACGGCATCAAGCACATGCCGGTGAAGTTCACGCCCGTCGAGGCGAGCTGACGCGCCTGTAAGTCAGACGCGCTCGAGGGCGATGGTGAGCGCGGCGAAACGGAACGTGACCTTGTTGCCCTCGCACATGTAGTTCGCGTCACCGTTGAGCCCGAACGTTTCCTTGACGCCGGTCCCGTCCGGCGGGAGGGGGATGTTGACCATCTGGCCGTTCTGGAGCGTCAGGACGAGCGTGCCGCTCAGCGCCGTGATGTTGAAGTTCGCCTTCTGTCCCGTGGGCACGAAGGTGCCGTCGGACTGGGCCTTGAGGACCGCGGTGCCGTTGGTCGGCGGATATCCCTGCAACGAGAATTGCACCTTGTCGGAGCCGTCGTCGGTGAAGTGGAACGTGTTGTCGCGCTTCAGCTCGATGCGCCGCCCGCCGATCCCGCCCGTGATCGTGGTCGGCCCGAACTGCGTCTGCACCGGCCCGTCGTAGTCCATCCGCGTGAAGCGGAAGTTCCCGCGAATGCAGGACGCAGGATCGGCGGCGGCGGTGGTGGTGACGGCCGCCGAGGTCGGCGCGGTCGTGGTGGTCGTGGCAGTCGTGGACTTCGGCGTCGCCTTCTTCGTGCCGGAGTCGCTCGAGCACGCCGCGAGCAGCACGGTCGCGACGAGCAGGGCGGTCAACGGGGTGAGGCGGCGAAGGAGACGCATCAGTGCTCGAGTGTCCGGCGAGGGCGTGGAGCGTACCGGTTCGACGATCGTGGATCAGGCGGGCTGGCGCGTCCGGACGAGCTCCACCACGTCGAGCAACGAGGTGACGCGCTCGACGTCGAGATCGGAGTGGAAGTCGTACGGGTCCACCAGCACCGGGTGCACGCCGGCGGCGCGGGCGCCGTCGACGTCGGCGCCCGGCGTGTCGCCCACGTGGATGGCGCGGGCGGCCGGCACCGCGAGGGCCTCGAGCGCAAGCTCGAAGATGCGCGGGTCCGGTTTGGCGACGCCGACGACGGTCGAGTCGAAGATCGCCTCCACCGGCGCGCCTCGCCCCTGCCCGACCTGGCAGATGGCGTCGTCCTGCAGGCGCTGCTCGGCGTCACCGTCCGCGTTCGACACGATCGCGAGGCGCATGCCGAGCGCGCCCAGCCTCCGGAGCGCGTCGACGGACCCGTGGACGATCCGTCTCCAGACGTCGCCGGTCGCGAACTCGTTCAGCAGGTGCTCGACCACGTCGTCGAGCGCGTCAGACGGTGTGTCACAGGCGCGCGCGTAGGCACGGTTGTATGCGACCCAGACGTCGCGGTCTCCCTCGGTGAACTCGGTCAGCGCGGCGACGCCGGCGTAGTGAGCGCGGTCGAGTGCGTCCCGGTCGACGTGCACTCCCGCACGTTCGAACGCGCCGGCCATGCGATCGTGGTCGGGAAGGACGAGCACCCCGCCGACGTCGACCAGCACGGCTTCGATGGGCGGCATGTCGCCGAAACCCTACCCGGGGTCGGAAAGACCGCCTGGTACGGTCGTGTTCCGTGGAGTTCCGGCGCATCAACGCTCTCCCGCCGTACGTCTTCGCGACGATCGACTCGCTGAAGATGGACGCCCGGCGCGCCGGCGAGGACGTCATCGACCTCGGCTTCGGCAATCCGGACATCCCGTCGCCCACGGTCGCGGTGGAGAAGCTCTGCGAGGCGGTGCGCAACCCCCGCAACCACCGGTACTCCGCCAGCCGCGGTATCCCGAAGCTGCGCCTCGCGATCACGGACCTCTACCGGCGCCGGTTCGGCGTCGAGCTGGATCCCGACACGCAGGCATGCACGACGATCGGGGCGAAGGAGGGCTACTCGCACCTGATGTGGACGCTGCTCGGCCCCGGCGACGCCGCGCTCGTCCCGAGCCCGTCGTACCCGATCCATATCTGGGGCCCGATCTTCGCCGGCGCCGAGGTCCGCTACGTGCGCCTCGGCCCCGAGGAGGACTTCTTCGCGAACCTCCTCGCAGAGTGGGAGGAGTCGTGGCCGCGGCCCCGCGTCATCGTCCTCTCCTTCCCGCACAACCCGACGACGGCGTGCGTGGACCTCGAGTTCATGACGCGCATGGTCGAGTTCGCCAAGCAGCACGACGTGCTGCTCGTGCACGACTTCGCGTACGCGGACCTCGGCTACGACGGCTACGACCCTCCTTCGGTCCTGCAGGTGCCCGGCGCCACCGACGTCGCCGTCGAGCTGTACACGCTGACGAAGTCGTTCTCCATGGCCGGATGGAGGATGGGATTCCTCGTAGGGAACGAGGAGGTCGTGGCGGCGCTCGGCAAGCTGAAGAGCTACCTCGACTACGGCACCTTCCAGCCCATTCAGATCGCGTCGATCGTCGCCATGAACGAGGCACCCGACTATCCGCTCGAGGTGAACGCGGTGTACCGGGGCCGGCGCGACGCGCTGATCGACGGCCTCGCCCGGTGCGGATGGGACATCGAGCGGCCGCGAGGCACGATGTTCGTCTGGGCTCCGATCCCGGAGCCGTACGAGGAGATGGGCAGCCTGGAGTTCGCCAAGATGCTTGTGCCCGAGGCCGGCGTCGCCATCTCACCCGGGGTCGGTTTCGGTCCCGGCGGGGAGGGATTCGTGCGCTTCGCGCTCGTCGAGAACGAGCAGCGCATCGGCCAGGCCGTCCGCGGCATCCGCCGCGCGCTCACCAAGCTCGGCTGACGAGACAGGCGCCCGCGCCGACACGCCCGTCGACGGCGCGTGGGTTACTTCCCGACGATGCCGTGGAGGCAGAAGCTGACCGCGGCCTCGGTGGTGCGGTCGACAGGCTCGTGGCGATCGAACACGTAGGTACGGGTCAGCTGGTTGCAGGCGCCGACGATGGCTTCGGCCAGCATCTCGGGGTCCTGGTCGGCGACGAGGCCGTCGACGATCGCGTCCTTGATGTGCCGAACGGCGTCGGCGATGGCGACGTCGTGGTTGCGGCGCAGCACCGGTGCGAACCGCTCGTCGCTGGCGGCGAACTGGAACAGCGTGAAGTACTTGCGGTGCTCCAGGAACCACTCGATCGTGGCCCGGATGCCGAGCTCGATGCGCAGGACCGGGTTGGGCTCGTCGCCGATCGCCTGCTGCTGCCGGCGGCGCAGGTCCTGGTGTGATTCGCGCAGGATCTCCGCCAGCAGCTCCTCCTTCGAGGAGAAGTACCAGTAGAAGACGCCCTTGCCGACGCGGAGGCTCTCGACGATGTCGGAGACGGACGTCGGGTGGTAACCCCGCTCGGCGAAGAGCTCGGCGGCGTGCTCCATGAGCTGACGCCGCCGGTCCTTCCCCCGTTGCGTGAGCTTCCGCCGCACGTTCCTCTCCTGTCGCCGTCGCAAGCTGAGGCTTTGTGGCGACGGTCGGCAAAGCCGCCGTTCGCCGCCGCGGAGGGTACGAGCACTTGACCAATCGGTCAAGAACGTTCGACTTGGGCGCTCGCGTAGGCTCCGAGGAACGGGGCCCGGCTCGGGCCAAGGGGGAGCGGTGCTCTACTGGCTCATCAAGGCGATCCTCACGCCGATCCTGCGTGTCTTCTACAGGGTGCGGATCGACGGCCGGGACCACCTGCCTGCGCAGGGCCCGTTGATCCTCGCCGCCAACCACCGGTCCTTCATGGACTCGCTGTTCCTGCCGCTCGTGATCCGGCGCCGGGTGACGTTCGTGGCCAAGGCGGAGTACTTCGACAACAAGAAGACGGCGTGGTTCTTCCGCGGCGTCGGTCAGATCCCGATCCGTCGCGAAGGTGGCAGCGCCAGCGAACGGGCCCTCGAATCGGCGACCGAGGTGCTCGAGCAGGGCGGCGTGTTCGGCATCTACCCGGAGGGGACCCGAACGCGGGACGGCTACCTCCATCGCGGTCACACGGGCGTCGCGCGCCTGGCGTTGCGCACCGGCGCGCCGATCGTGCCCGTCGGGATGACCGGCACCGACGAGATCAACCCGATCGACCGGAAGCTCCCGCGCCTGTTCCGCACGGTCCGGATCCAGTTCGGCACACCGATCACCGCCGACCGGTACGCGGGGCGCGAGCACGACAAGCTCGTGCTGCGCCAGATCACCGACGAGGTGATGTTCGAGCTCCAGCAGCTCTCCGGCTACGAGTACGTCGACACGTACGCGACCAAGAAGGCCGAGGACGTGCCCGTCGAGCCCGTGCCGTTGGCGAGGCTCGAAGCCACCGGCCGTCCGGCGGCGGTCGCGTAGCGCTCACCCGTCGTCGTTCGCCCATCCGCGCGCACGCTCGACCGCGCGGTGCCACTCGTCCTGTTTGCGCGCGACGTCGTCGGACGGCATCGAAGGCTCGAAGGTCGATTCCTCGACCCAGCTCGCGGCGGCCTCGCTCGGCGACGCCCACACTCCCTCGGCGAGTCCGGCGAGGTACGCCGCGCCCAGCGCGGTCGTCTCCTTCACGGTCGGTCGCCGTACAGGCACTCCGAGGACGTCGGCCTGGAACTGGCAGAGCACGTCCATCGCGGCGGCGCCGCCGTCGACACGCAGCTCCGACACCGCCTGCCCCGACGCGGTGATCGCGTCGACGACGTCGGAGG
>DASYFC010000022.1:0-2014 GCA_036498645.1 Acidimicrobiia bacterium | reverse complement strand
CCCGCGACTCGTCCGTCGTCTTGTGCTCGCCGGCACGGCACCCCAGGGTGGCCCGGACCTACACCGCTGGAGCGAGGACGTATACGCGCTCGCGACACCAGACGAGCCCACCGCCGAGCACCTGCTCAGCTTGTTCTTCTCTAGCTCCGAGCACAGTCGCGCCAAGGGCATGGAGTCGCTAGGACGCCTTTACCAGCGCAAGGTCCACCGTGACGAACCGACAGACCTGGCCACTCGCGACGCACAGCTCGCCGCGATTACGGCCTGGGGTATCCCGGACGAGTCAAGGCTCAACCGGCTAGCCGGCATCACCCAACCGACGCTCGTTGCCAATGGCGACAACGACACGATGATGCACACGCAAAACAGCCACCTGCTAGCTGAACGCCTCCCGAACTCTCAGCTGCGGATCTACCCGGACGCCGGCCACGGATTCCTGAACCAGTACCCGGAGCTGTTCGCCGACCACGTCCACGCCTTTCTCGAGCAGTAACTCGCCGCACCGTAGGTCCGTTCACCATCCACACAGAGGGAGTCGCAAATGTCCGTGACCACCATCCACAACCCCGTCGTGCTCGAGCCAGCGTCGCAGGCGCTCGTCGAGGCGGCCGCAAAACCGCCGTTCCTGTACGAACTGAGCCCGGCCGAGGCGCGCGCCGTGGTCGACGAGCTGCAGGCCGCGCCGATCGAGAAGCTGCCAGTGGATGACCGCTGGATCACCGTGGCCGCCGACGTCGGCGACGTGCGGGTGCGGATCGTCCGGCCGCCGGACGCCGTCGGGACGCTGCCGGTGATCCTCTACATGCACGGCGGCGGCTGGGTGCTCGGCAACGCCCACACGCACGACCGACTCGTCCGCGAGCTCGCCGTCGGCACCGGCGCCGCTGTCATGTTCGTCGAATACGAACGCTCGCCTGAAGCCCACTATCCCGTCGCGATCGAGCAGGGATACGCGACCGCACAGTGGATCGTGCGTGAGGGCGACGCCAACCAACTCGACCCCAACCGCATCGCAGTCGCCGGCGACTCGGTCGGCGGCAACATGACCGCGGCGCTCACGTTCATGGCCAAGGAGCGAGGTGACGTCCGCTTCGTGCACCAGTCGATGTACTACCCGGTCACCGACGCCGCCATGGATACCGGCTCGTACGAGCAGTTCGCCGAGGGCTACTTCCTCAGCGCAAGGATGATGGAATGGTTCTGGGACGCGTACGAGCCCGACGTTGAGCGGCGCAAGGAGCCGTTCGCATCGCCGTTGCGCGCAACCGAGAAGCAGCTCGCAGGGCTGCCACCGGCGCTGGTCGTCGTCGGCGAGGCCGACGTGCTGCGCGATGAGGGCGAGGCCTACGCCGCGCGACTGCGCACGGCCGGGACCCCGGTCACAACCGTCCGCTACGACGGCATCACCCACGACTTCATGTTGCTCAACCCCCTCAGCGAGACGCACGCGGCGCGCGCCGCGATCGCGCAGGCCACCGCCGTCCTGCGCGAGGCCCTAGACACCGAGTGATCTCGGGCCCGTAATCGAGAACGGAAGATCGTTGGGCAGGCCCCGACGCACGTGCGTGAGCGAGACCCTTGACGCCACCAGACGCGACGACGAAAGGAACCTGGGATATGAGCGCGGTCATACCTATCACGGACACCGTAACGATCGGAGGCGACCTGGCCGTCGGCCGGATCGGCTTCGGCGCGATGCGATTGACCGGTGACCAGGTGTGGGGCGATTACCCCGACCATGGCGGCGGGATCGCGTTGCTGCGCCACGTCGTCGACTCCGGCGTGACATTCATCGACACCGCCGACGTGTACGGCCCGCACTCCAACGAAGAGCTCATCCGCGAAGCCCTCCATCCCTATCCCCGCGATCTGGTCATCGCGACGAAGGGCGGCTTTGTGCGGGGCGGCTACGACTACTCGACCCTCGGGGCAGTCGGCCACCCGAACTACCTAAGGCAAAGCGTCCACATGAGCCTGCGCAGACTCGGCCTGGAGCGCATCGACCTCTACTACC
>DASYFC010000021.1:0-10995 GCA_036498645.1 Acidimicrobiia bacterium | reverse complement strand
TCGGCGACCGGATCCGCATGCAGGATCACGCGACCGACGAGGGCGTGTTCATCCGCTCCATGGCGACGCGCGGCCACCTCGGCGGCCTGTCGCTGGCGACGCCGCAGGCCGTGCGGATCCTCGACGCCGCCGGGAAGTCGTGGATCATCATCGAGACGGTCGGCGTCGGTCAGGTCGAGGTCGAGGTGGCGGGCGCTGCCGACACGACGGTCGTGGTCGTGAACCCGCGGTGGGGCGATGGGGTGCAGGCCAACAAGGCGGGACTGCTGGAAATCGCCGACGTGCTCGTCGTCAACAAGGCCGACCGCGACGGCGCCGCCGACACCGTCCGCGACCTGGAGATGATGCTCGAGCTGGCTGGGGATCGGGACTGGCGCCCGCCGATCGTCCAGACCGTCGCGACCGACAACCGGGGCGTGGACGACCTGTGGCGAGCCGTGCTCGACCATCGCGCGTACCTCGAGGCCGACGGCAGGCTCGAACGCCGGCGCGACGAACGCCTGCGCGAGGAGCTGCGGGCGATCGTGCACGAGCGGCTGCGGGCCGGCGCCGAAGAGCGGTGCCAGGGCGAGCGTTTCGACCGGCTGGTGGCGCAGGTCGCGGCCCGGGAGCTCGATCCGTACGCCGCCGCCGACGAGCTGTTGCAGATCTAACCTGCCCGAGGTGACCGAGCACCCCCTGGCGGTGATGCTGTACGCGGCCGCGCACGGCGACCACCCGCCGCCCGACGGCTTCGTCGAGGTCATGCCGTCACCCGGCGGTCCCGCCGACGCGATCGTCGACTTCACCGCCCATCTGGTGGTGGCGGCGGACGTCCCTGCCGATGACGTCCTGAACGCGCTGCCGACCGGCGACCTGTCGGCGTGGACCCACCCGTCGTTCCAGCTGTGGCTGGCGCAACGGCTGGGGACCAAACCCGGCAGCCGCGACCTGGTCATGGCCGCGCCTCCCACCGACCACGCCGATCTCGAGCTGACGCCACGCGACGACCTCGGTGATCACGACCGGGTGCGGCGCGCCGCCCGGTACCGGACCGACCTCCGGGCGTTCACCGATCCCGAGGAGCTCGGCGTGCTCGTCGTCGGCCGGGGCCTGGCCGGTCGCCTGGAGTGCGCCTTCGAGGTCGAGCCCGCCGCCCGCCACCGCGGGCTCGGACGCCGGCTGGCACTCGCGGCCCGCACGTTCGTCCCGGACGGGAGAGCGATCTTCGCCCAGGTCGCGCCGGGGAACGTGGCGTCAGTGCGAGCGTTGCTGTCCGCCGGCTTCCGACCCATCGGCGGCGAGGTGCTGTTCGCGCGCCAGACGTAGTCAGATCCCGTCACGATCTCGTCAACCGGGGAGCCCAGCATGCCCGAGAGTGTCCGCATCGACCGGCAGGCCGACGGCGTCGCCTTCCTGCGCATCGACCGGCCGCCGCTGAACGCGCTGTCGGGCGCGCTGCTCGACGAGATCGCGTCCGCCGCCCGTGACCTCGCCGGCGATCCCGACGTGAAGGCCGTCGTGGTGCTCGGCGGAGCCAAAGCGTTTGCAGCCGGGGCCGACATCTCCGAGTTCGGCGGGCCGGACGAGGCGCGCGCGATCAGCACAAGGTTCCGGGCCGCGTACGACGCGATCGGCGAGATCCCGCGGCCGGTCATCGCCGCGATCAACGGGGTCGCGCTCGGGGGCGGGCTCGAGCTGGCCCTGGCGTGCGACCTGCGCGTCGCGGCCGACAACGCACGCGTCGGGCAACCCGAGATCCTGCTCGGGGTCATCCCGGGCGCGGGCGCGACGCAGCGCCTGCCCCGGCTGATCGGAACGGCGCGGGCGAAGGAGCTCGTCTGGAGCGGACGGCAGGTGAAGGCGGACGAGGCTCTCGCCCTCGGGCTCGTCGACCGGGTGGTCCCCGCCGCCGAGCTGGAGGAGGCCGCCCGGGCGTGGGCGGCGTCCCTGGCGTCGGGGGCGGTGGTCGCCATGGGCGTGGCCAAGATCGTCATCGACGGCGGCCTCGACGGCCGCCTCGACGACGGCCTCGACCTCGAGACCGAGGCCTTCGCCGAGGTGTTCGGCACCGAGGACGCCGCCACCGGCGTCCGCAGCTTCCTCGAGAACGGCCCGGGCAAGGCGAAGTTCGTCGGGCGCTAGCTCGATTCGCCGGCGCCGTCGCGCAGCTGCTCTGCCGCGACCTCGGGCGGGACGGTGTTCACCAGGATGCCAGTGCCCTGCTCGAAGCCGGCGACGACCCCCATCCTCGTCTGAATTTCGACGTACCAGTGAAACGACTCCCGGCTCGTGCCGGGCGGAGCGGTATGGACGACGAGGTTGTACGGCACTTCTCCCGTCGCGTCGGCGAGGCGCGCCAGCACGGAGCGGGTGGCGTCGGCGAGGGGCTCCATGTCCCCGTCGCCGGCTTCGTCGAAGCGTGATCCGCGGGCGTGGAGCGCGAGGCGGAGCTCGTACGGCGTGCTCCCGGCCCGCGGGCACCACGCCACGACGGGCCCGTCGACGAGGCGAAGACCGTCGCCCGCCCGGTCGAGATCGGCGGCGACGAGGTCATGGCCCGCGTCCTCGAACCGTTCGACCGCCTGCGCGACGGCGGGCGGCACCAGGTCGAGCGCCACGATCTGCGCGTGCGGATGCTCGATCGAAGCGCCCGCGGCTCGACCGTGGTTGATCACGACCTGCACGAACGAGCGCCCGGCGGCGATGTGGTGGCGGGCGCGGTCTCGTAGCACGGTGAGCACCTCGGTCGCTTGTCGATGGTCGAGTTGCGCGAACGAGTCGCCGTGCGCGGGGGAGAGGACCACGACTTCGTGCACGCCCGTCGCGCCCGGTCCGGCGTAGGCGCCGCCGACGATGGGATAGAGGTTCGGCACCACTCGCACGCGCCACCCGGGTGTGTCGGGCGCACCGTCGCCCGTGCGGTACACCTCGGGCGGCGTCAGGTGCTCGTTGCCGGGGCAGAACGGGCACACCTCAGCGCCCAGCGCGTCGGTCGCGGACGAAGGGAACGTGTGCGGGCGCGCGGCACGCCCGGGTGCAAGGAGCACCCAACGACCGCTCAGTTCGTCCCGCCGCAACTCGGGCATCAATCCCCATTGTCGCCGTCGCAAGCTTCGGCTTTGCGGCGACGGTCGGCAAAGCCGCCGCTGCCGCGTCCGAGGCTAGAGGCGTGCCGTAGCCTGGGTGCGTGACGCGCATCTCCGGAGTACGGCTCGCGATTCTCGGCGGCGGCCCCGCCGGCAACACCTGCGCGACGGTCGCGGCAACGCTGGGCGCGGAGGTGACGCTCGTCGAGCGTGACGTCATCGCCGGCGCTGCCCACTTGTGGGACTGCATCCCCTCCAAGGCGATGATCGCCACCGGCGGCGAGCTGGCGGAGCTCGCCCGCAGCCACGTGATGGGCCTGCAGGCCCAAGGCGGGGTCGATCTGGACGCGCTGCGCGAGCGGGTCTCGTCGATCGAGCTGCGCCTGCACGAGTCGATCGTCCAGCTGCTCGAATCGCAGAAGGTCCGGCTCCTCCGCGGCACGGGGCGGCTCAAGGGGCCGCACGAGGTGGTGGTCGAGACCGCCCGCGGCATCGAGGAGCTCGAAGCGGACTTCGTCGTGGTCGCCACCGGCTCGCGTCCTCGGGTTCCCGAGTTCGCAGCCGTGGACGGCGAGCGGGTGCTCACGACCCGCCAGGCGTACCCGCCTCCCGAGCTGCCGGCGCACATGGTGGTGGTCGGCTCCGGGGTCACCGGAGTCGAGTTCACGCACATGTTCGACGCCCTGGGCTCGAAGGTGACGCTGCTCGTCTCCCGCCAGCAGGTGCTCCCGCTCAAGGACCCCGAGGTGGCGGCGGCGCTCGAGGACGAGTTCCTGCGCCAGGGCGTCACGCTGCTCAAGGGCGCGCGCGCGAGCGGCATCGAGCGCATCGGCGACACCGTGCGCGTCGCCTGCGAGGACGGCAGGGTCGTGGAAGGGTCGCACGCTGTCCTGACCGTCGGGTCGATCCCGAACAGCGAGGACCTCGGGCTCGACGAGGCAGGGGTCGAGGTCGACGGCGGGGGCTACATCCCGATCGACCACCACTGCCGCTCGAACGTCGAGCACATCTACGCCGCCGGCGACGTGTCCGGAAAGCTGCCGCTCTCGTCGGTCGGGGCCATGCAGGGACGGAAGATCGCCGAGCACCTCATGGGCCTGCACAACCGCCCCCACCGCCACCTCGACTACGACAAGGCGGCGCAGGCGATCTTCACCGACCCCGAGATCGCCGACGTCGGACTGGCGGAAGCGGAGGCGTTCTCGCTCGGCAGGAAGATCCGCGTCACGAAGGTGCCGTTCTCGTCGAACGCCAAGGCGCACATCAAGGGCGACCCGCGCGGGTTCGTGAAGATCCTCTCTGACCCGGCGACCGGCGTCGTGCTCGGCGGATCCATCGTCGGGCGCAACGCCGCCGAGCTCATCAGCGTGATCGCGGTCGCCGTCACCAACGGCCTCGCGGTCGAGGACATCGTGGACTCGCTGCTCGTGCACCCGACGCTCTCGGAGTCGCTCGCCGAAGCCGCGTCGTAGCGACGCGTGACGCGGCGCTACACGCCGTGCGGTGCGAGGTGCGCGAGCTTGGCCGGATTCAAGATCGCGTGGATGTGGTGAATCATCCCGTTGCCGCTCTCGAGCACGACGGCGGCGACGATCCGCCCGTCCTGCACGCCGACGACGCCGGGTTCGCCGTTGACGTCGACGGCGCGGAACTCGATGCCGCGGCCTCCGACGTTGCGCAGCAAATTGGCGGCGACGCGCGACCGCCCGACGACGGCGTGGCGCGGGGCGCCGGGAATGACTCCGCCGGAGTCGGCGTCACCGGACACGTCGGGGTCCAACACCTCGAGGAGCGCGTCGAGATCGCCGGTGTTGGCCGCGGCCGCGAACCGCTCCGCCAGCTGCCGCTGCTCGCGGGTGTCGGTGTGGAAGCGGCTCGGCGCGGCTTCCGTCTGGACGTGGCGCCGGGCGCGGCTCGCGAGCTGCCGGCACGCCGCCGGTGACCGGCCGACGATCGACGCCACCTCCTCGAACGACAGCTGGAAGATGTCGTGGAGCACGAACGCAGTGCGCTCGGCGGGGGAGAGCTGCTCGAGCACGACCAGCAGGGCCATGCGAACGCTGTCGTCGAGCGTGACCCGGTCGGCGGGGTCGACGCCGAGCGACGGCACGTCGACAACCGGCTCGGGGAGCCACGGTCCCACGTAGCTGGTGCGCTGCGACTGGGCCGAGCGGAGCTGATCGAGGCACAGGCGGCTGGTGACGGTCACGAGCCACCCACGCACGTCGTCGATCCCGTCGACGCCGTTGTGCACGAGCCGGGCGTAGGCCTCCTGCACCGCGTCTTCGGCGTCGCTGACGCTCCCGAGCATGCGGTACGCGACATCCATGAGCCGCTGGCGGTGATCGCGCCACGCCTCGGCCACGCGTGGGTCAGCGCTCGCCACCGACGGTGTGGGTTCGTTGTCCATCTCACCTCATAGGACGAGCGAGCTGTTCGAGATGTGACATCGGTCGATGCGCTCCCCGGCGTGTCACAACCGCCGTGCGCCGCCCGTCCTTCCTTGATGACAGTCGAGAACACCGACTCAACGGAGATGGAAATGAAACCACTTGCAGTCGAAGTACGGGGGCTCACCAAGACGTACCCGGGCGACGTGCAAGCCGTTCGTGGCATCGACTTCGACGTCTTCCCCGGCGAGGTCTTCGGCCTGCTGGGGCCCAACGGCGCCGGCAAGTCCACCACCGTCGGCATGCTCACCGGAACCGTGGCCCCCACCGCCGGCACGGCCCGCCTCGCCGGCTGGGACGTCGTGGCCGAGCCGCTCGCGGCGCGCCGGGCGAGCGCGGTCGTGTTCCAGGAGTCGGTCGTCGACCGGCCGTTGACCGGTCGGCGCAACCTCGAGATCCACGCCCGTTTGTGGGGCGTCGAGCCCGCGAAGGCGGCGGCCCGACTCCACGAGGTCGTCGACGCCTTCGGCCTCGGCGAGATCATCGACCGGCCGGTGGCCAGCTACAGCGGCGGACAGCGCCGGCGGCTGGAGCTGGCGCGGGCGTTGCTCTCCGACCCGCAGGTCCTGTTCCTCGACGAGCCGACCGTCGGTCTCGATCCCCTCATCCGCCACGAGCTCCTTGATCTCATCGCGGTGTTGCGGCGGCGCGACGAGATGACGGTCGTCCTCACGACGCACTACCTCGATGAAGCCGAGCGGCTGTGCGACCGCGTCGCGATCATCCACGCCGGTCGCATCGTGGCCCTCGACACGCCGGCGGCGCTCCTCGGCACGCTCGGTGCCGAGCTGCTCGAGGTGCACGTCGACGGAGACCCCGCCGCCGCGCTCTCGGTGCTCCGCGCCGGCGGTGTGGCGTCGGAGGACGCGTTCTCGGTGGGCGGCACACTCACGGTCCCGCTGCACGGGTCGCCGGCGCATGCCGCGGTGGTCGCGGTCGGCGAGCTCGGGCTGACCACGACCGAGCTGACGACCCGCCGGCCGACGCTCGACGACATCTATCTGCGCCTGACCGGCGGCCGCCTGGCCGCCGCCTGACAGAGGAGGACTCCATGGCCACCATCGACGCCTCGCTCCACCGCCCTCGCGCCACGAGCGCCCGAGTGGCGGCTTCCGCGGGGAGCGCCAACGCGCTGCGCACGCTCGTGCGGCGCAGGTTCGCGCTCAACATCCGGACCCCGCGAGAGCTTCTCGTACCGCTGCTCACGCCGGTCCTGTTCGCGCTCATCATCGCACCCGCGCTCGCCGACCAGATCCCGACCGTGCGCGGGATCGACTACATGAGCTTCGTCGCCATCGCCACCGTCGGGTTGCTGCTGCCCCTCAACTGCATGCTGGCGGGCATCGGTCTCTTCGTCGAACGCGACAGCGGCGCCCGGCGGGACCTGATCGCGGCGCCGGTGCGGCGCCCGCTCCTCGTGCTCGGCAACCTGGCCGTCGCGCTGGCGGTCAGCGGCCTCCAGCTTGCAGTCCTGATGAGTGCCGCCGTCCTGCGCGGCGCCGAGTTCTCGGGCACGGCGACCGGGATCGCGTGGTTCCTCGCCGCCAGCATCGGCTTGGTCGTGGTCATGTACGGCGCGGCCGAGACGCTCGCCAATCGCATTCCCTCGCAGGAGGAGTACGTCGGCGCGCTGCCCGCGGTGGCGATCGTCCCGTGGTTCTTCGCCGGTTCGCTCTTCCCGATCGGCGCGATGCCTGCTGCACTGGCGGCGTTCGCCAAGGTGCTCCCGCTCACGCACGCACTCGCGATCATGCGCTACGGCCTTGTCGACGAGCGTGGCGTCGGACTGCACGACATCTGGGGAATGAGCAGCCCGACCGTCATGGCGTTCTTGAGCCTGGCCGTGGTCACGGCGTACGCCGCGTTGTTCACGGTCGTCGCCGTCACCGTGTTCCGTCGGGCCACGGTCCGGTGATCGAGACGGTTATGCCACGAGCTCCCCGCGCGTGACGGTGACCGCGCGACCCGCGAGGGCCGTGCGGTCGCCGTCGACGCGTACCAACACGGCGCCGCCGCGCGCCGACGCCTGGTAGCCGATCAGCTCGGTCTTACCGAAGCGTTCCGCCCAGTAGGGACCGAGCGCGCAATGCGCCGAGCCCGTCACCGGATCCTCGTCGATGCCGAACTTCGGGCCGAAGCAGCGCGAGACGAAGTCGTATCTCGGATCGTCAGACCGCGCCGTGACGACCGCGATCTCGAACGCCGCCAGCCTTGCGAAGTCGGGGCTGACGGCGCGCACTGCGCTCGCGTCCGGCAGCTCCAAGACCCACCCGATGCGGCCGTGCGACGCATCCGCCGCTGCGACCCCGAGCGCGTCGAGCAGACCGCGATCGGGGTCGGCGGTGGTGACGGGATCGGCGGGGAAATCGAGCTCCACGCCCTCACCCCGTCTCGTCGCGGTCAGCGTGCCGCTGCGCGTCTCGAACATCGCGGGTCGCCCGCCGGCGTCCGGATCTGTCTCCCACAGGACGTGCGCGCTGGCCAGGGTCGCGTGGCCGCACAGGTCGACCTCGACGGTGGGCGTGAACCAGCGCAGCTCGAAGTGTCCCGGCTCGTTCGCCACCACCGGCCGTACGAAAGCGGTCTCGGGCAGGTTCATCTCGGCGGCGACGGCTTGCATCCAGCCGGGGTCGGCCGGCGCGTCGAGCAGGCAGACCGCGGCCGGGTTGCCGGTGAAGGGGCCGGACGCGAACGCGTCCACGTGGAAGAAGGGCACCCGCATGGTCCGCGGGCTACTCGATGACGATCAGCACGTCGCCGGTGCCCACCGTGTCACCCGCCGCGACGCGGACCTCCTTCACGGTGCCGGCCCCCTCGGCGTTGATGTGGTTCTCCATCTTCATCGCCTCGAGCACGAGCAGCGCCTGACCGGGCTCGACGGCGTCGCCCTGCGCGACGAGCACCTTGACGATCGTTCCCTGCATCGGCGAGCTGACGGTGCCGTCGCCGCCGGCGCCTCCGCCGGCCGCCGCCCTCGGCTTGCTGACCTTGCCACCCCGCCGCCCTCCGCCCGCGACGGTGTCGCCGGCGGCGGGCGCTTCCGGCAGCCACACCCGGACCGAGAAGCGCTTGCCGTCGACCTCGACCGGAATCGTGCGCTCTTCGAGCTGGACCCCCTCGGCGTCCGCGTCCGCATCGGGCGCGGCCGGGGCCGGCGCGGGCGCGGATTCCGCGAGCAACGCCGGGTCGATCTCCTCCTCGACCCATCTCGTCGAGTGGTTGCCGGCGACGAAGTCGGGGTGGTCGAGCAGGGTGAGGTCGGCGGGCACGGTCGTCCGGACCCCGCCGACCTCGAGCTCCCGCAGCGCCCGCAGCATGCGGCGCCGCGCCGCCTCGCGGTCGGGAGACCACACCACGAGCTTGCCGATCAGGTTGTCGTAGAACTGCGAGATCGCGTCGCCTTCGTCGTAACCGCCGTCCCAGCGCACGCCCGGACCGCTCGGGACGCGCAGTCGCGTGATCGTGCCCGGTGACGGTAGGAAGTTCTTCGCCGGGTCCTCGGCGTTGATGCGGCACTCGATGGAGTGGCCGCGCCGTTCGACCGACTCCTGCGTGAACGAGAGTGGTTCGCCCGTCGCCACCCGAAGCTGCTCGGCCACGAGGTCGAGCGACGTGACCATCTCGGTCACGCAGTGCTCGACCTGGAGCCGAGTGTTCATCTCGAGGAACCAGAAGTCTCCGTCCTGGTACAGGCACTCGACGGTGCCGGCGTTCACGTAGCCGCACGCCTTGGCGACCTTGACCGCGGCTTCGCCCATGGCGGCGCGCACGTCGTCGGCGAGCCCGGGCGCCGGCGTCTCCTCGATGAGCTTCTGGTGGCGGCGTTGTGTCGAGCAGTCCCGCTCGCCCAGCCACACCGTGTTGCCCTGCGTGTCGGCGAACACCTGGATCTCGATGTGGCGCGGCCGGGTGAGATAGCGCTCGAGGTACGTCTCGGTCCGTCCGAAGTACGCCTGGCTCTCGCGGGCGGCCGAGTCGAGCGCGGACTGGGCCTCGTCGGGGCCGTCGACGACCTTCATGCCCCGGCCGCCACCGCCGAACGCGGCCTTGATCGCGACGGGCCAGCCGTGCTGCTCTCCGAACGCGACGACCTGGTCCGCGCCCGTGATCGGCTCGAGCGTCCCGGGCACCGCTTCGACACCGGCGGACGCGGCGGCGGTGCGGGCCGAGATCTTGTCGCCCATGATCTCGATCGCGTCCGGCGGCGGCCCGATCCAGGTGACGCCCCGGTCTGCGATGGCGCGGGCGAAGTCGGCATTTTCGGCGAAGAACCCGTACCCGGGATGTACGGCCTCGGCTCCACTGCGCGTGATCACGTCGATGATGGCATCGGTGTTCAGGTAGCTCTCGGCTGCGCTCTGACCGCCGAGGGCGTAGGCCTCGTCGGCGTACCGAACGTGGGCGGCGTCGCGGTCGAGCTCCGAGTAGACGGCGACGGTCGCGACACCGAGCTCGCGGCACGTGCGCATCACGCGGATCGCGATCTCGCCTCGGTTGGCGACGAGCACCTTGGTGAACGGCGGGGTCGGCACGGACAGCTCCTGGAGCGCCTCGACGGTGGCCGTATCCTACGGGCGATGCCCGAGGGCGAGCCGATCGAACCTACGCATGAGGTTCGCTGGTTCGACTCCCTCGATTCGACGAACCGTTACCTGCTCGACGAGGCGCGGCGGGGTGCGCCCGAGGGTCTGGTCGCGGTCGCCGACTTCCAGACCGCCGGGCGCGGCCGGCGAGGTCGTGAATGGGTGGCGCCGCCGGGGGCGTCGCTCCTCGTGTCGGTGTTGCTGCGGCCTGCGCTCACGCGGGAGCAGACGCCGCTCGTCACGATGGCCTGTGGTGTCGCCATGGTGGACGCCGTCGCGCGCGTCGCCGGCTTCGCGCCCGGGCTCAAGTGGCCGAACGACCTCGTGGTGGGGGACCGCAAGCTGGTCGGGATCCTCGCAGAGCGCGACGGCGACGCCGTCGTCGTCGGCGCGGGCGTCAACGTCGAGTGGCAAGCGTTCCCGGCCGAGCTCGCCGAGACCGCGACGGCTTGCAACCTCGAGGCCGGTCACTCCGTCGACCAGCGCGAGTTGCTCGACGCCTTCCTGGCCGAGCTCGACCGCCGCTACGCCGACCTCGACGCCGTCGTCGGCGAGTACCGCGCCCGCCTGACGACGCTGGGTCGCCGTGTCCGCGTCGAAGGGCCGGACGGCGACCTCGTCGGCCCCGCCGTCGGGATCGGCGCCGCCGGTCAGCTCCAAGTCGAGGTCGACGGCGGCGACGTGCTCGAGGTCCACGTCGGCGACGTCGTCCACCTCCGGGACGCCTGAACGGATCAGGGGTCCGGAACGCGAGCGATCAGCTCGGTGAGCAGGACGCCGAGCTTGTCGCCGGTCGGTCCCGGCGCCGCGGGCAACGCGCGCCCGTCCACCCGTCCGATCGACTGCACCTCGCGCGTCGACGACGTGAGGAAGGCCTCGTCGGCACCGGCCAAC
>DASYFC010000020.1:0-13896 GCA_036498645.1 Acidimicrobiia bacterium | reverse complement strand
GAAACCGCGGCCGGTCCTGCAGGCGCATCCACGCCTCGGTGATCACCCCGAGGATGCCCTCGGAGCCGAGGAACAGACGATCGGGCGATGGCCCCGCTCCCGAGCCCGGCAACCGCCGTGACTCGACCACGCCACGGGGTGTTACCACTCGCATCGACTCCACGAAGTCGTCGATGTGCGTGTAGAGCGTCGCGTAGTGGCCGCCGGAGCGCGTCGCGATCCAGCCGCCGAGTGTCGAGCACTCGAACGACTGGGGGAAGTGACGCAGCGTCAAGCCGTGCGGGCGGAGCTGGTCCTCGAGCGCGGGGCCGTACACGCCCGCCTGTATGCGCGCCGCCCTCGACGCGCGGTCGATGTCGAGTACCTGATCGAGGTGACGCAGATCGACGCTGACCGCGCCGCGGTACCTGTCGCCGACGTCGCATTCGACGCCGCCCACGACGGACGACCCGCCGCCGTAGGGGATCGCGGCCGCGCCCGCCTCCGCACACCAGTCCAGGACGTCGGTCACGTCGGCCTCGGTGCGCGGTGCGACGACGACGTCGGGCGGGTGGGCGAAGTCGCGGCGGAAGGCGCGCACGACGTCGCGGAACGACTTGCCGTACGTATGCCCCGCGCGTTCGGCGGGTTCCGTTGTGCAGAGCGGCGCCAGCGACGCCGGTGGCTCGATCCGGGGCTCCGGTAGCTCGAGCTCGTCGATCTTCGGAGGGTCCGCCACGACGATCTCTTCGAGGTCGAACATGCCGGCCAGGGTCTTGGCCATCTGCTCCTGCTGGTCGTGGGTCGGGCCCTCGCCCTCGTACCCCCACCCCCAGAACTTGCGTACCTTGGCGGTGTTCGCCACGGCGCTGAGGCTAATGCCGGGGCACGTTCACGACGGAGGTGCAGATCTGATGGAGACCCGAACCGACGAGATCGCCGACGGCATCTACCGGCTGTCGACCTTGGTGCCCGAGGCCGCTCCCGGTGGCTTCTCGTTCAACCAGTTCGTCGTCAAGGCCGACGAGCCGTTGCTGTTCCACTGCGGTCCCCGCCAGATGTTCCCGCTCGTCTCGGAGGCGGCGGCGCGCATCGTTCCGCTCGATCAGTTCCGCTGGATCACGTTCGGTCACGTCGAGTCGGACGAGTGCGGCTCGATGAACGACTGGCTGGCCGTCGCGCCGAACGCCGAGGTCGCCCACGGTGCGATCGGATGCCTGGTCTCGCTCAACGACATGGCCGACCGCCCGCCGCGCATGCTCGAGGACGGCGAGGTCATCGACCTGGGCGGCAAGCGCGTGCGCCATTTCGACACGCCACACGTCCCGCACAACTGGGAAGCGCGCGTGCTCCACGAGGAGACGACGAACACGCTGCTCTGCGGCGACATCGGCACCGCGGCCGGCGAGGGTCCTGCGATCACCGAGGGCGACATCGTCGGCCCCGCGATCGAGACGGAGGACCTGTTCTACGCGTCGAGCCTGACCCCCGCCCTGGCGCCGACGATCCGCAAGCTCGCCGAGCTGAAGCCCTCGACGCTGGGCATCATGCACGGCCCGACGTTCAAGGGTGACGGTGCCGGGATGCTGCACGGCTTGGCCGACGCGTACGAGAAGCGGCTCGCCGACGCCGAAGCCGCGTCGTGATCTTGGCGCCGCTCAGTCTCGCCCTGCGTAACTGAGCGACGCCAGGACGGCTAGAGCGACGCGACCCAGTCGACGGTCACCTCGGCCAGCGACGACACGACGACGGCTGCCGTCTTCAGCACATCATCGTCGGGTGGGAGCTCGCGGTTCGGCACCGCGATCGTGCGCATGCCGGCGGCGACCGCCGCCTTGATCCCGTTGGTCGAGTCCTCGACCGCTACGCAGTCGTCCGGGTCGACATCCAGCTGGTGCGCCGCCGCGAGGTAGACGTCGGGTGCGGGCTTGCCGTGCTCGACCTCCTCCGAGGAGACGATGGCGTCGAAGCACGCGCGCACGCCGGCGCGGTCGAGGACGAGCTCGATGATCGGACGGTTCGAAGAGGACGCCACCCCGAGCGGCCAGCGCGTGGCGAGCCCGCGCACGGTCTCGACGGCGTGCGGGAGCAGGGGAAGGTGCGCCTCGTAGGCCGAGGCGACCCGTTCGACCACGGCGTCGTTGATCTCGGCCGGGTCCATCGGCACATCCAGGCGGTCGTGCATGTAGCTCGACCACTCCTTCGAGCTCATGCCCATCATGTCGGTGGTCGCGCTGTCGTGCCACGTGCCGCCGCGGTCGCGCACGAGCTCCTTGCGCGCCGTGTCCCACACGCGCTCGGACTCGATCAGCACGCCGTCGAGATCGAACACGACCGCCGCCGGGCCGGACATCGGGCGACGATACCGCCGCGCGTGCCAGCATGAGGCCGTGCCAACTGATGACGTCGAGACAATCCGCGCGCTCATTCACGACTACGCCGAGCTCATCGACGGCGGCGATCTCGACGGCTTGGCCGCGCTCTTCGCCGACGCCACGTGGGGCTCACCCGGGCGCGGTACTCCGCTGCGGGGGGCCGAACAGGTGCGGCGGGGCTACGACGGCGTGATCCTTTACGACGGCAGTCCGTGCACGAAGCACGTGATCAGCAACGTGACGATCGAGATCGGCGCTGACGGTTCGGTGGCGACGGCGCGTTCGTACTTCACCGTGCTGCAGGCCCGGCCCGACCTGCCGCTCCAGCCGATCATCGCCGGGCGCTATCACGATCGCTTCGAGCGCGTCGACGGCCGCTGGCGCTTCGCCGACCGTCAGATAATCCCCGACCTCATCGGCGACCTGAGCCGTCATCTGCGCGACGCCTCCAGTGTCGAGGCTCGCGAGTAGCTAGGTTCAGGATCGATGCCGACGTGGTCACCGCGCCTAGCGGAGGTCTCGAGGCGCTTGCGCTCCCGGGCCGACGCCATCCTGGCCGCTGTCTGGTTCATGCCCCAGCACGAGGTGCCGAGCCTTGCCGCGCGCATCGCGTGCGTGGGCCGCGTTCCGGGTGCGGTCGCCGCCGCGCTGTTTGCGCCGCAGCATCCCGTGCACGTCGCCGCCGCGGTTGACGACGCGTGGCGCGATCACGAGCCGGCGGAGCTGCTCGAAGCCCGTCTCGCGGGCGCGACCGCGTACCTCGCGGGCGCCCTGGGCGAGGAACCACCAGGCATCGACCGCGCGGTGACGATCCTGCGGCCCGTCGCCGAGGCCGGCTCGACCGCCGGGCATGCCGTGTACGCGGGGCTGCGCTCGCTGCCGTGGCCCGCGTCGCCGCTCGGTGACCTGTGGCGCGCCTCCGACATGGTCCGCGAGCGGCGCGGGGGATCGCACCTCAACGCGTGGACGTCGGCTGGTCTCACCTCGGTCGAGATTCAGCTGCTCACGGAGCGATGGCGTACGACGACGAATCCGGGCGCCACCACGGCCGATCAGATGGGCTACTCCGACGACGAGATCGGCGCCGCGCTCGATCGCTTCCGCAGCCGAGGGCTGGTCGACGACGACGGCGGCCTCACCGCCGACGGTCGCGCGTACCGCGAAGAGATCGAGCGCGCCACCGACGTTCAGGAAGCGGACCTTGTCGAGGCGTTGGGCGACGACGTCGACGAGCTGTTCGACCTCATGGCGCCGTGGGCTCGCGCCGTCGTCGCCGCGGCAGGCAGAATCAGGTCATGACCGACTCACCGACGAACGATCAGGAACTTGTGGACCGGCTCGAGGAGGTGTGGGCGTCGATCGATTCGATGTGTGCCAACCTCACCGAGGCACAGTGGAAGACGCCCACGGACCTCCCTGGCTGGAGCGTGCAGGACAACGTGGTGCACATCTCCGGCATCGAGTCGAGCATCCTCGGACGGCCCGCCCCCGACCACACGCCGCCCGACTACGACCACGTGAAGAACGAGGTCGGGCAGCGCAACGAGATCTGGATCGACTCGCGCCGCGCGTGGCCGGGCTCGAAGGTGCTCGATGAGTTCCGCGAGGTCACCGGCACTCGCCTCGCGCAGCTGCGCGGCTTCACCGCCTCCGACTTCGACGCCGAGTCGTGGACGCCGGCAGGTCCCGGCACCGTCCGCGATCTGCTGCCGTTCCGCATCTTCGACTCGTGGGCGCACGAGCAGGACATCCGGCGCGCCGTCGACCAACCGTGCGACCTCGCCAGCCCCGTCGCCGATCTCGCGTTCGAACGCGTCCTCGGCGCGCTGCCGTACGTCGTCGGGAAGAAGGTGGGGCCGCCCGACGGCACGACGGTGGTGTTCGACGTGACGGGATCGCGCCCGACGACGATCGCCATCGGGGTCGAGGGTGGCCGGGCCAAGCCGCTGTCGTCGTCGCCCGACGCGCCGACCGTCACGCTCTCGATGGACGCCCAGACACTGGCCTGCCTGGGCCTCGGCCGCTGGGACCCGTCGGCGTCCCTCGACGCGGGCCAGGTGAAGATCGCGGGCGACGCCGAGCTCGGCCGCGCCGTCGTCGGCCAGATGAACTTCATGTTCTGATTTTCTGGTCGCACATGCTGGCGCATGTGCTCCAGCCGGCCATCGTCTCGATCCGGGGCCGGGGAGACCCCGGCCCCTGCGTCAGGTGCCGTGCGAGTTCATGTTCTGATCGTCTGGTCGCGCGTACGCGCTCCGATCCCGACGGTGACGGTCAGGCCGCCAGGCGGGCGTCCAGCTTGATGTCGACACCGGCGAGGGCCTGGGAGACGGGGCAGTTCGCCTTGGCCGTCTCCGCCTGCTCCGCGAAGGCGGCGGCGTCGATGCCGGGCACCTCGGCCGTCGTGTTGAGCTCGATGCGCGAGATGCGAAAGCCGCTGTCGGCGCGCTCGAGGTGGACGCGGGCGGAGGTGTCGATCGAGGTCGGAGGGTGGCCGGCGCGCTCGAGTCCGCCGGACAGCGCCATCGAGAAGCAACCGGCGTGGGCGGCGCCGATCAGCTCCTCGGGGTTCGTTCCCGTTCCCTCCTCGAAGCGCGATGCGAAGGAGTACTGACCTTCGAACGCGCCGCTCCCGAGGCGCATCGTTCCCTTGCCGTCCCTCAGGCCGCCTTCCCAACGTGCGGTCGCGCTGCGTTCGGGCATTGGCTTCCCTCCTGTTCAGAGCGCGAGCTCGGCCATGAGGCGGAGCGCCTCGGGCTGTTGTCCGAGCACGATCATCGTGGTGACGCCGGCGTCCCGCCACGCCTCGAGCCGATCGGCGATCCGTTCCCGGGGACCGACGAGCGCGATCTCGTCGACGAGCTCGTCCGGCACCGCCGCCGCCGCTTCCTGCTTCTTACCGTCCAGGTAGAGGTCCTGGATCTCCTTGGCCGCAGCTTCGTATCCGAAACGGCACGCCAGGTCGTTGTAGAAGTTCCGGCCGCGAGCACCCATCCCGCCGACGTAGAGCGCCGTCACCGGCTTCACGAACCCGCGCAGCGCGTCGACGTCGTCACCGACGAGCACGGTGACGCTCGGCGCGATGTCGAAGTCGGCGCGGGACTTGTCGCCACCCGCCTTGGCGAAGCCGGCGTCGAGCGCGGCGCCGTACGTCTCGGCGAGCCGGTAGGGAGAGAAGAAGATGGGTAGCCACCCGTCGGCGATCTCGGCCGCGAGCTCGACGTTCTTCGGCCCGATGGCCGCGATGTAGATCGGAAGGTCGGCGCGCGGGCGGCCGATGATCTTGAGCGGCTTGCCGAGTCCGGTCGCGTCCGGTCCCGCGTACGGGATCTCGTAGTGCTCGCCGTGGTGCTCGAGCGGTTCTTCGCGTCGCAGGATCGTGCGCACGATGTCGACGTACTCGCGTGTCTTCCCCAGCGGCTTGCCGTAGGGCTGGCCGTGCCAACCCTCGACGACCTGCGGTCCGGAGAGCCCCAACCCGAGCAGGAACCGGCCGCCGCTCATCAGGTCGAGCGTCGCCGCCGTCATGGCGGTCATCGCCGGCGTGCGCGCCGGCATCTGCATGATCGCCGACCCACCGCGGATGCGCTCGGTGTGTGCCAGCAGCCACGTGAGCGGCGTGATGCAGTCGGTGCCGTAGGCCTCGGCCGTCCATACGGAGTCGTACCCGAGCCGCTCCGCTTCCTGCGCCTGTGCGACCGCAGTGCCGAGGCCGGCGCCCCAGTCCTGATAGCCGAAGTTCGTCCCGAGTCGCATCGCACCATGCATCGTGGCACAGGAAGGACAGGGGGTCGCATGAGCGCGGGCGACCCGGGTGGCGGACGCGTCGGTCGCCGCGGCTCCGCGCTTTACGGGGTGAGCTCGTACACGGCCACCGTTTCGCAGTCGCCGCAGCCTTCCGGCGCCTCCGCCTCGCGCACGAACCGGAACTGCGCCTTCTCGGCGACGCGCCGCGATGCTGCGTTGCGGACGTCGGCTTGGAGCAGCAGCCGGACGCCGAGCTCGCCGCACACCCAGTCGACGACCAGACGGAGCGCCCGCGTGGCGACGCCACGGCCGCGTGCCTCGCGCTCGAGCCAGTAGCCGACCTCGGGGCCGTCGTCCTCGCCCCCGAAGCGGTGGACACCGATCGCGCCGAGCATCCGCCCCGACTCCGCATCGACGATCACGAAGGCCGCGTCGGTGCCCCGTTCCCACGTCCGCGCCGAACGTTCGACGAAATCCGTCGCGTGGGCACGCGTGTACGGCGACGGGACGCGGGTCCAGCGCGGGATCTCGGGGTCCTGGCACGCCTCGGTGATCGCGTCGACCTCGCCGGGCGCGGGGGGCCGCAGCACGATCTCGTCGTCGCCGAGGCGGGGGACCGTCAGGCGCACCCGGCCAGGGTGACAGAGCAAGGCGGCGTCGGGCTCCGGATTACCGCCGCCCCCTAGGGTGTTGGCTCCGGACAGAGCCGAGACGAGCCACACCGGAGGGATCCGTGTCGTTGATCACGAACGTCGTGCGCGGGAGCGACGCCGACCGCCTGCTGCTGCTCGTCCACGGGTTCGGTGCCGACGAGCGCGACCTCGGGGGCCTCCTCCCGTACCTCGATCCGGACGGGCGGTTCGTGACCGTGCTTCCGCGCGGGCCCGTCGCCCTGCCGGGGATGCCCGGGTTCGCCTGGTACGACTTCGGCCTCCCTGCGCCCGAGATCTCCGCCGCGTTCGAGTCGGCCCTCGACGAGCTCGACGACCTGCTCGACGAGGCCGCCGCCGAGCACGGCGTGTCTCGGAGCGAGGCGATCGTCGGCGGCTTCTCGCAGGGCGCGGGTCTGACGCTCGCGCTGGCGTTGCGTACGAGCGACCGTCAGCACCCGCTCGGCGTGCTGGCCCTGAGCCCGGCGCTGCCGCAGTCGTCGCTCGACGACATCGAGCCCGACTGGGACGCCGCCTCGAAGATCCCCGTGCTCCTCCAGCACGGCACCCACGACCCACTCGTGCCGGTGGCGCGCTCGCGCGACCTCGCCCGCGAGCTCGACGAGCACGGCGTGCCGGTCGTGTACACGGAGTACCCGATGGAGCATCAGGTCGCGATGGAGAGTGTGCAGCAGGCGCGGTCGTGGCTCGACGCCGTCGTCGCCGGCGAGCGGCCGTCCGAGCCGATCCCGGAGCCGCCGCCCGAAGGTCCGGTGAAGGCAGTCACGACGGCGACGTTCGAGAACGAGGTCCTCCGCAGCGACGTGCCGGTGATCGTCGATTTCTGGGCGCCGTGGTGCGGTCCGTGCCGGCAGGTGTCGCCGATCGTCGAGCAGATCGCGGCGATGCGCGAGGGTGCCTACAAGGTCGTCAAGATCAACATCGACGACGAGCCAGCGATCGCGCAGCAGTTCGAGGTCCAGAGCATCCCCCTGATCGGGCTGTTCCGGAACGGACGGCTGGAGCGCCAATCCCTCGGCGCCAAGCCCCGCCAACAGATCGAGGCCGAGCTCGGGATGCTCGTGATCCCGTAAAGACCTCAGCGCACGGTGAGGTGACCGGCGGCGCCGGCCACGCACCGCCCCACCACCGCCGCCGCGAGGGCGTCACGCCGCGCGAGCTCGTCGACGAGATCGACCGTCCGATCGGCGGCGACGGCGATCAACAGGCCGCCCGAGGTCTGCGCGTCGGCGAGCAGCAACTGCTCCGCCTCCGGGAACGGGCCCCAATCGGTCGTGTCGCTCACGAAGGCGTGGTTGCGCTGCGTGCCACCGGCGACCATCCCGCCGGCGACGAGCTCGGGCACGCCCGCGATGACCGGCACCGCGGCGGCGTCGACCTCGCCCGCGACACCAGAGGCCACGAGCAGCTCGCGCGCGTGCCCGAGGAGGCCGAAGCCGGTGACGTCGGTGGCGGCGTGCACCGCGTCGCCGAGCTCGAGCGCAGCGTCGCGGGCGCCCGCGTTCAGCGTGGTCATGACGTGCACTGCCTCCGCGACGAGCTCGGGTGTCGCCGCGTCACGCTTCACGGCAGTCGAGATCACGCCGAGCCCGATCGGCTTGGTCAGCACGAGATCGTCGCCGGGCTGGGCGCCGGCGTTGGTGAAGACGCGGTCGGGATGCACGGTGCCGACGACCGCGAGGCCGTATTTCGGCTCGGCGTCGTCGATCGAGTGACCGCCGGCCACGAGCGCACCGGCGGCGCGCACGACGTCGGCCCCGCCGTCGAGGACGCGGGCGAGCAGCTCGAAGGGCAGGTCCTCACGCGGCCACGCCACCAGGTTCAGCGCCAGCAGCGGCGCGCCCCCCATCGCGTACACGTCCGAGAGCGCGTTGGTGGCCGCGATGCGGCCCCAGTCATACGGGTCGTCGACGATGGGCGTGAAGAAGTCCGTCGTGACGACCACGGCGAGGTCGTCCCGCAGCCGGTAGACGGCGGCGTCGTCGGCGGTCTCGAGCCCGACGAGCAAATCGGAATCAGCGGCCGGCCCGATCGGCGCGTCGAGCCCGCGCACCATGCCCAAAACTGTGCGCAGGTCGGCGGGCGACAGCTTGCAGGCGCAGCCCGCCCCGTGCGAGTAGCTCGTCAGGCGGATGGGCTCGGTTCGCGTCACCAGCCGATGGTACGGCCGTCCGGCGCCGTCTCGGGCTAGTGCGGGCGGACCGCGTCGACCACGCTGCTGGTCCCGCCGACGAACTTCACCGCGTTGGGATTGTTGCTGTAGCTCGTGGCGTGTACGTAGCCGCCGCCGACCCATATCCCGACGTGCGCGCTCCAGCTGCTCGTGGTGATCAGGTCACCGGGCTGCAGTGAGCCGAGGTCGACGTGCGGATATGCGCTGCCCTGCGCGCCCGAGACGGTCGGGATGTCCAGACCGCCGGCGCGCCAGGAACTCGTCGTCAACCCCGAGCAGTCGAAGCAGTCGGGCCCGAAACGCGCGCCGGTGTTGCAGTACGGCTTGCCCACCTGCGCCTGTGCGAAGGCGACTGCGGCCCCCGCGCCGCCACTCCCGATTGGCGGCGGGCCCCCCGTCGCCGACGCGGCGCGGGACGCGGTCTGGCTTCGCAGCTCGGCCGCGATGTCGCCCTTGACCTGATCGAGCAGCTTCTGCTGCTCCGACGCGGCAGAGTCGGCGTCCGCCTTGGCGGCCGCAACGGAGTCGCGCTCGGCCGCCGCGTCGGCGCGGGCCTTGTCGAGCTCAGCCCGCGTCGCGGCGAGCTCAGCGACGAGGGACTGGTCGTTGCTGTTCGCGAGGTCGGTGTACTTCGAGCGGGTGGTGAGATCCTGCGCGTCCTGGGCGTTGAGCGCATCGAACGGTCCGGCCGCACCGGCGCGCTTGTAGATCGACGCCGCCCGCCCGTTGATCATCGACTTGATGCGGTTGATCCCGTCCTGGGCGACCTTGACGCGCGCCTCGGCCTCGTCGACCTTCGCCTGGGCAGCTTGGAGCTGTTCCCCCAGCGTCTCCACCTTCTGGTTGGCGGCGTTCAGATCCTTCTCGAGCTGGGCGGCCTTCGCATGGATGTCGGTCGTGGGTTGGGCCGGCGCGTATCCGGGGAGCACGAGGGTGAGCGCCACGCCGAACATGAGTGCGGCCAGGATCCGGGTAGGCCGGAGTGTCATACAGAGATCTCCTTGGCTGTATCCGCCATGCAGCCGGGATCGAGCGTTGTTTTCGAGACCGGTTCGTAAACAACGAACCCGTACGCCACCGATCGCTCAGGACGTGCGGGATCGGGGCACCCTAGACCGATGCCAAAAGCCGATGCCACCCCCGCGCGAACGGGCTGGTCAGAGGCGATTCGCGGAGATCAGACCGAAATTGGTCGGGCGCAATCAGGCCGGCCAGCCCGCCGCCGCGGGCGGGTCGCCGGCCCCCGTGACCTCGGGCACCGTCCACGCCATCGCCTTGCCGACCTCGCGCGCGACGCGCTGCCAGTCGCGCGGGTCCCATCCTTCGGCCGCGGCGACGAGGGTCGTGTCCTGGCGCAGGTGCACGAACGCCGGCAGACGCTCGAGCCCGAGACTCTCGATGAGCGTGCGGTCCGGGTCGACGAACACGAGTGCCTCGTCGGCGGCGTCGGCGAGCACGCGACGCGCCACCTCGGGCGGGCCCGGGACGCAGTAGGCCGTCCGGCAGTCGGCGTCGCGGAACGTGCGGAAGATCCGGCGCGCGACGGGAACCCACGCGGACGCCTCGGGTCTTGCCGGCAGGATGACGAGCGTCAGGTGGAACATCGTCGACCAGTCGTCGAGCGTCCGCGTGACGCCCTTCAGGCTCGTGAGCTTCAGCGACGGGTCGGGGTTCTTCGCCACGGTCGAAAGGTATAGCGCGGCGATAGTGTGCGCGCGGTGGCGGCGGCTTTGCCGACCGTCGCCGCAGAGCCGGAGCTTGCGACGGCGACAAAGGAGGGTCATTGGCCGGTCGGCGTGACGCCATCAAGATGAGCGACGAGGAGATCAGCGCGTTCCTCGAAGCGGGGCGCGACCTCCAGGTCGCGTCGATCAACGCCGACGGCACGCCGCATCTCGTGACGATGTGGTACGCGATGCAGGACGGCGAGATCGCCTTCTGGACCTACGGCAAGTCGCAGAAGATCATCAACCTGCGACGCGACCCGCGCCTGACGGTGCTCGTCGCAACGGGCGAGGTCTACGAGCAGCTGAAGGGCGTCTCGATCCAGGGTCAGGCCGAGCTCGTCGACGATCCGGCCGACGTGTTGCGTTACGGCGAAGCCGTCTACGAGCGCTACTGGGGACCACTGAACGACACGGTCCGCGAAGGCGTGCAGGCGATGGGCGCCAAGCGCGTCGTGATCGTCGTGAAGCCGGAGAAGATCCTGAGCTGGGACCACAGCAAGCTGGGGGGTGCGTACTGATGGGCGAGATGGTGACGTTCCCGAGCAACGGTGGTGAGGCGCAGGGCTACGTGGCGGTGCCGGACGGGCAGGGACCCGGTGTCGTCGTGATCGAGGAGTGGTGGGGGCTCAACCAGCAGATCAAGGAGGTCTGCGACCGGTACGCGAGCGAGGGTTTCGTGGCCCTCGGGCCCGATGTGTACGGCCGCGAGGTTCCGATTGGGGAGCCCGACGAGGCGGCCAAGATGATGATGGCGCTCAACATCGAGCAGGCCGCCAAGGACCTGTCCGGCGCGGTCGACGAACTCGTGGCCAACGCCGCCGTGACCGGCAGCGGCATCGGCGTCACCGGCTTCTGCGCCGGCGGCGGGCTCGCGCTCTGGCTCGCGACGCTGCGACCGGATGCGGTGAAGGCGGTCGTTCCGTATTACGGGCTCGTCCCGTGGCCTGACGCGCAGCCCGACTACTCGAAGCTGCAAGCCGCGGTGCAGGGCCACTACGCCGCCAATGACGACTTCGCCGACCCTGAGACGGTTCACAATCTCGAAGAGGAACTGACGGAACTCGGCAAGGACGTCGAATTCTTCACCTACCCGGGCACCGACCACGCGTTCACGAACCACCACCGCCCCGACGTCTTCCACGAAGAGCACTCCGAGACGGCGTGGCAACGCACCGTCGCGTTCTTCCGTGAGCAGCTGGGCTAACCGAAGCCGATCGCCTTCAGCATGCTCGGGGGCATCTCGTCGCGGCCTTCGGCGAGGAGCGCGGCGCGCTCGACGTTGATGGCGTCGCGGTCACGCTCGAGCCACGAGTCCCACGGGCCGGGTGGGATCGCGTTCGGGTCGCCCTTCGCGTCGACGCACGCCCGCAGGTAGGCCTGCAGCTCGCGCACCTCGCGCTCGCCGCCCACCGGACCGTGGCCGGGGACGATCGTGTCTGCGAGGTCGGAGACCGCCTCCAGCATGTCGGCCCACTTGGCCGGGTCGCCCTGGAACGCGAGCGGTGTCACGCCGAAGAAGCAGAGGTCGCCCGGGAAGCAGACGTCGGCGTCGGCGACGAGCACGATGACGTCGCCCTCGGTGTGGCCGCTCGCCGGGAGGACCTCCACCCGAGGGGTCAGCGACGCGGCCCCGTCGATCAGATGCGTCGCGGGTCGGGTCCCGAGCTCGGCGAGGTCGTCGAACTCTTCCTCGAACGCGCTCATGAATGTCTTGTACGCGTCGATGGGCATGTGCTGGTCGAGCACTTCGCTCGTCTGCGGCGAGGCGAACACACCCGCATGCGGGAACGCCTTCGTGCCGCCGACGTGGTCGATGTGACCGTGCGTCAGCACGATCCGCCGCATCGGCAGGTCGAGCGCCTTGACCGCCTCTGCGAACGGCTCCCATTGCGAGCGGACCATCATCGTGTCGACGATCGTCACGCCGTCGTCGTCCACGATCACGCCCGCGTTGCTCACCCCCGACTCTCCGCCGGACTGCAGCCAGACGTACACGCCGTCCGCGAGCTCGTGGAGCGTACGGGCCGGAGCGGATTGCGCCACGCGCCGAGCGTATAGCTACCCTCTGGCGCGGCGAGCGGCGGCTTTGCCGACCGCCGCCGCAGAGCCGGAGCTTGCGACGGCAACAGGAGGAATTGATGTCCGAGCGCTCGCGCAACCTGCCCCGTCGTTCCTGCCTGTCGGTGCCGGGGTCCAGCGAGAAGATGCTGGACAAGGCGCCCAACCTCGGTGCCGACATGGTCTTCCTCGACCTCGAGGACGCCGTCGCGCCCCTCGAGAAGGAAGCCGCCCGCGACAAGGTCGTGAAGGCCATCAACGACCTCGACTGGGGCGACGTCGTGCTCTGTGTGCGCGTCAACGCGTGGGACACGAAGTGGACGTATCGCGACGTGATCCACGTCGTCGAGAACTCGTCGGAGCGGCTCGACGAGATCATGCTCCCCAAGGTGCAGTCGGCCGCCGACGTGAACGCGCTCGACATGCTCCTCACCCAGATCGAGGAGACCACCGGCCGGAAGAGCCAGGTCGGCATCGAGCCGCAGATCGAGACGGCGCGCGGCCTCATCAACGTCGAGGAGATCTGTGCCGCGTCGCCGCGGCTGGAGACCATCGTCTTCGGCCCCGCCGACTTCGCGGCTTCGACCGAGATGCCCGTCCTCACCGGCGGCGTGCAGATCCCCGAGTACCCGGGCGACCACTTCCATTACGTGTTCTCCAAGATCCTCATGGCCGGCCGGGCCAACGGCCTCCAGGTGATCGACGGCCCGTACCTCAAGATCCGGGAGCTCGACGCGCTGCGCGACTACGCGATGCGCACGCGCATCCTCGGGTACGACGGCAAGTGGGCCTTGCACCCCGATCAGGTGAAGGTGATCAACGAGGTCTTCACGCCGACGCAGGAGCAGTTCGACCACGCCATCGACCTCCTCGAGGCGTACGAGAAGGCGACCACCGAAGGCGACCCCGGCGAGCGCAAGGGCGCGGTCATGTTCGGCGACGAGATGATCGACGAGGCCAGCCGCAAGATGGCCACGAAGTTCCTGCGCCGAGGCGAGCGCGCCGGCATGACCCGCAGCGCCCCGTCGGATTGAGGCCGCCGGCCACCGTCGGGGGCGACTCGCACCGGGCGACACCGCGCGGGCACAGTGGGGAGATGGACCCGTTGGTCCTCTTCGGGTTGCCGCTCCTCCCCGTGGCGCTGGTGCTCTGGATGCGCCGCCGCC
>DASYFC010000019.1:0-29225 GCA_036498645.1 Acidimicrobiia bacterium | reverse complement strand
GTCGCCTGGCGATCCCGCACGGAGCAGCTGGAGCTGATGGTCGACCTCGTGCTTGGCGGCGAGCTCGGACCCTTCGGCCTTGCGGAGGAGGTAATACATCAAGAGATCGGGCAGCGGGCGGGTCTCGAGCCGCACGTCGTCGCCGTCACGGACCGGTTGGTGAATTTCGCCGGCGCGTCGCGACGACGCCCGCACCGAGAAGAAGCTCCGGGCGTGGCGGCTCCACCCGGTCAACGCCGATGCCGCGATGCGATGGACGAGATCCGAAGGCGGACCGACACCCGACCCGTCGGTAACGCCGGGCGGTCGGTCGCCGAAGTCGAATCGGTACCAGCGGACGCGGTCATCCGGGAACACGACGTCGACGCGGTACGTCGCGCGATGCGATGCGTACGCGCCGAGGAGGCGATCGTCGGATCCCGAGTCCAGTTCGACGTAGCCGGCGACGCCGTCGACGATGACGTCGCGCGTTGCGGTCGCGATCTCGGCGTCGGCGTACCCGTCCGAGTTTTCGTCCCGGAGCGGCGGCACGGGCGCGGTGGGATCGAAGTCGATGCGCCACGTGTCGTCGACGACGGTGTGTGCGAGTGCCGACGCGGCAGGTCGGTGGCAGATGCGTTCCCCGTCGATGTCGATGACGTCTCCGGGGTTCATCACGACCGTGTCGGTCTGCGGCGAGAGCAGACCCAGGTCATCGACGAACCGTTCGCGCGAGATCGGGAAGAGAAACGGGTTCAGCCATTCGTGCGGACCGCAGAACCGGAAGCCCGCCGACGCCGGCACCACGGTTCGGGGCCCGAGGCGCACGACCGCCTCGAGGTTCTGCTGGTGCGTCTCGGTCGGGAACCGGGTCGTCAGGCTCTCGAAGAACTCGAAGTTCTGGCTCGCGTACATCGCGAAGTGCACGTCGACGCCCGAGAACCGCTCCCGCACGCCGTCGATCGTGGCGGGCGCCAGCGGCGTGTCGACCTGATTCCAGAATGTTCCAGTTCGATCGTGGAACACGCAGCCCATCTCGGGGATCGACCGGAGCTCGGAGCGGGTCGGGAAGAGCTCGAACCCGTCGCCGACGATGGGCGCCATCGGATGCACCGCGTGGACCGCCTCGAACCCGAGCTCCTCGAGGGCGTAGACGATCAGGGGGTCGGCGGGGCAGATCGCGTCGGCGCGGCGGTCTACGCGCGCCAGCGACGCGAGGTCGAAGTGGTCGGGATGACGGTGCGAGACCACCAGGATGTCGATCGGTGGGAGCCGGTCGGCGTCGATCGTCCGCCGCGGGCACGACACCACCGTCCCCTCCTCGAAAGGGTCGGCGAGTACCGGATCCATGAGGCACGTCGCGCCGTCGAGCTCCACGAGCACCGATGCGTGACCCAACAGCGTGACTCGCATCGCCACCTCCGGCGGATGCTCGTCTTTCCCCCACTGTCGCCGAGCGCCCCGCCCCGGCGCCAGCGGGCGCGTCCCCGCGCGCCGCTACTGCTGCTGCTCCTGGCGCTTGAGGGTCAGCTGCGGCCCCTCCGCGGTCGGCTCGGCGTCCAGGACGGCGTCGGCGAGCGGCGCCGCGACCTCGGGAGCCACGAAGTACCGGGTCTCCTCCACCTCGCCGACCTCGTCGCCGTCCTCCGGCGCTTCGACGAAGTCGAACGCAAACGCCGCCTTGCCGTCGCTGACGCCGCGGAAGATGCGCAGACCGAAATGATCAGGCACCCCGATCTGGGATCGGGTGTCGGCGAGTGTCGTTGCTGCACTCTCGGTGAGCTGGAGCATGGCGCCCCCTTTCAAACGCAGAAGGTGTAGATGTACCCAATGCGCTTCCCATCCAGTCCTCGCGACGCCGATCTTCGGTATGTTTCCGGCGTTGTACGAGCAAGCGAAAGTGGAGGATCGCAAGATGCGGGTCTGGGCAGGGGTTCTCGGGTTGGTCGTGGCGGGCGCGTTGGCGATGCCCGCCGAGGCGGCGTGGGCGATCGAGCAGCCGGCGCCACCGGCTGCTCCGGCGCCGGCACAGAAGGTTCCACCGAAGCAATGGGCGCATTCGGTGTGCACGTCCCTTCGTGACTGGTCGACGAACATCAAGGACCTCACGAGCCAGTTCCGTTCGGCCGGGGGGAGCTCGCCCGACGCGGCGCAGGTGAAGGACTTGCTGGTCAGCTACCTCGGGAACACCGTGAGCGAGACCGAGACGCTCTTGACGCAGCTGGACCAGGCAGGAACGCCGAACTTCAAGGACGGAAGCAAGGTCGCGGTGCTGTTCCAGAACGCGATGACGGACGTGCGGGACCTCTTCTCCACCGGACAGCAGGATGCCGCGAACGTCGACACGACCGATCTGACGCAGTTCCGGGCGGCCACCTCCCGCATCGGCAACGCGATCACGCAGGGCGGTACCAAGCTCTCGCAGACGTTCAAATCGGCTGGTCGCAAGTACAAGGCCGCGAACAAGGTCCTGGGCGCCGAACGAGCCTGCCGGGCCCTCGCGTCGTAACGCCCGGCTAGCGACGGGTTCCGACCTCGGCCCGGATGCCGGCGAACAGGTCGGTCTCGGGCTCGGCCGGCTCGCCCGCGGGCACTCCGCCGTCGACCAGCGAGCGCGCCAGCACGTACTCCTCCCAGGGGAACGTGCCGCGGATCACTTCGTCGGGCAGCTTCATCCAGAAACCGTCCGGGTCGACCTGGGTGCGGTGGGCGAGAAGCGCGGCCCGGCGGCGCTCGAGGTACTCGCCGACGTCGACGTGGGTCGTGAACCGATCGCCGTCGTCCGGGAAACCACCTTCGAACCAGCGCTCGAACGGGCTCTCGTGACCGTGCGCGATGTACGCCTCGTGCAACGCCAGCACCCGGCGCTTCGACCAGCCCATGTAGTACATCTTCGACGGCTGCCAGGGCTCGCCGCTCTCCGGGAAGCGATCGGGATCGCCGGCGGCGTCGAAGGCCGGTCCTGAGATCTCGTGCACCCGGATGTGGTCGGGGTGCGGATAGAACTCGCGGTCGTCGGCGTACGTCACGATGACCTGCGGCCGCTCGTCCCGGATGACCGCGACCAATCGTCCGACCGCCTCGTCGAGCGGCGCGTTGGCGAAGTTGTCGGGCCGGCCGTTGGTCTCGGTGTCGGGCATGCCCGAATCGTGATAACCGAGGAGGTGCAACGACGAGTACCCGATCGCGTCGACACTGGCGCGCAGCTCGTCCATGCGCACCTGGGCGAGGTTGTCCCGGACGTCGGGTGTGTCGGCCGCCGGGTTGAGGATGTCGCCCGCCTCGCCGCCGGTGCAGCACACGAGCACGCACCGGATGCCCTCGGCGGTGTACTTGGCGACCGTGCCCGCGCCCTTCGACGCCTCGTCGTCGGGGTGCGCGTGTACGGCGAGCATGCACAACGGGTTACCGGCGTGGTCGCGGGGGGTAGCAGCCATGCGGCAACGATTCTATGGCCGCCGTCGCAAGCTCCGGCTTTGCGGCGGCGGTCGGCAAAGCCGCCGCTCGCCGCGGGTATCGCACGCCACCCCGGCCGCCGACCGCTACGACTCCGGTTCAGACTCCGGCTCGGGGACGAGTTCCTCGGCGCGCTCGAGCGCCCAGACCTCGGTCCGGCCGATGTCGCGGATGCGGCGACTACGCAGCCGCTGCCACGCGAACGCCGGGTCGTCGGCGAGTGCGGTGTGCAGCTCGCTGGATACCAGCACGCTTCCGGGCCGGGCCAGCTCCACGAGGCGGCTCGCCAGGTTGACGACGGGCCCGTAGTAGTCGCCTTCCTGCGCGAGGACGGTGCCGGCGGCGAGCCCGGCGCGCGCCTCGGGCAGGAGCTCGTCGACCGCCGAGCGCTCGGTGAGGCGCAGAGCGATCAGTCCCGCGTCGGCGTTGTCGGCGGCGACGAACATCACCTCGTCGCCGATGGTCTTGACGACGCGACCTCCGTGCTCCGCCACCGTGTCGTAGGCGAGCTCCTCGAACCTGCTCACGAGCGCACCGAGCTCCTCGGGCTCGAGCTCCTGGCTGAGTGCCGTGTACCCCACGAGGTCCACGAACCCGACGGCCAGATCCTCGGCGCCGATCGCCTGCGGATCGGTGGCGGTGAGCTTGCGACGCGCCGACGCCCGGAGCTGGAGCCGTAACGCGTAGTCGATGAGCCGCGACAACCTGGACCAGTCCAACGAGTCGGCGAGCTGCATCGCGATCTCTTCGTCCGGCACGCCCTCTTGCCGCCGTTCGCGCACCGCGGTCGCCAGCGCGTCGCTCTCGACCTCGGCGATCTTGGCAAGCGAGCCGGCAACGACCCTGACGATCTGCACGAGCTGCTCGTAGTTCTCGCCGACGGGCACGATGGTCGAGTCGATCTGACGCCGCATCGTGATGATCGTCTCGACATCCTCGTCGCGGAACAGTCGCTCCTCCGGCGGCGCGTCGGGAAATCCGAGGGCACGCCAGAGTCGCTTCGCCGTCTCGACATCGAAGCTGGCGCGCTCGCACGCTTCGGCGAACGTGTAGCGGGGACGTCCCGGCATGAGCTGGTAGTCGAACGCCAGCAACAGCAGCCGGTCTTCGCGCTCGGCGCGGGCGATCTCTTCCGGCGGAACACCCCGTTTGCGGAGGAACGAACGCAGCTTGCGGTTCATCGATCCCGCAATGCGCCCCCCGCATCTCCGACTAACCGGAGCGGAGAACGTCCTTCCACGCGACGTCGCGCGACACGTCGGGATCTTTGGGAAGGCCGAGGACCCGCTCGCCGAGGATGTTGCGCATGATGTCGGACGTCCCGCCTTCGATCGTGTTGGCCTGCGCGCGCAGGAAGCCGCGTGCCAGCGTTCCGCGGTCGTTGCCGTCGGCGAGCCACGTGGGGCGGCCGCGCTGCCCGCGCTCGGCCTGCTCGCCTTCCCATGCCACGCCTCCGACGCCCTCGAGGTCGAGCGCGAGGTTCTGGAGGCGCTGGTTGAACTCGGCCGACATCAGCTTCGTGATCGAACCCTCCGGCCCCACTTCGCCCCCGCGCTTGCGCTTCGCCGCCGCCCGCTCGTTGTTGATGCGGATCAGCCGGCTCTCGATGTACGCCTGCGCGAGGCGCTGCCGCGTGACCGGATCGGCGACGCCCTTGTGGCGGTCGAGAAGCCGGGAGATCGGGCCGCCGCCGATGGTGTCGCCGCTCACCGAGCCCGCGCCCGAGAGGGAGACGCGCTCGTTCATGAGCGTCGTGATCGCGACGCGCCAGCCGTCGCCCTCCGGGCCCATGCGCATCGAGTCGGGGACGCGGACGTTGTCGAAGAACACCTCGTTGAACTCGGCGTCCCCGGTGATCTGAACCAGCGGTCGGACGGTGACCCCGGGCGACTGCATGTCGACGATGAAGTACGTCAGGCCCTTGTGCTTCGGCACCGCGGGGTCGGTACGGGCAAGGAGCATTCCCCACTTCGCCAGGTGGGCCAGGCTCGTCCAGACCTTCTGGCCGTTGACGACCCACTCGTCACCGTCGCGAACGGCCCGCGTCGACAAGCCGGCGACGTCGGAGCCCGCGCCGGGCTCGCTGAACATCTGGCACCAGATCTCCTGGTTGGTCGCCAGCGGCCGCAGCAGGCGCCGCCGCTGCTCCTCGGTCCCCCACGTGATGATCGTCGGTCCGCCCATCCCGATGCCGATGATGTTGAAGGGCCGCGGCACGCGATAGCGGTTGAGCACCTCGTTGACGACCTTGGCCTGCCCGGGCGCGAGCGAGAGCCCGGCGCCGTCCTCCTTCGGCCACGTCGGCGTCGCGTAGCCGGCCTCCCCGAAACGGACGCACCATTCCGAGTAGTCGAGCTCGCCCCGCAGCGCCGAGACCTTCTCGTCGTCGCCGGCGTCGACCGCTTCCATCCAGCCCGGCGGCAGGTTGTCGCGCAGCCAGGCGAGCGTCTCGTCACGCAGCTGCTCCGCGGTGATCTCGGGCGCGTCGACGGCCATGGCGGCATGGTACCGACGTCTTGACCGACTGGTCAGGTTCCCGGTCGCGCCACAGAGCGACCTCTACGCTGGCCCGAATGATCAGGGCATGGCTGTACCGCCCCCACGTCGACGGGCACGAGGACGCCCCCACCGACCAGCTCGCCGACCTCATCGACCCGAAGCAGGCGCTGTTGTGGGTCGACTGCGTCGACCCCGCGGAGTCGGAGCTGGACTCCCTCACGAAGCAGCTCCAGATCAGCCACCTGGCCGCCGAGGACCTCCATCACGGCGGCCAGCGCACCAAGCTCGAGCACTATCACGACCACTTCCACGTCGCCGTGCACGACTGCACGCTCGTCGACGACGTCCTCACCACGCGCGAGATCGACATCGTGTTCGGTGACGGGTGGCTGCTGTCGGTGCGCCAGGCCAGCGACAACCCGTCCGACCCCGCGCCGTTCGCACTCGACCTGGTGACCCGTCGCTTCGAGATGGAGCGCAGCGAAGAGGACGCCTGGGACGAAGGCTTTTTGCTGTGGTCGTTCCTGGACGTGATCGTCGACCGCTACTTCGACGTCGCCGACCGCTTCGACGACCGCCTCGACGACGTCGAGGAGATCGTGTTCTCGGCCGACACCGGCGACAACATCCCGAAGGAGGTGTTCGACCTGCGTCGGGGCATGGTGCATTTCCGTCGTGCGGTCGCGCCCTTGCGCGAGGTGCTCGCCCAGCTCCTGCGCCGGGAGGCCGAGTGCCTCGGGGACGAGGCGATCGTCCACATGCAGGACGTCTACGACCACGTCCTCCGGGTCACCGACTGGATCGAGACCCAGCGCGATCTGCTCACCGGTCTCCTCGAAGCCGACCTCGCGGTCGTCTCGAATCGAATGAACCAGGTCATGAAGCGGATGACCTCCTGGGGCGCGATCCTCCTCGGGTCGACGCTCATCGCCGGGATCTACGGCATGAACTTCAAGGACATCCCCGAGCTCAACTGGACGTTCGGCTACCCGGCGGCACTGGGCTCGATGCTCGCGCTGACCCTGTTCCTGTATTTCTGGTTCAAGCGGAGGAATTGGCTGTGACCGCGCCCGCCGTTCCCGCTGTTCCCGCCGTTCCCGCCAGCACGGCGGCGGCCGGGCCGCGGCCCAGGCGACGCGACACCTCCCAGCCACCGGCCAACACGGCCACGCCCGCGAACCCGATCACCAACGTCCCGACGAGAACGTCGTTCGGCAGCCGGAGCTCGTAGAAGTCGCGCACGGACGGGATCGGGAACAGCAGCACGAACCCGGCGATCATCAGGCCGACGAGAACGACTCTGCGCCACGTCAACGGCTGAGCGAGGATCACGAGCACGGTCAGGCTCATCATGAGCATGACGAGCGTCGCGCCCGTCCGCTGCTCGGTGAGCGGGAGGTCGTCGAAGCGTGCGAGCGCGAACGCCGCGAACGCCGCGACCGCCGCCACCGTCCCGGCGGGGATCGTGAACCGGAAGACCCGGTTGACGAACCCGGGGACGTAGCGCCGCAGGTTCGGTGCCAACGCGAGGAAGAACGACGGGATCCCGATCGTGAGCGTGTCGATGATCGTGAGGTGACGCGGAAGGAACGGGTACGGCCAGAACGCGAGGCCGACCGCGACGGCCAGCAGCGTCGCCCACACCGTCTTGGTGACGAACAGGTTGGCGACCCGTTCGATGTTCGCCGTCACACGCCGGCCCTCGGCGACAACGCCGGGCATCGTGGAGAACTTGCCGTCGAGCAGGACCAACTGCGCAACGGCGCGCGTCGCCGGCGCTCCCGATCCCATCGACACACCGATGTCGGCGAGCTTCAGAGCCAGGGCGTCGTTGACGCCGTCGCCCGTCATCGCGACGGTGTGCCCGCGTGCTTGCAGCGCTTTGACCATGTCCTGCTTCTGGTGCGGCGTGACGCGCCCGAACACCGAGTGCTCCTCGAGCGTCTCGCCGAGCGCGTCGAGGCCCTCGGGCAGCTCACGCGCGTCGAACGGGTCGTCGGCACGGGGCATCCCGACGCGCGCCGCGACGGCCCCGACGGTCTGCGGGCTGTCACCGGAAATGACGTTCAACGCCACGCCCTGCTGCGCGAAGTACGCCAGCGCCTCGGCGGCGTCGGGTCGTACCTGCTCCTCGAACAGCACGAGCGCGGCGGGCCGCATCCCCGGCGGCAGGCTGTCGCCGTCGAGGGGCGCGTCCGTCCGGGCGAGGAGCAACACCCGCTGACCGGTGGCGGCCAGCCGCTCGGCCTTGTCCGAGACCGCGCCGTCGCGTCCGGCCCACACCAGCTCGGGGGCGCCGAGCACCCATGTGCCGTGCTCGCCGAACGTCGCCGCGCTCCACTTGCGCGCCGAGGAGAAGGGCACGAAACCGGTGCGCGTCCAGGAGTCGCTCGACGGAAACGCAGCCGCGATGGCGCTCAGCGTGGCGTTGCGGTCCTCTTCGGCGGCGAGCGCGGCGAGGGCGGCTTCGACGGGGGCCCGGTCGTCGAGCCGCTCGACGCGATCGAACACGATGTTCCCGTCGGTCAGCGTGCCGGTCTTGTCGAAGCAGACGACGTCGACCCGGGCGAGCCCCTCGACGGCCGGGAGCTCCTGGACGAGCACCTTGCGCCGGGCCAGCGTGACCGCGGCGACCCCGAAGGCGACGCTCGTCAGGAGCACTAGTCCCTGGGGCACCATGCCGACGATCCCTGCGACCGTGCCGCTGACGGCATCGCGCCAGTCGTCGTTGGCGTTGTACTGGCTCACGAGCAGGAGCACGGCGACGGGCGCGATCGCCCATGTCACGTAGCGCAGGATGCGGTTGATGCCGTCGATGAGCTCGGAGCGCGCCAGCGCGAACCGGCGGGCTTCGGTGGCGAGCTTCCGGGCGTAGGCGTCGTCGCCGACGGCCGTCGCCTGGAAGCGTCCCGATCCCGCGACCACGAAGCTCCCGGAGAGCACATGGTCGCCGGTCTCCTTGTCGACCGGGTCGGACTCGCCGGTGAGCAGCGATTCGTCGACTTGAAGGGCGGTGGTCGCGCGCACGATGCCGTCGGCGGCGATCTGGTCGCCGCTGCGGAGCTCGACGAGGTCGTCGAGCACGACGTCGTCCACCGAGATCTCGCTCGTCTCGCCGTCGCGCACGACCCGCACGCGCGGCTCGCTGAGCACCGCGAGCTGGTCGAGGGTCCGCTTCGCGCGCAACTCCTGGACAATGCCGATCAGAGCGTTGCTGACCAGCACGATGCCGAACAGCGCGTCCTGCGGATGCCCCACGGCCAGGATCACTACGAGCAGCACGCCCAGGATGGCGTTGAAACGGGTGAAGATGTTCGCGCGGAGGATCTCGCCGAACGTGCGACTTGTGCGCTCGCCGCTGGTGTTGGTCTCGCCTCGTTCGACGCGCTCGCGGACCTCGGGCTCGGTGAGACCGGTCGGCGGCGTCTCGTGCTCCCGCTCGGGCGCAACGGGCTGACCCGAACGCGGCGGCGCGGTCACGATGGGGAACGTAGCCGAGGGGTCAGAAGAGCACGCGTTCCGGGAACGCGCCTAGCTGCCGTCGGGCGTGCGCACCAGCTCGATCTGGCCGGTGTCGTCGTCTTCGAGCACCTGAAAGCCGGCGAGCTCGGCGAGGCGGTCGCGCCCGTCGTCGGGGCCGATGGCGATGAGCTCGTCGCCGGCCTCGAGGCGGACGAGGCCGCGCGGCCGGTAGATGTAGCGGCCGGCGCGGCGGATGGCGAGCAGGTACGTGCCCGTCTCGAGCTCGAGCTTCGCTTCGCGCAAGGTCTTGCCCTCGAGGCTCGAACCGGCGCCGACGGGCACCCGGGCGATGACCTCGTCGGTGTCGCCGAGGGCGAGGCCGAGGACCGGGTGCATCTCCTCGCCCTGCTCGACGAGCCACACCATCTGCTGGGCGGAGTCACCGAGCTGCTCGGCGGCGCTGCCGAGGTGCAACAAGCCGCGCAACGGCGACGGGTCGATCTGCTCGGCCGCGGCGCGCAGCACCCACACCTCGAGCCGCTCGCGCATCTCGTCGAGTCGGTCCTCGAGGTGGTTCACCTCGGCGGCGAGGCTCTGGTCGTAGAACAGCAGCGCCGAGTACGCGAGCCCGACCGCGACCTCGGAGATGTTCTTCATCTCGACGAGCACGTCGACGGCACGGTCGAGGTCGGTGATCGTCGGGTCTTCGCCGACGGTGGGCTGTCGCCACTCGGGGGCACCGGCGAGGGTGCGGAGCTCGAAGATGCCGTCGGGCGCGCCGCGCAGGAAGAGCACGTCGTCGGGCAGCATGACCTCGTCGCCGTCGGGGTCGATGATCCATTCCTTGCCACGCCGGATGGCGACGACGCGCATCCCCACCTCGACCGGCAGCTCGACGTCGGCGAGCGAGCGACCTGCGAGGTCCGAGCTGGCGCGGACGCGCACCCGATGGGAGACCTCGTCGGCGGCGGCGAGATCGGCGACGAGCGCGGCGGGGATGCCGAGGCGGTGGATGACGATACGGGCGATGTCGACGGCGGCGTTCCCGATCCGCTCGATGGACGAGATCACGTGGAGCACGCTGGACATCTGCTCGGCGTCGTGCGGTGAGCGTGCAGCGAGGATGCACACCTCGCGCATCTCGTGCACGAGCCCGTCGAGTCGCTCCTCGAGGTCCATGACCTCTTCGGCCATGGCGACGTTGTCGAAGAACAGCGCCGCGTAGCCGAGGTCGACCATCAGCTCGGAGGCGTCCTTCGCCTCCGAGAGCATGGCCTTGAGATTTCTCGGGGGTTTCTCGTCCATCAAGGTGGGGCCTCAACTCAGGCCAAGGATCACGATAGCCAGGATCAGGGACACCGCTCCCAAGAAGTCGAGGCTCGAAGTGACGATGGGGATGCCGTGGTTGTCGGGGTCGAGACCGAGCCGGTAGGTGGCGACGGCACCGTAGTACCCGACGAGGACCGCCGCCGTCGTCGCGAAGACGCCGGCGAGCAGCGAGACCCCGATCATCTTCAGCGCTCCCGGACTCGCCAGGTCGAACACGGCGGACACGATGTCGGCCGACACGCCGAGGAGCAGGAACGTCGGCACCGCGTAGACGAACACGAGCAGGACGTCCTCCGTGACGGCACGCCACGGTGAACGCGACAAGTCGACCGTGCCGAGGTGCAGCTTGGTGGCGATCCGGGAGCTGAGGATCCCACCGAGCGAGCCGGCGTCTTCGAGGAAGGGCGGCACGAGGACGAGCAGCGCCGGGAACACGAGGAAGGAGTCGATGCGCTTCTGGATCGTGATGCCCGCGATGACGTCGACCGAGCCCGCGAGTACGAGCACCGGCACCGACTCGCGCATGATCCTGCGGAGGATGGGCAGCCGGGCGCGCAGGGCGACGACGAGCGCCGCCAGTCCGGTCACCACGCAGATCGCCGCGACCACCGGTGTGAACCAGGCGATGCCGACGAAGTACGTGGCGAGGAAGAGACCCGGCAGGGTGACCATGTCGCCGGCGGCGGTCACGATGGGCGTGTTGACGTTGTCGAGGTCGAGGTCGAAGCGCACGCTCGTCGCTGTGACGACCACCACAACGAGCAACACGACGACCGATGACAATACCCCGCCGACGACCGAGATCACGACGAAGTCGACGATCGAGATCGAGTTGGCGACGCCGAAGCCGACCGACACCGCCTTGGCGAGCACGGCGAGCACGAGCGAGATCGACAACGACAGCGCAAGTGACGCAGCGACGTTCTGACCCACGAGCGTGTCGAGCCGGCGGGACACCCGGAACGTGCCGGTGTGGATCGCGGTGCTGAAGCGGCTGCCGAGGCCGCCGAAGATGTTGCCCCGCATGCCGATCGCGGCGGGGACGAGGACGAGCAGGCCCGGCAGCGACTCGAGCGTGCCGGTGATGGCGCCGAGTGTCAGCCCGGCGACAAGGTCGCCACCCGACGAGAGCAACAGCGCGACGAACCCCGCCCCGACCCCGGACGGGTCGGCGCGAACAATGGCGACGAAGCGCCGAAGGAGACGCGGACGTCGGACCATCTGCTACTCGGAGGTTCGCTCATTTGGATTCGTCTCGTCGGCATGGGCCGGTTCACCCTAACGGCTCACGGCTCACGCCGCGCGGTTGCGGAAGACTGTCGCCGTGACGATCCTGGATCTGCTGACGGTGGCGGTGCTGGCGGTCGTGGGCGTCCGCTTGTTCGAGGCCGCTCGGACGTCCGTCGGTTCCCACCGCAAGACGCTGGGCGTGGTGCAGGGCCTGCGCGGGCGCCACTTCCTGCGGGCGATCCCGGTCGTCGCCCTGATCGTGTCGACGGCCTTCGTGTTGATCCAGCTGCCCGTCCTGTCGTTCGGCTGGTGGTCGGCGATCGGCGGCGAGGGCAACCCGGTGGTCGGCGTCAGCAACCGGGACCTCGGCATCGCATCGGTGGTCATCCCGCTGTTCTTCATCGGCCTGCTGATCGTGGGGATGCCGCTGCTGGTCGCCCGGGAGGAATGGGTGTTCCGGCGCGGCGCCGAGGAGCGGGGTACCGCCGTGAACCTCGGGCGCTCGGTTTTGTTCGGCCTGGCTCACGCCGTGGTCGGGATCCCTATCGGCGCGGCGCTGGCGCTGTCGATCGGCGGGCTCTACCTCACGCGGTGCTACCTCAACGGCTGGAAGGAGACCCGGTCCCAGACCGGTGCGCTGCTCGAGTCGACCCGCGCCCATCTCGCGTACAACCTCACGATCGTCGCGCTGGTGCTGGTCTCGCTCCTCGTGCTGGTCGCGACCGGTACGACCTGAGCACCACAGTGCGCTAGTGGAAGTCGCGGGAGCGGACCATGTCGGCGGCGGTGAGCGGCAGCTCCTCGATGCGGCTGGCGACCACGTTGATCACACCCTGGTAGCGCTCGAGCATCCCCCGCACGATCAGGGCCGGTGACATGCGGGCGACCTTGCGGAACCGGCGCCACACGTCGGCCGTGCAGATCACGTTGAGCAGGCCGGTCTCGTCCTCGAGGTTGACGAACACCACGCCCTTGGCGGTGTCGGGCTGCTGGCGGTGCGTGACGATGCCGGCCACCTCGACCACGGTTCGGTGCTGGAGCTCGCGCAGCTCTTCGACGGTGACGACGCCCCGGTCGGTCAGGCGCTCGCGCACGAACTCCGTCGGGTGACGGCCCGCGGTCAGGCCGGTCGCCCACAGGTCGGCGGCCGTCTCCTCGACCTCGGTCATGCCCGGCAACGCCGGCGCGTCGACCCCGGTGACGAGCCCGGGCAGCTTGTCGGCCCGGGCGTCACGCAGCGCCCCCGCGGCCCACAGCGCGCTGCGACGCGTCCGGCCCAGGGACCCGAACGCGCCCGCGGTCGCCAGCGCCTCGATGGCGTCGGTGGGCGCGCCGGTGCGGCGGGTGAAGTCGGAGAGCGACGCGAACGGCGAGCGCTCGCGTTCGGCGTCGATGCGGTCGAGCAGCGCTTCGGTGAGACTGCGGACGTAGCGCAACCCCATGCGCACGGCACGCGTCGACGGGTCGGCGTGCCAGCCCGGGCGCGGGTGACCGACCGGTCCGGCGGCGTCAGTGCGAGGCTCGAGCGTGCAGTCCTTGCGCGACGCGTTCACGTCGGGGCCGAGCGCCTCGACGCCGTGGTGCATGGCGTCGCGCACGATCGAGTGCGGCGAGTAGAAGCCCATGGGCTGCGCGTTGAGCAGCGCGCACGTGAACTCGGCCGGGTAGTGCAGCTTGATCCACGAGCTCGAGTACACGAGATAGGCGAAGCTCACCGAGTGGCTCTCCGGGAAGCCGAAGTCCGCGAACGCCTCGAACTTGGTCGCGATCTCCTCGGCGGTCGGGCCGGTGATGCCGCGCTCGGCCATGCCGGCGAGCAGCCGCTCGCGCATGACCGCCATCCGGGCGTGGGAGCGCTTCGAGCCCATTGCCTGGCGCAGCTGGTCGGACTCGCCGGGGCTGAAGCCGGCGATGTCGATCGCCATCTGCATGAGCTGCTCCTGGAACAGCGGCACGCCGAGGGTCTTCTTCAGGCACTCCGCGAGCATCGGGTGCGGATACGAGACGGGCTCCTGGCCGTTGCGGCGCCGCAGGTACGGGTGCACCGAGCCGCCCTGGATCGGGCCGGGACGGATGAGCGCGACCTCGATGACGAGGTCGTAGAACGTGCGCGGGCGCAGCCGGGGCAGCGTGGCCATCTGGGCCCGGCTCTCGACCTGGAACACGCCGACGGTGTCGGCCGCGCACAGCAGGTCGTAGACCTCGGGCTCCTGGGGGATCGTGGCCAGGTCGACCTCGGTGCCCTCGTGCTCACGAACGAGGTCGACCGCCAGGTGGAGCATCGTGAGCATGCCCAGGCCGAGCAGGTCGAACTTCACCAGCCCGGCGGCCGCGCAGTCGTCCTTGTCCCACTGGAGCACGGAGCGGTCCTCCATGCGGGCCCACTCGATCGGGCAGAACTCCACCAGCGGCCGGTCGGCCATGACCATGCCGCCGGAGTGAATGCCGAGGTGGCGGGGGAAGTCGAGAACCTGCCCGGCGAGGTCGAGGACGAGCGCCGGCACCGGCGGGCCCTCGGACTTCACGCTCTCGAACGCGCCGACGTCCCTCCCCCACCGGTCGATCCACTTCGTGAGCCCGTCGGCGTGGCCGGGTGAGAGACCGGCCGCCTTGGCCATCTCGCGCAGCGCGCTCTTGGGCCGGTACGTGATCACGTTGGCGACCTGGGCGGCGCGGTCGCGCCCGTGCTTGTCGTAGACGTACTGGATCGCCTCCTCGCGGCGCTGGTGCTCGATGTCGAGGTCGATGTCGGGCGGTCCGTCGCGCTCGGGCGAGAGGAACCGCTCGAAGAGCAGGCCGAGCGCGACGGCGTCGGCCTTGGTGACGCCGAGCGCGTAGCAGACCGCGCTGTTGGCGGCGCTGCCCCGACCCTGGCAGTAGATGTCGTGACGGTGGCAGAACTCGACGATGTCGACGAGCACCAGGAAGTAGCCGGGGAAGCCGAGCTCCTCGATCACGTCGAGCTCGTAGGCGATCTGGCGCATCGCCTGCTCGTGTTGCTCGTGGCTCGGCGGGTAGCGGATGGCCGCGCCGCGCGCGGTGAGCTCGCGCAGCCAGCTCATCTCGGTGTGACCGGACGGCACCTCGTGGTCGGGCAGCTCGGGCGCGGCGAGGCTGAGGTCGAACGCGCACGCCGCCGCGACGTCGAGCGTGCGTTCGACCGCGCCGGGCCAGCGGGCGAACCGGCGTTGCTGCTCGGCCGCGCTGCGCAGGTGCGCGAACGGCGCCGCCGGCAACCAGCCGTCGATCTCGTCGAGCGAGCGTCGGGCACGGACGGCGGCGAGCGCGGTCGCGAGCGGCCGCTGAGCGGGCGTGGCGTAGTGCACGTTGTTGGTGGCGATCACGCCGACGGACGCCGACGCGGCGACTTCGGCGAGCGCGTCGTTGCGGTGCCGGTCGAGCGGGTCGCCGTGGTCCCACAGCTCCACGAGCACGCGGTCGCGCCCGAAAGCGGCGACGAACCGGTCGAGGGCGCGCCGGGCGGCAGCGGGCCCGTCGTCGAGGAGCGCGCGCGTGACCGCGCCCTTGCGGCACCCGGTGAGCACGAACCACGCGTCGTTCGCACTCGCCGCGGAGCGGCGCAGGTGAACGGACGCGCGAGCAGCGTCGGCGAGCGCGCCGAGATCGAGGCGGGGCGCGCCCTTCTCCCCCGCCAGCTGCGCCGCGCTGACCCCGCTCGCCAGGCGGGCGTACCCGACCGGGCCTTCCGCCAGCACGACAAGGTGCTCACCGGGGGGGTCTGCGTAGCCGTTCGGCGGCGTGCGGGGGGCGTCGAGGGTGAGCTCGGCGCCGAACACGGTGGGGAGCCCGGTGGCGCGGGCAGCCAGGGCGAAGCGCACCACGCCGTACAGGCCGTCGTGGTCGGTGACGGCGAGGGCGGCCAGGCCGAGGCGGGCAGCCTCGTCGGCCAGCTCCTCGGGATGGCTGGCCCCGTCTAGGAACGAGAAGTTCGTATGGCAGTGCAGCTCCGCGTAGCCACGCTCGCCATTGGTCACGGGCGGCCCCTACTCCGTCGGGGCCGATCACCCTACCGAACGTACGTTCGATCAGTCCAGCGAGCTGCCGCGAAACCCATCGCCGCCTTCAGGTCCCGGGGTTGGAGTACACGCGCTCCGGGGCGACCAGCACGGCGAGTCGTCTCTCGCCTGCCATCACGCGGTCGTACTCGTCCCAGTCGTCGTGGGTGCCGCCGGCTGCGCTGAACACGTCACGGAGCACCTGCGGGACGCGGCCGGCGTCCAGCCCGTCGACGGGATCGTCGGGCCCGGCGAGGTCGACCGGACCATCGACGGCGACCCATTCCCAGCCGACGCGGAACACGATCGTCGCCCGGGGCCGGCGACGCAGGTTGGCGTGCTTGCGGGTGTCGCCCCGCACGACGAGCCCGACGACGGGGTCGCCGCTCACCGGGTGCGCCAGGACGCCGGCGTTGGCGATCGAAGCCTGCGGCGAACCGTCGCCGCGTTGGGTCACGACCACCGCGAGGCCGTTGTCGCGGCGAACGAGGTCACGGACGTACTCGATCGTTGCCATGGCACGAGCTTCGCGCGTCGGGACCGGATGCGAGACTTGCCTCGTCATGGACGAGCTGCTCTCGGCCACCGACGACGACTTCTGCTACCTCACGACTCGCGGGCGCGTCTCCGGACGTCCGCACGAGATCGAGATCTGGTTCGCGCTCGAGGCGCGCACGCTGTACCTGCTGTCGGGCGGCGGCGAGCGGTCTGACTGGGTACGAAACCTGCGGGCCGAGCCGGCCGTCACGGTGCGGCTCCGCGACACGACCTACGACGCGACGGCGCGGGTCGTCGAGGGCGGCGACGAATCGGAGCGGGGGCGCGGGCTCGTCTTCGAGAAGTACCAGCCGCGCTACAGCGGAAGTCTCGAACGCTGGCGGCGGGAGTCCCTCCTGGTAGCGATCGACGTGCCGGGAGCAGACTGAAGCCTGGAGTCGCTCCGACCGTTGGGGCAGAAACCTTGTGCCCAGAGCCGGTTCTCGACCCAACGCCGGGGTGTCAGTCGTAGATCGCCTCGAGCGCGGCGTGGCCGGCGGTCACCGCGACGAGACACGCAACGCGCTCGCCGTCGGGCGCGGCCACCAGCACCTGCCAGTACGCACGGCGCGTCCGCGCCCGCCGGTCCCACCAGCGGGCGTCGTGCGCCCACGGTCCCGCCCACGCCGCGATCTCGCCCCCGCGGCCGGGCAAAGCCGCGCACCGCAGGCGCGCCGGCGGCGCAGACGGGTCGCCTCGTCCCGACACGGTGACGACCTCGCCGGCGGCGTCGAGCAGCTCGGCCGGGGGCGGCGGCTCGAAGACGCGCGCCGGTGCCGGAGCCGGGATCGCGCCCGGCCACGGTGGGACCTCGCGCACGTTGGCGCCCGGCGCCGGGACGGCGTCGAGGAGCCGGGCCGGCTCACGCGGATCGCCCCACGGCACCCATCGCACCCGCTCGCCCGGCGTGCGCCCGCCTTGGGGCACGGCCGTGACCACGGCGGGATGGCCGAGCATCCCCTGCACCCGGGCGAGCACGCGCCCGGCACGGTCGGCCGCGGCCGGGTCGCCGCCCCAGAACCCGAGCTGGCGGCCGGTGGCGGGCAGCACCTCGTCGGGCACCAACCGCAGCAGCACGAGGCCGCTGGTCGCGAGGTCGTCGACCGACCCGTCGTCGCCGACCTCCGCCGTGAGCCAGCCTTCGAGCTGCCAGCGGACGCGCGCCGCTAGCGCCGCCGGGGTGAGCGCGCCCTCGTGGCGCCAGCACCGGGTCAGCCGCTCACCCCGCTCCGTCTCGGCTTCGATCATCACCCGTGTGCACGCGAGACCGAGCGTCCCGAGTCGCGCCATGAGCCGCTCGGCCAGCGCCTTGGCCGCGAACGCGGCGGTCTCGACATGCACGGCCGGTGGATCGAGCTCGGCGGTCTCGACGAGCTCGGGGGGCGGGGGGGCTGGTGAGGTGGCTTCATCGTTGCCGCGGGCGAGCTGGTGAGCGCGCGCACCGACCGACCCGAAGCGGCCGAGCACGGCGCCGTCGGGCAGCGCCGCGAACGCGCCCAGCGTGCGCAAGCCGAGCCGGACGAGCAGGTCGGCCAGCTCCGCGGCTTCGCCGGGTTCGGGATGGTCGAGCACCGCAACCGGCCACGGCGAGAGAAACCCGGATGACTCCCCCGACGGCACGACGTACGCCGCGCCGGGCTCGGCGGCACGCGCCGCGAGCATGGCGGCGAACCCGCCGTCGGCGACGCCGACGCGCGCGTCGGTGATCCCGATGTCGCGAACGGCGTCGAGGCATCGAACGGCCATGGCGCTGTCGCCACCGAAGTAGCGCGACGGACCGCGTGTCGGGAACGTGAGCCGGCCCGGCTCCTCCAGCACGAAGCGGGGCGTGAACGTCTCGACCGCGCGCGCGACTCGCTCGAAGGCGCGCGCCTCGACCTGTGGGTCGGCCTCTGCGACGACCAGGCCCGGGCACCGCGCCTCCGCCTCGCGCCGGCGCAGACCAGGCGTCACGCTTTCTGCAACGGCTTGGGGCGACGCCGCGACCACGACGAGCCCACGCTCGCCGCGCTCCACGACCGCGACCGGCACGTCACACAACGAGTGATCACGGGCGCGCAGCGCGACCACCGGCCATTCTGGACACCACAGACAAGCGGTGCGCACGGCCATCACGTCAGCCGCCCGTGCCGTCAGCCGGCTTCGACGAGCGCGATGTGATCACGGGCGGCGGCGCCGCGGCCGTCGACGTGCACGCGCTGGTCGCGTTCGGCGAGCGCACCCGCGCCGGCATCCAGGCCGCGCCAGACCGAGCCCTCGGCCCGCAGGCGGAGCGCGGCCTCGGCCGGCCACGGTCCCATCGCCACCAGCACCGCGCTGCGCTCGCGAGCACGGGCGAGCAGCCGCCTCGCATCGCCCACCCGTGCGTATGCCGGCACCTCGGCGAGCACGACGCTGACCCCGTCGAGGAGCGCGGCGGCCACCGCAGCCCAGCGGGCGAGGGGCACCCGCCGGACGACGGCGAACCGCTCGAGCTCGACCCCGGCCTCTCCCGCCGCCAGCCCGCCCAGGCTGGCGTCGAGCTCGATCGCAGCCGCCCATTCGCCGGCGGCCGTGGCCGCCGCCGCCAGCCGGAGCGCGACCGACGTGACTCCCGCTCCGGGGTCGCCGTCGACCGCCACCACTGTCCCCCGCTGGACGGCGCCGCCGGGGAGCAGCGCACCGAGGCGGCCGGGCACGGCCAGGACCCGCTCGCCGGCCAGCACCACGGGCCGGGCGTGCCGGGCTGTGTTGTCGAGGTGCTCGCGGGATCGCTCGTCCCGCCGGGGAAGTGCGGCCAGGGCCACAAGCCGACCATATGCGAACGTGTGTTCGATCAGCAAGCGCCGGGGCCGCGGACCGGAGGAAGAGCCAGGGAGCGCGACCGCCTATTTCTGCGGTTCGGGCGGGGGTTTGACCTCGATGCCGAGAGCCTCGAGGGCGTCGGGCGACCAGCCGGCGTCGTCGCCGTAGTAGCCGAAGAGGTGCTCGATCGCCTCGGTGACCTTGGGCTCGAGTTCGGGCCAGCGATCGGGGGGCGCCTGCACGGTGACCGCGCTCGAATAGATCGTCACCTGGGTGGCGCCGAGGTCGAACAGCCGCCGAGCCAGCACGTCGGGCGGCCGGTCGCCCTTGGTGTCATCGACGGTGTGGTACCGCTCGATCTCCATCCCGGTGAGCGACCGGTTGAGGTCGAAGAACCGGATCGACGGCGACGCGCCCGGTCGGGCGGTGACGGTGATCGGCTGGCCCATGCATCTCCTGTCGCAAGCTCCGGCTCTTCGGGACGGTCGGCAAAGCCACCGTTCCCGCGGGCTGCGAGATTAGGGGGTTACGGAGTGCGACCCAGCAACTCGAGCAGGGCGGTCTGCCGGTCCGCGCCGGGCTCCGGGTCGTGGTCGGTCCCGAACGCCCCGCTGCCGAGCAGCATCTCCTTCTGGGGCTCGATCACCGTGAAGCACGCTTCCACGAGCTCGGGATCGAGCGTCGTGTCCTGGCCCGTCGCCTTGGCGACGTCCCAGCCGTGGACCACGACGTCGATGAACCGGTGCCCGAGGTACACCTCGCCCGGGACCGGTCCGTACGACACCGCGCACGGCGCCTCCATCGCGCCCGGCGCGTGGAAGGCCTCGCTCGCGGCGCGGGCCGACTCGTCGTACGCCGCCGTCGGATCATTCCCGAGGATGTCGCCGTCGAGACGGTCGCCGACCTCGTCGATCGTCTTCCCCCGCGCCAGCTCTCCCGCCCAGAAGTTCCCGCTCACGATGTGGTTGACGAGCTCGCGGACGTCCCAGCCCTCGCATGGCGATGCGCTCTTCCACTGGTCGCCGCCGACGCCGGCGACGTACAGGCGCGTCGCCGCCAGCGCACGATCGTGGAGATCCGGCAAGTCAGATGCCATGTTCGCCCCCCTGCTCAGAACAAACGTCCGGGCGCCGGCGGCACACCCCGCCAGCACAAGCCGTCCATGAAGATCCACGAGCGCCGGTGGATCGCGCTCGGCCCGTACCAGGCCAGCGCCGACTTGTGGATCGGCGCCGGGTACCCGACGTTCGACTCGAAGTCGTACGCCGGGTAGTGCTCGGCTTCCTCCCGCATGAGCGCGTCGCGCGTGACCTTGGCGACACACGACGCCGCCGCCACCGAAAGCGACGTCGAGTCGCCTCGAATCACGGTCGTGACGCGCGTGCCCAGCGCCAGGTAGTCGTAGTTGCCGTCGAGGATGATGCGATCGGGCTCGTACCCGAGTGCGGAGAGCTGCCCGAGCGCGCGGCGCCCGGCGGCTCGTAACGCCGCGGTCATCCCGAGGGCGTCGCACTCCTCGTACGACGCGTGGCCGACGCCGATCGCGACCGCCCACCCGCGCACCCGGGCTGCCACGACCTCGCGCTCATCGCGTGTCAGCTCCTTCGAGTCGCGCACACCGCGGAGATGGTCGGGCGGGGGAACGAGCGCTGCCACGGTGACCGGGCCCGCCCACGCGCCCCTGCCCACCTCGTCGATGCCGACGACGACCGGCTCGCCGGCGCCCCAGCAGCGCCGCTCCAGACGCAGGGTCGGAGTCCGCGTACGCGACGCGGGCGGTGCGCCGACGCCTGCCGCCGGCACCGGGGGAGCAGACGCCGATGCCACCATCGCCGGAACATACCAAGCCCCCGCGACATCGACGCGGACGCGTCGGAGCCGCGCTCTTCCGGTCCTGGTCAGGTGCCTGTTACCCTCGGCCACGATGGAGCAAGGCACCCGCGTCGAAGTGCGCTCACGCTTCGACGACAGGTGGTCACGTGGGTTCGAGGTCGCCGAGATCGTCGACGAGGGCGACTCCGCGCGCTACAAGCTGAAGCGCCGCTCCGACGGATCCGTCCTCCCCGCGTTGTTCGTCGACGACGAGCTGCGCGAGGAGAAGAAGCGCTCGATGTGGTGGATCGCGTAGCCGCTCTCCGCTAGCTGTCGATCTTCAAGCTCTGGATCAGCTCCTCGACGGTGATCGCCTGCAGCGTGGTGGTCCGCATCGTCCCCCGTGCCGCCAGCATGATCGCGGCCCGGGCCATCGTCGCCTCGTCGGGCGACTCGATCACGTTGAGGAAGTCGTACTGGCCCATGAGGGCGTACTGGGCGATGACCTTCAGGCCCATCCCCTCGACCTCGCGCGTGACCTCCCGGATGCGCTCGGGGTTCTCGCGGACCGTCGCCCACCCATCGGGCCCCAGCGTCGTGAGCATCGCGTACGTCGGCATGGCGCCAGAGCCTACTGACGACTCTCCAACCGGGCGATGTTGTCTGCCTCGCCGGGGTCCGCCTCGGTTGCAAACCACGCGTCGAGGAGCTCGCGGGCCACCTCGGGGGTCGTGAGTCGAAGCCCCATGACGAGCACGTTGGCGTCGTTCCACTTCCGGGCGCCGGCGGCGGTGGCGGCGTCGGTGCACAACGCGGCGCGCACACCCGGCACCTTGTTCGCGGCGATGGACGCGCCCGTGCCCGTCCAGCAGAACAGGACGCCCGTCTCGACGTCACCCTTGGCGACGAGCTCGCCGACGCGCTGGCCGACCTCGGCCCACTCGATGGGGTCGCCGCCCGGCGGGCCCACGAGCACGACATCGTGGCCGCGCTGCTCGAGGTCGTCCCGGACGGCGTCGGTCAAGCCGGTCTTCTCGTCCGACCCGAGCACCACCCGCATGGGATCCGAGCTTACGGCGCAGCCCCGGCGGCGGGATTCGGGGCGCGCTAGACACTCGGAGCGTGGACCGGCGGGAGTTCCTCCGACGCACCGCGCAGCTCGGCGGCGCAGTCGCGCTGGGTGGGTCCGCGCTCGCCGCGACGGACGGGCTGGGTACCTCCGTCGCTGCGCTCGCGGCGGCCGATACCAGCTCGATGCTCGACAAGTCCGCGAAGGAATCGCCGATCGACACCGTCGTCGTCGTGATGATGGAGAACCGCTCCTTCGACCACTACTTGGGGTGGCTGGCCACCGACAAGAAATACGTCGAACGCGGCAAGAGCCGGTACGGGAAGCGGTTCCGCGTCGACGGGAAGCAGGTGCAGACGTTCCCCGCCCCGGACGGCACGATCGCCCAGACCGCGCCCTTGCTGACGAACCCCGCGGAGACCAATCCCTACCGGGGCTGCGGCCACCCCGACCCCGGCCACGGGTGGACGCAAGGCCGCGCCCAGCGTGACGGTGGGTTCCTCGCCCCGGGGAGTGGGAACGACGCGTTCGCGCTCGGGTACTACGGCGCCGACGCGATGCCGTTCACGTCGCAACTCGCACGAGAGTTCACGGTGTTCGACCGCTGGCACGCCTCGGTGCTCGGACCGACGTATCCGAACCGCGCGTACCTGCATTCCGCACAGTCAGGCGACTACAAGAGCAACACGCTGCCATTCGCGACCGGCGGCTATGACTGGGAGACGATCTGGGACCGGCTCGGGAAGGCCGCGGTGCCAGCCGCCTACTACTACACCGACCTACCCGTGCTCGCGCTGTGGGGCGGCCGGCTCGACACCTTCTCGCATCCGATCGCGGACTACTTCTCGCAGGCGAAGGCGGGAAAACTCCCCCGCGTCGTCTTCGTCGATCCCTCGTTCAACGGCGACAACCGCACCGACGACCATCCCCGGGCCGACATCCGCGCCGGCCAGAGGTTCCTACGCGACGTGTTCGCCGCGTTCGCGCGGTCGAAGCACTGGAAGCGCGGGGCCTTCGTCGTGATGTACGACGAGTGGGGCGGCTTCTACGACCATGTCCGGCCGCCTGTGCTCCCGGACAACCGGGGGAACCCCGTCGACGACGAGAACTTCGGCCAGGCGGGGTTCCGAGTCCCGGCGCTCGTCGCATCGCCATACGCGCGGCGCGGATATGTCGATCACGCGCTGTACGACCACACGTCCGTGCTGCGGTTCCTCGAGTGGCGATTCCTCGGCGCGCCGCCGCGCGGGGCGGGGAAGGCGGGCCAGAGCTGGTTCCTCACCGAGCGGGACCGGCACGCCAACAACCTCGGCGTCGCCCTCGCTTCCGAGCCGGTCGAACAGCGCGTCGGCATCCACCTCGACGTCACCCTCACCGACCCGTCGCCGGCCTGCGCGCAGCCGACGCCGAGCGGGCCCGGGACGGCAGTCCGCGTCGCCGCGCCCGATGCGACCGAGGATCACGCCTTCGAACAGGCGTACCGGGCGGGCTGGTTCGAACGCGTCGGCTTCAAGGTCGAGCCCAGTCCGATGGCCGAGCGCTGGGCCCACGGCTGATCGCACGGCTCGATGCGGCCCGGACCGTAGCGGGGCGGCGGCCCGTATCCTTGCCCGATGCCGCCGACGACAGTGGGGATCGTCCCCCACACGCACTGGGACCGGGAGTGGTACGCGCCGTTCCAGGTGTTCCGGGCCCGGCTCGTCCGCCTCCTCGACGAGCTCCTCCCGCTCCTCGAGCACGACCTGAGCTACGCCCGCTTCCTGCTCGACGGGCAGACGGTGGTCGTCGACGACTATCTCGAGGTTCGCCCCGCAGCGGCGGAGACGTTGCGGCGCCTGGCCGCCACCGGTCGACTGTCGGTGGGTCCGTGGATGGTCCTCATGGACGAGTTCATGGTCTCGGGCGAGACGATCGTCCGCGACCTGCAACTCGGCCTGCAGCGCGCGGTCGAGCTCGGCGGCGCGATGCCGGTGGGATACCTGCCCGACATGTTCGGCCACATCGCGCAGATGCCGCAGATCCTCCGGCTGGCCGGCTTCGAGCATGCGGTGGTGTGGCGGGGCGTCCCGTCGACGGTCACGCAGACGGCGTTCGCATGGGAGGCGCCCGACGGCTCGACGGTGCGCGCCGAGTACCTCTACGGCTCGTACTCGAATGGTCGCGACCTTCCCGACGATGCCAAGCAGCTGGTCGCGCGGGCGCGGAGCTACGAGCTCGAGCTCGGCCCGGCCCGGCTTCCCGGCGGATCGATGCTGCTGATGAACGGGACCGACCACCAGATGCCGCAGCCGTGGCTCGGGCGCGTCGTCGCCGAAGCGAATGAGATCCAGGACGACTACCGGTTCGTCGTCACCTCGCTCGCCGAGTACCTCCCCGTGCAACCCAACGACGGACTGGCGACGGAGCGGGGTGAGTTGCGATCGGGGGCGCGCGCCAACGTGCTCATGGGAGTGGCGTCGAACCGCGTCGACGTGCACCAGGCGTGTGCGGTCGCGGAGCGGGCGCTCGAGCGGCGGGCGGAGCCGCTGTCGGCGCTGCTCGTGCCGGCGCACCGGTATCCCGATGCTCTCCTCGGGATCGCATGGCAGAAGCTCGTCGAGAACAGCGCCCACGACTCCTCGTGCGCGTGTAGCGACGACGAGGTCGTCGACCAGGTGATGGTGCGCTACCACGAGGCACGCCAGATCGGCGACGTCCTCGCGCGCGAGGCGATGCGGCAGCTCGCCGCCGAGGTGGACACACCCCCGGGGTCGACCGTGGTCGCGAACCCGACGCAAGCCGGGCGCGGCGGCGTGCTGTCGGTGAGCGTCCCCGGGGAGGGGCCGTTCCACTTCGTGACGCCCGACGGCGCGGCGCGCCCGACCCAGGCACTCGGGCTGCTGACGGGCGAGGGGTTCTCGACCATCGTCTCGGGCCAGAAGGTGCGGTGGGTGATCGAGATGATGAACGGGCCCGAGTTCGCCGGTGAGCGCATCGGCCACTACGACATGACCGAAGCCGACGACGGCGCGCTCGAGCTCACCTTCCGGGGTGCCCAACCCGGCGAGCCGCACGTCGACCTGACCGAGCTCCGGGACGAGCTCGTGCACCTCGGCGACCAGGGCAAGACGATCCGCTTCCGGGTCATAGCGGCGCCGGTGCAGGAGGCGATCTTCGCCGCCGACGACGTGCCCGGGTTCGGGTGGCGGAGCTACACGGTCGCCGCCGGGGAGGGACCCGCGACCGCGGTCACGTCGGGGCCGTCGTCCCTCGACAACGAGCATCTCCACGTCGAGGTCGACGACGAGGGAACGTACGCCGTCACGACCTCCGACGGGCTCACGGTGCGCGGCCTCGGACGATTGGTCGATGGCGGCGACGGCGGCGACACCTACAACTACTCCCCGCCCGCCGAGGATCTCGTCATCGACCGGCCCGATCGTGTCGAGGTCGCGGCGCTCGAGTCGGGTCCCGTGCGCGCCCGCGTGCGCATCGACGCGACGTACACGTGGCCGACGCACGCGCTCGGCGACGAGCGCTCGTGCTCCCGGCGTGCAGACGACACCGCGACGGTCGCAGTGCACACGACCCTGGAGCTGCGCACCGGCGAACGGTTCCTCCGCGTCCACACCGACCTGGACAATCCCTGCCGTGACCATCGGCTGCGGGCGCACTTCCCGCTGCCGGCGCCGGTCGCGGCGTCGCACGCGGAGTGCGCGTTCGCCGTCGTCGACCGCGGCCTGACCGCGGAAGGCGGCCCCAACGAGTTCGGCCTCCCGACCTTCGTGTCGCGCCGCTTCGTCGACGCCTCGGACGGGAGCGCCGGCCTCGCGATCGTTCACGACGGACTGCTCGAATACGAGCTCGTCACGGACGACGGCAAGCAAAGCGATGAGATGGCGCTCACGCTGCTGCGCGCGACCGGGTACCTCTCCCGCTTGCAGCTGTCGATGCGGGCGAGCCCGGCCGGGTACCCGTATCCGCTCGAGGGCCCGCAGATGCTCGGCCGTCGCACGGCCGACTACGCGCTGCTGCCCCACCGCGGCGACTGGCGCGACGCAAACCTCTACGACGCCGCCGACGAGGTGCTCGTCCCGCTCGAGCGCATCAGAGCGGGTGGCGTGGCGGGCGCGCGCCGCGAGCCCACCGGCGCACGCTTGCGAGTGGACGGCGCCCGGGTGTCGGCGGTTCTGTGCGAGCCGGGCGGATTGCTCGCGCGCGTGTTCAATCCGTCCCCTGATCCGTCGACGGCCGCAGTCGAACGCGACGGGGCGCCGGCCACGGGCTGGACGGTCGACCTGGTCGGCCGGCCCGTGGAGCGCTTCGAGGGCGCGGTCGAGCTGCGTCCGTGGGAGATCGCGTCGCTCCGGGTGGACGACGCAATCAGCTGAACCCCCCGGCCTCGCCCGGCGCACCCGCGGGCGCGGCGAGCAGGGTCTCGCCCCGTGGCTCGGTGGTCGACCATGAGCGATCGAGGCCGGGTGCGCTGAGCCGTATCGGGCGCTCGCACTCCCAGAGCAGCGCCGGCCGGGCGCCGTGCCAGCGGACTGCATAGGAGACGCGCCCCGCGCGCGTGGGCGCGTCGTTCACGTCCAAGCTCTGGCCGCGCCACTCGGCGGGCAGCTCGACGAGGAGGGCGGCGGAATCCTCGTCGCCGGCGCGCACACCGGCGCCCACGAGGAGGTCGCGCACTGATCCGAGCAGCGGCGCGGGACCGTCGGGCCACGTGAAGGTGGCCGTGGCCGAGGCGAGTCGCGTCCGGATGCTCGACCACGGCGTCGGGTCGGGAGCGCGGTGCGACGCCCGCGCCCGGGCGCGGATGCCGAGCCTTCGCCATGCGGCCGCGGCCTCGCCGTCGAAGCCCCAGTCCTCGAGGGCGGCGACGTCCTCGCCGCTCGGGCGCCGGCGCGCGTCCACCGCCAACAGCAGCGCGGCGCGCGCGGCGTCGACGGCTTCTTGCAAGCGAGGATCGGGAAGGACGACGCGCATCCCGCGGCGCCGCTGCGCTTCCCAGCCGGCGGCGGCCACGGGGGCGTCGGGAAGCAAGGAGAGATCGACGGCTTCCACGGGCACCGAGCGGCCCGGGCGGCCGACCGCCAGCGCGCACCGCAGCCGGGTCCGGTGCGCAACCGGGTGGAGCAGCGCGACCTCGAGTCGCATCCCCCGTCCTCCCACACCGGTGAACGTGCCCTCGTGCGCCCGGCCGGCGTCGACCATCTCGAACGCGTCGCCCCCCATTCCCGCGGCCCAACGCATCGCCGGCCGATGCGTGCGGAGCGCCGGACGCCCGTCGACCGTCACCCAGGACCCGCGGGTCCCGATGGCGCGCATGCGGCCTGCCGCCGTCGGCCCGAGCACGAGCGCGACGACGAACGGTGCGCCCGAGGCGTTCTCGATCTCTACCGCGACGAGCCCGGCCGGGCCGCCGACGCCGTACGCGCGCTGCACCGCATCGCCTCCGGGCACTCGGAGGGACGTCTCGACGACCGGTGCGCCACCGACGAGCGCCTGACGGACCGCGGCTTCACGGGCCGGGACGTGCCAGCGATCGTCGGCGCCGACCCACCAGTCGAGCTTCCAGCGCGCGCCGTCCGGCATGATCGCACCGCGATCGTCGACGAGAGCCTGGTGGATGGAGCCGAGGACCCCGACGCGGGTCGGGGCGCGCTCCGTCACCTCATGCCGACCGGAGCGTCACGTGATGCCGTGCAACTCGGCCTTCGCCTCACGCAGCATGAGCGCGGTGACGAGATCCTCGGCGCGCTTGCCCTCGTACAGCACCGCACCCACCTGCTCGGCGATCGGCATCTCGACCCGCTGCTGTCGGGCGAGCTCGAGCACGGCGGCGGTCGACTTCACGCCTTCGGCGACCATCTTCATGTCGGCCACGATGTCGTCGAGCTTCCGGCCCTTCCCCAGCTCGACGCCCACCGTGCGGTTGCGACTCTGCGTGCTCGTGCACGTCGCGACGAGGTCACCCATGCCGGCCAGGCCCGAGAATGTGAGCGGGTTGCCGCCGAGCGCGATGCCGAGGCGCGTGAGCTCGGCCAGTCCGCGGGTGAGGAGCGCCGCCTTTGTGTTGTCGCCGTAGCCGAGCCCGTCGGCGATCCCCGCCGCGATCGCCATCACGTTCTTGAGCGCGCCCGCGATCTCACACCCCACGACGTCGGGATTCGTATACACCCGAAACGTCACCGTCATGACGAGTGACTGGAGCTCGTGCGCGGCGGCTTCGTCACGTATCGCGACCACCGATGCCGCCGGCTGCCCCGCTGCGACCTCGCGCGCCAGGTTCGGCCCCGTGAGGACGCCGATCCGTTCCGGGAGGTGCGTCGGCAGCACCTCGCCGATCACCTCGGTCATGCGTCGCAGCGTGCCCTGCTCGACGCCCTTCGCCAGGCTGATCACCGGCACCGCCGGTCGTACGAACTCCGCCGCCTCCATCAGCACTGATCGCATGCCGTGCGACGGCACGCCGAGCACGACGACGTCCGCGCTGCCGCACGCCTCGCCGATGTCCGACGTGACCCGCAACGCGTCGGGGAGCGCGGTGCCGGGGAGATAGTCGGGGTTCTCGTGCCGCTCGGCAATCGTGGCCGCGAGATCGGGCCGGCGCACCCAGAGCACGGTGTCGGCGTTGTTGGACACGAGCGCGGCGACTGCGGTGCCCCACGAGCCCGCCCCCACCACGGCGACCCGCGCCCGGTCGCTCACGTGGCCGTCTCGACATCGTCGGCGCGGTCGTCGGTCCGGTTCGCGGGGCGAACCCGAGCCGTCTCGGGCCCACGCTGCCACCACCCGTCATCTCCCGGTCCCGGTCGCTGCGGATAGATCTCGCGTGCCCGCGCCACGCAGCCGGCGATCGCGCCCATGATCCGGTCGGTCGCGTCGGGGATGTCGTCGTCGGCGTGGACCCGCACGGGCGGTCCGACGACTGCGGTCTCCGCCACGCCCCAGCGCCAGTTCGGCTTCCGGCCCTTGAACAACGTGCGGTGCGCGCCCCAGAGGCCGACGGGCGTGACGGGCACCCCGGACTGCGCGGCGAGCCGCGCCGTGCCGGACTTCCCCGCCAT
>DASYFC010000018.1:0-4779 GCA_036498645.1 Acidimicrobiia bacterium | reverse complement strand
GCCGGCATCCGGCCGAAGTCGTTCGCACCCGAGCCGAGCGGCGGGGGAGCGGCCGAGGTCGTGAAGGTGGACAGCGTCGACGCCGGGCGCGCCGCCGAAGCGCAGGTGCTCGACCACCACGTCGAGGAGCAGGAGGGCCCGAAGCTCGAGGACGCCGACGTCGTCGTCTCCGGTGGCCGCGGGCTCGGGAGCGCCGAGGCGTACGAGCCGCTGGTCGAGGAGCTGGCGAAGGTGCTCAAGGGCGCGTCGGGCGCGTCACGCGCCATCGTCGACGCCGGGTGGGTGCCGTACTCGAAGCAGGTCGGTCAGACCGGGAAGACCGTGAAGCCGAAGGTGTACATCGCGATCGGCATCTCGGGCGCGACGCAGCACATGGTCGGCATGAAGGGCTCGGACAACATCATCGCCATCAACAAGGACCCGGAGGCGCCGATCTTCGGCGTGTCGGACCTCGGGGTCGTGGGCGACGCGTCGAAGGTGGTGCCGAAGCTTCTCGAGGCACTGAAGGCGAAGACCTAGCCCAACCCATCCGCACCCCCTAGGGGTGCATGTCCTCCGGCGGGACGTCACGCGTGTGGGTGGCAAAGCTCCACCGCTGACCCTGCGGGTCCTCCGCCATGTAGCTCCGGTCGCCGTAGAACTGGTCCTGCGGCTCGGAGATGATCTTGGCGCCCGCTCCCTTCGCCTGCTCGAAGTGCTTGTCGACATCGTCGACGTACACGTACACGGTCGCGTGGACATGATCGTGGCGCCCGGGGTTCTCGTAGTCCGGGCCGGGCATGCCCATCATCACGACGCCATCGCCCAGCCGCACCTCGGCGTGATTGACCTTGCCGTCCGGTCCCGCCATGCGCACGTCCTCGGTGAAGCCGAACGCTTTGGTGAGGAAGTCGAGCGCGGCGGCGCAGTCCTCGTACAAGAGGTACGGCGTGATGCGGGGAAAGCCTTCGGGCGGGTTTGCGACCATGGCAATCCTCCTTTGCGGCTCGAACGCGAATCTACGCCCCGCCCTGCCGGTCCGCCGCGGGCGTAGTCTGCGGAGGTGACGACCGTCGCGGAGCGCCTGCGCGAAGTTCGATCCAAGATCGACACCGCGTCCAACGCCGTCCGAGCCGATCAGGGTGCGTCGCCGGTGGTGACCGCGGTCGTGAACGAGTTCGCCAAGAAGGCGGACAAGGCCGCAGGGGCCGAGGACGAGCGGGCCGCCGTCATCGAGCTCGAGCAAGCCGGCGATAGCGCCAAGGTGGCCGCGGAAGCCGACACCGGCCTGTCGGACGCCACCCGCGCCGCCGTGCTCGAAGCTCACTTGGCCATCTGCATCGCCAAGTCGAAGCTGTAAAGGCTCGGTGACCGTCGACGTGCGCCCAGAGCCGCTCCGAGAAGCGCGTCGGTGACGTGATCCCCTAGGCGGCGCCGTCCGGAACCCACGAGCCGTGGAAGCCGAAGGGGACCCGTTGGGGTAGATGCACCCGCGCGACCTCGTCGAACTCGCGCGCATCGAGGATCACGAGGTCGCTCGCGTCGCGGCCGTCGTCGTACACGATCGAGAGGACCCAACCCTCGTCCTCGCCCGCTGTCGGCGACGCCGGGACGAACACGCCCTCGCCGGCGTGCGTGCCGGGCCCGAAGGTTTTGGCGTCCACGGCGCCGGTCCGCAGGTCGTGCTTGAGCAAGCCGCCGAAGTGGATGCCCTGGTCGTCGATGCCGAAGTGCGCTGCGTACCCGTAACGGTGCTGCCGTCCGACGACGCGCTCGTCGACGCGGGGGAACTCTTGGGGCCGGTCGTCGAGGCGCTCCTCGATGACCTTCCCGGCGTCGAGGTCGATGGTCCACCGGTCGAGGGTCGGTGGCAGCTCGGCCGGTCCGTAGATGTCCGTGTCGAACATCTTCGGATGCCGCGCGACGTCGAGCACCACGCTCCCGTCCTCGTCGTAGGCGTTGAGCGGATGGAAGACGTAGCAGAGCTCGACGTCGAACCAACGCACGTCGGCGTTCCCGCCGTCGCGTGGCATCACGCCGACCCGGGCGCCGTAGTCGGGCGTCCATGCCGCCGGGAACGGGCGCTTGCCGACGAGGTCGAAGTCGAACACCACGGGAAGGTCGAGGAAGACGACGTTGCGCTCGGTGATGGCGAAGTCGTGCACCATCGAGGGACCCCGGATGTCGATGTCCTCGCTGCGGACGAGCTCGCCGGCCGCGTTGACGGCGTGGAAGCGGAGCCAAGGCGGACCGAACGGGTCGTAGCCGAAGAAGAGCATCTCGCCGGTGACGGGGTCGATCTTCGGATGCGCGGTCATCGCTGACCGCAGCTTGCCGCCGAAGTCGTAGCGTCCGACGGTCGACAAGTCGGGTCGCACCTGCGTCGGGAGGCACACCTCGACGAGGGCGAAGATCTTGCCTGCGTGCGCGACGACGTGCGTGTTCGCGGCGCTCGAGCCCACGGGGAAGACGTCGTCGGGCTGGCCGGGGATCGGGTCCTCACCGAGCAGATCGAGCGCCTGGTCGGTGCGCACCCACCGGTTCCGGTACGACACGGCCTTGCTGTCGCGCAGCTCGACGGCGTGGAGCATGCCGTCGCCGATGAACCAGTGGTAGGCCGCCGGGTCGGGCGCGATCGGGTTGGGGCCGTTGCGCAGGTAACGGCCGTTGATCTCAGGCGGGATCGCGCCTTCGACGGGGAGGTCGGTGACGGTGAGCTCGTCCTTGACGGGGGCGAAGTTCCCGACCAGGTACTGGTTCTCGACAGTGGTCATGACGACTCCTTGGATTGTGGAACGGGTTCGCGCAGGCCGCGGATCTGGATGTCGCAGACGTGGTCGACGAGCGTGTCGACGTCGGGCCACGGGAAGTCGGGCAGCGAGATGAGCAGCGACGTGATGCCATGCATCGCGGTCCACAGGGCGGTCGCCGCGAACGCCGGGTCGACGGTCCGGAAGTCACCGGACTCGATGGCGCGCTGCACGGCGTCGACGAGGTGCTGGAACGCGCGCCCCCCGGCGCCGGTGACGGCCTCGAGCCGGCGGTCGCCCCCGATGCGGGACATGAACAGGATGCGGTACGGCTCCGGGTTGTCGAGGCCGAACCGCACATACGCGCGCCCGCGCCGCCGGAGGCTCTCGACAGGGTCGTCGACGGCGGCGCCGGCCTGCTCGATCACCGAGTCGAAGACCTCGAAGTGGCGCTCACACACCGCGACGATGAGCGCTTCCTTGTCGGGGAAGTGCAGGTAGATCGACGGCGGAGTGACGCCGACCGCGTCGGCGATCGCCCGGATCGACAACGAGTCTGCGCCCCCCGACTCGATCATCAGCTGCTCCGTCGCCGCCAGGAGGTCGTCGCGCAACTTGTCGCCCTCGCCCCGACGGGCGCGGGGCCGGACGGGGGCCGCTGGGGTGCGCGCCGCCGTCATCGTGATCCCAACGGCTCGGGGACCCGCGGTTCGACCGCCGGCTCCGGTTCGGGCTCTTCGCTGATCCCGATGCGGTCGTGCAGGCGCCGCATCCATTTCGGCGCCCACCAGTTCGCCTCGCCGGCGATGCGCATGAACGCCGGCACCAGCGTCGCCCGGATCACGAACGCGTCCATGAGCACGGCGATCGTCAGCCCGAGGCCGAAGATCTTGATGAACGACACTCCCGACGTCGCGAACGCGATGAAGACGACGCTGATGAGCACGGCCGCGGCCGTGACGATCCGGCCCGTACGCTCGAGACCAACGGCGACCGATCGCGTGTTGTCGCCGGTGCGGTCGTGCTCTTCTTTTATGCGCGAGAGCAGGAACACCTCGTAGTCCATCGAGAGGCCGAAAGCGAGACAGAAGAGCAGGAGGGGGACCGTCGCCGGCAGCGTGCCTGTCGGCGTGAAGTCGAGGAACCCCGACAGGTGGCCGTCCTGGAAGATCCACACCAGCGCCCCGAACGTCGCGCTCAGGCTGAGGACGTTGAGGGCGAGCGCCTTGATCGGGACCAGGATGCTCCCGAACATGAGGAACAGCAGCACGAATGTCGCCAGCGCGATCAACCCGGCGGCGAGCGGCAATCGCGAGAACAGCGACGCCTTCGAGTCGACGAGCTCGGCCGAAGCCCCGCCGACGAGCACGGGGAAGGGCGCGGGCGTGTCGCGAACGGCGTGGGCGAGCCGCTCACCGGCATCCGAGTACGGCTCGACCGACGGCACGACGGACAGCCATGTGGCGTCCCGGGCTTGGAACCGCGCCGTCAACGGTCCCGGGCCGGCGACTTGCTGCCCCTTGATGTAGCTCCCCGTGACGGCGTCGACGCGGGCGGCACCACGCCGTTGCGACAACGCGGCGGCGTACCGATCGATCTGGTCACTCCGGGCGGCCGGATCGCCGATGCGGCTCGCGACCACCTCGAGCGTGCGGGCCTCGTTGGACGCGAAGCGCGACCGGATGTCGTCCTGCACCTGGCGGCTGGAGACGCTGGACGGCAAGACGCGGTCGTCCGGAAGGCCGAACTGGATCCGCAGGAACGGCAGCCCGAGCACGATGAGCAGCGCGACGACGGCCAGCGCGACCGGCACGGGACGACGCATCACGAACATGGCGATCCGGTGCCAGACGCCTTCGCCGACGGGCTTCGGGTCCCGCCGCAGCAACCGCAGCGAGTTGACCCTCGGGCCGAGCATGGCGAGGAGCGCCGGGAGGGCGACGACCGCGGCGATGCCGGCGAGCAGCGCCACGCCGATCCCGGCGTAGGCGAACGACCGCAGGAACGCGAGTGGGAAGACGAGCAGCGCGGCGAGGGCGACCGCCACGGT
>DASYFC010000017.1:0-5068 GCA_036498645.1 Acidimicrobiia bacterium | reverse complement strand
CCGGAGTACGTCTCATCGCAGTTCGCGGACAAGAGCGTCAGCTCGAGGTTGCTCGACAGGTACACCGGACGCTCGAAGCGAACGAGGTTGTAGCCGACCCAAGGCGCGATCGTCAGCAACGTTGCTCCAACCGAGATCGCGAGGAGTTGGAGCCGGCGCCGAATTGCCGGACCGCGAAGCCAGAGCGCGAGCGGGACGAGCAGGAGGGGGACGAGGAGGATGGATTCGGCGCGCGTCAGCGCGGTGATCCCGACTGAGACTCCGAGACCGATCGCGAGGCGCATGCTCGGCTGTCGCGCGAAGCGGTACGCGATCAAGATCGTGAGCGCGGTCGTGAAGAGGACGAGCGTCTCGGACATGACGACCGAGTCGTAGAACCACATGTTCGGATAGACGGCAGCGAGCGCGGCCGCGGTGAGGCCGACGCGTCGCCCTCCGACCTCCCGCCCTGCGAGACCGACGAGCACGATGGTCCCGGCGCCGATGATGCACGACCACAGCTGGTGGTCGAGGACGCTTCGAAGGCGAAACAGCGACGGCAGGGCCAGGGCGACGATGTACCCGGGCGGATGGGCGGCGCCGGGTGTCGTGCGGTGGAACTGCAGGAGCTGGATCGGGTCGACGAACCCGCGGCCGTCGACGAGCAGGTTGGCGCCGTAGTGGTAGTAGAAGTCGTCGCCGCCGAGGTGTCTCGGGTGCTTCGTGATGAGGACGTATGCGATGCGGAGCGCGAGGCCTGCGATCGCGATGAGGGCGAGCGCCACGAACCACCGCCGATCGCGCATCGCCTGCTCCCTACCGGAGACGCTTCAGTATTCGCAGGAGTCCTGGGCGAACGGGGGACTGGTGGTGTGAGCGGTTCGCCGACTCGAGCTCGTGGCGGTGCGCGAGGAACCACTCGTACGACTCGATGAGCATCGACGTGTTCGAATGCGCCGGCTCCCATTCGAGCTCGGTGCGCGCCCGCGTCACGTCGAACCACAGCGACTCGCCGTAGAGCAGCCAGTGGTACGGAGCGAACGGCGCCACGCCCAGCGTCGCGAGCACCTTCATCGCCGCCGCCGCCGGCGCGACCGGCAGCGAACGAACCTCTGATCCGGTACCGGCGTGGTCGACGAGGGCCTGCAGTGTCTCGCGCATCGTGCCGAACTCCGTCGCCCCGACGTTGTACACGGCCGGCCCCTCGTGGGCCGCGGCCCGCAGGCACGCGTCGGCGAGGTCGTTGGCGTGGACGAACTGGTAGCGATTGTCTCCCGCGCCGAGGACGTACACGGGCGCACCGTCGGCGACGAACTCGAACAGCACCCCGAAGATCCCGAGACGACCGTGGCCGAGGATCGTCCGGGGCCGGATGATGGTCACGTCGAGGCCGGAGGCGACCGCCTCGCGACACAGCACCTCGGCCTCGAGCTTGGCCCGCCCGTACGACTCGAGAGGACGGCACGGGGTCTCCTCGGTGACGGGGTTGGAGTCCGGGATCCCGAACACCGCGCTCGACGACGTGTGCACGACCTTGCCGACGCCGGCGTCGCGGGCGGCGACGAGCAGGTTGGCGGTACCCACGACGTTCACCGACCAGAACAGCTCGCGGTCGCGTGCCAGGGGCACCTGTGCGACGTTGTGCAGCACCACGTCGACGCCGTCGCACGCGGCGCGGACGGCGTCCCTATCCCGCACGTCGCCCTGGACGAACTCGACGGACGGAGCGGTGGCTCCGGGCGGGTTGACGTCGAAGACCCGGACCCGGTCACCGTTGGCGACCGCGCCGGCCGCGAGGACTTCGCCGAAGTAGCCGCTCCCGCCGGTGACGAGAATCGAGCGCCCCATCAGATCCGCTCACCGCGCTCGACGCACCACCGCACGCTCGCTCGCATGCCCTCGACGAGCCCGGTCTTCGGCTCGTACGCCAGGTCGGCGCGGGCCTTGGAGATGTCGCACGCGATGGTGTCCTTGATCTCGCCCAGGACGTGCAGCGCCTGCACGTACAGGCCTCGACCTTGCAGGAACGCGTCGGCGGCGGCGGCCGCCTTCCCAACGCTCGCCGGCAGGTGCGGCTGGCGTTGCGACACGCTGAACCCCTCGGCTTCCAGCGCGTCGCGCACGCCCTGGATCACCTCGCGCAGTTCGTAGGGTTCCGCGTCGGCGACCCAGTACGCGCCGCCGGGCGCGGCGTCGGCCACCTCGGCCCGCAGGAGGCCGTCGACGAGGTTGCCGGTGTACGCGAGCGAGCGGCGGTTCGTGCCCGGTCCTGGAATCGGGAACATGCCGCGCCGCACCGTGGAGAAGAACCGGGTTTGGCGCTCCGGCTGGAACGGACCGTAGAACCACGGCGCGCGGATGATCACGGTCGCCAGGTCGCCGCGGTCATAGCTGCGCCGGACAAGCTGCTCGGCCTCCATCTTGGACTGCCCGTACGCGAGGTACGGGTTGTACGTCGAGTCCTCGGTGAAGCGATCGTCGGGCGTGGGATTGGCTCCGAAGGGCGAGTTCGACGACACGTGCACGAAGCGCGTGACACCCGCCCGCCGCGCCCGGTCGAGCACCAGCTGCGTGCCGCCGACGTTCACGTCGAACAACTCGCGCGTCCGACCTCCGGGATGGATCACACCGGCCGAGTTGAAGACGGTCGCGGGCCCGAGCGCGTCGAACAGCCGGTCGACGGTCGCCGGGTCACGCACGTCGCCGACCACGGTCTCGACCGACGGCGCCACGATCTCGAGCAGCGGCGCCTGCTCGGCGGCGTGCACGAGGCAGCGCACACGTTCGCGCTCGCCGGCGAGGGCCCGCACCAGGTTCTGGCCGAGCCAGCCCGCAGCTCCCGTGACGACGGCCACGGCAGGTGCTTCCGAGTCGGGAGTCACCGCAACTGCTTAGCCGACCGGCCCGATGCGTACTCGGGCCGGGCCGGATCCCGCCCGCCCGGCCGCCGGGAGTGCCCGGGCCCTACGCGCCGCTCGGGTTCGGGACCGGGAAGCGCAGGAACGCGGCGACGACGAGCTGCGACAGCGGCGTGTCGGCGTAGACGTGCTCGACGTGTCCGCCGGTGTCCACCACGGTCGCGGACATCTCGTCGATCACGTCGGGGGCCTTGCGGGTGGGCTGCCCGCACACCGGGCACTCCTCCCCTTCGAGCCCCAGCCATCCGCAGTTGTCACACGTCCGTCCCGGCGCCTGCTCGTCGTCGTGGACGAGGAGCAGCTGGACGGCGTGCTCGTTCACGGCCGTGAGGCACCACTCGAGCCCGGTCGCCCCGAGACCGCCCGCGGCCACGCGCTCGAGCGCCTCGTCCACTAAGCGTCGCTCCTCGTCTCGCTCGTAGGCGTCCACGACCTCGTCGGCGCGCTCGCGCACCTGCCCCGGCGACATCGCCCCTGGATCGACGGCGAACGAGCCCGCGATGCGGGACTGCAGCTGATTCGACAGGAAGTGCCGGAACTCGGCGATCGTCTCCTCGTGCCCGCCGAGGACGATCAGCTCGGCGCCCGTCCTGCGTATGACCTCGTCCACCGCGGCCGCGGTGTCCCGAAAGTGCCGGCGTGCGAGTTGCTGGGCCTTGTCGTGGACGGAGTGCTCCTTGTACCCCTGCCATCCGCCCGCGTAGTCGGGCTTGCGGAGCGCACGTCCCCGCACCCTCGATGCGTCCTCGAGCTCGCCCATGTAGAACTCGTAGATCCAGGCCTGCTCGCGGTCGATAACGACGACGCAGTAGCGGTGCGACTCGTCGAGGACGGCGAACAGAGGCCCGAGGTGCGGCGTCGCATTGACCACGGCGCGCTCACGTACCCGGCGCGGCATCACGATCTCCTCGTACAAGCCCCCGTGCCGGCAGGCGAAGACGCCGATGCCGCGACCTTCGAGCTCGCGCGCGCGGTTCGCCACTTCGAGGACACGGTCGAGATCGTGACGGAGCGATTCGCGCTCGACGTGACCGAGCGCGTCCGATTCGGCCAGCTCGCGTACCGGCTTGAGCATCGAGTGGAGGCACGACTCGACGCCACGAAGCTCGCCGGGGTCGGCGGGGACGGCCACGTAGACCGAGAGGACGGGCGCATCCTCGGAGGAGAAATGGAGGAGCCGTTCGACGAGCTCGGGATCGATCACCGCCCGTCAGTCCGGCGGCGGGAGGGCCGGCCGACGGTGCAGGGTCACGATGGTGCTCGTTCCGTCGGCGCCCTCGATGTCGAACGCGCGCGCCGTAGGCGGGTCGAGCGGGTCGGCGAGGATCGCCTTCGGGTGCTCGATGGTGTGACGCAGCACGACCGGGTAGCGACCGTCGGTGCCACCGACGCCCACGTTGACGGCGTCGTCCTTGTCGTCGAACTCGAGGTAGCCGAACGGCATCTGCTCCGCTTCGAGCTGGTCGCCGTACTCGCGGTCCACGATCTCGACGGTGACGGCGTCGCCTTCGTGATCCTTGGTCACCAGATCGAAGAACTCGCGCCATGTCTGGCGCTGCGGCTCGTACCTCTCCGGGCTCACGCGATCACTCCCCCTCCGTCGAGGTCGCGATCCGGCGACGTCGCGGCCATCTGTAGCTGTACCCAGGGCCTGGTGCCGCCACGCCCCGGACCCCTGACGCCGGTCCCGACGCCGCCGCGGCGTCCACGGGCCCGACTGGCACCGTTTCGCGGCCGCAGAATGCGAGAATCAGGCGGGAGCGGCGAACGATGGCGGCATTGCAGACGATCGAGGCCGGGACCCTGCTCGTCGCGTCCGCGTTCCCGGACCCGCCCTTCGAAGTCGAGAGGGACGGGGTCGACACCGGCTTCGACGCCGAGCTCATGCGAGCAGTGTGCGGGCAGGTCGGGCTCCGCTGGCAGCTCACGAAGTACGAAGGCGACGACTTCAACGGGATCTTCGACGGCCTGAGGACGTATTCGTACGACGCCGTGGCCTCCGGCACCACGATCACGCCCGAGCGGGAAAAGGTCGCGCTCTTCTCCGAGCCGTACCTCGAATCGGGCCAGAGCCTCGTCGTCAACACGACGAGGACGCCGCACATCACCTCGACCGACGACCTGGTCGATCAGGTCGTCGGCATCCAGACCGGGAACACCTCCGACATCGT
>DASYFC010000016.1:0-26743 GCA_036498645.1 Acidimicrobiia bacterium | reverse complement strand
TGTCGCGAGCTGTACGAGCAGATGCAGCTCGAGCCGCCGTTCACCGTCGACCTGCTGCGTGCCGTCGACACGCGCAGCATCCTCAGCCGGATGCTGGCGAACCTCCAGCAGACGTTCATGCGGCGCGACCCGGCCTCGCTGGCGTGGGCGGTGCGCCTGCGGCTGCGGATCCCCGAGCTTCTCCCGGGTGAGCGGCGGCACCTCGCGGGCCTCCTCGGCGGCGTCGGCCGCTTCCTCGAAGCGGCGGCCGAGCTCGAGGCGGTTGCGTCGGAGCTCGGGGGCGACGACGCCGAGCAGGTCACGCGCGACGCCGCCGCGTTGCGGTCGCGCGCCAATTGACAGGCCGTCCGGCGGTACCGTGCCCCTCGTGCGAGGCGGACGTGCGCTTCCCATGTTCCCGCTCGGCAATGTGCTGTTCCCGCACGCGCAGCTGCCGCTGCACGTGTTCGAGCCGCGTTACCGCGCCCTTGCCGAGACGTGCCTCGCCGGCGACGGCGAGTTCGGCGTCGTGCTCATCGAGCGCGGGAGTGAGGTCGGCGGCGGCGACACCCGCTTCTCGATCGGCACGGTCGCACGGATCGTCGCGGCGGGGCGGCTGCCCGACGGCCGGTATCTCCTCGCCACCGAGGGCACGCGTCGCCTGCGCGTGCGCGAATGGCTGCCCGACGATCCGTTCCCGCGCGCAGAGGTCGAGCTGCTCGACGAGCCCGGGTCGCCCGGCGATGCCGGGGCCGCCCGCGACGACGTCGAGCGCCTGTTGAAGCGCGTGCTGGCGATGTCGGCCGAGGTGGGGGACGCACCGACCTCCATCGACGTCGTGCTGGACGACGACCCGGCGCAGGCCGCCTTCGAGGCGGCGGCGGCGGCGCCGATCGGGCCGCTCGACGCCCAGCGCCTGCTCGAGCTCGACGACCCCGGCGAGCGCCTCGCCCAGCTGCGCTCCCTGCTCGCAGACCAGGCCGAGCTCCTCGAGCTGCGCCTCTCGGGGACATAGCGACGGGCGGGGTTAGCCTTCCGCGGCAGCGGCGGCTTTGCCGACCGTTGCCCGCAAGGGCAGCGGCTTCGACGACTGCCGTTACAGAGCGGGAGCTTGCGAGCGCGACAGAAATATCGAGCCGGAGCTTGCGACGGCGACCAGGAGGGGCTGTGAGTGTCGATCCCGAAGAGGCGCGCAAGCGTGTGATGGACGAGAAGGCCCGCGTCGAAGGGCTGATCCACAACCTCAAGGACGGGCTGGGCGACGGGCCCGAGAGCGACGAGCTCTCCGAGCTGTCGGACTACGACCAGCACCCCGCCGACACCGCGACCGAGACGTTCGAGCGCGAGAAGGACGTCTCGATCCTCGAGCAGCTCGAAGAGGAGCTCGCCGAGCTGCAGGCGGCGCTCGAGCGAATCGACAACGGCACGTACGGGGTGGACGAGGTGACCGGTCAGCCGATCGCGCCGGAGCGGCTCGAAGCGGTGCCGACCGCTCGCACGAACGTCGACTCGGAAGGCCAACGCGAAGGTGACGGTAGGCTGCCGCGCGGCGGCGCCGGTGATCCCGAGGAGTATTGATGCAGTTCGCCATCGACAAGGTCGGGCAGTGGTCGGACGAGCAGGACTTCAAGGTCGAAGCGGATCGGATCAAGCAGTACGCCGCCGCCACCAACGACCCGATCCCCGCGCACGCGAACGGTGAGCTCGCGCCGCCGGTGTTCTCCGTCGTGCCGGTGTGGGATGCGATGGGCGGCGCCGTCGGCGAGGTGACACCCCCCGACGCGTTCCCGTTCGTCGTGCACGGCGAGCAGGACATGTACTTCCACAAGCCGATCGTCCCCGGCGCGGTCCTGCGGTCACGGGCGGCGCCGATCGGCATCCACGTGAAGCAGTCCGGGACCACCGTCGTCAGCCGCATGGAGACGCGCGACGAGGCGGGCGAGCTCGTCAACGAGCAGTACTCGGTGACGTTCTTCCGCGGCGTGACCGGGGGCGAAGGCAAGGGCGAAACTGCGCCCGAGCACCGCTTCCCGGAAGAGCTTCGGAGCTCCGACCCCGCGACGGTGGCGGAGCAGACCTTCGACCTCGACCAGACGTACCGGTACTCGGCCGCGTCCGGCGACAAGGTGCCGATCCACCTCGACGAGGAGTTCGCCAAGTCGGTCGGCCTGCCCGGCATCATCATCCACGGTCTCTGCACGATGGCGTTCACGAGCTGGGCCGCCATCGGCGAGCTCGCCGCTGGTGAGCCGAAGCTGCTCAAGCGGCTGGCGGTGCGCTTCTCGAAGCCGGTCCTCCCGGGCGAGACGATGACCACCCGGTTCTGGACCGCGGGCGAGCGCGATGGCAGCACCGTCTACGCGTTCGAGAGCACCAACCCGGCCGGCGACGCCGTCATCAAGGACGGCGTGGCGGAGATCGCGATCTGACCGTCCGGCTGCGGCTGTTCGCCCAGGCACGCGAAGCGGCGGGCCGGGCCGACGACACTTTCGACGCCGCCACGCTCGGCGAGCTGATGGCGGCGGCGGGATCGGTCTACGGCGCGCCGTTCCGGACCGTGCTGGCCTCGGCGCGCGTGTGGGTCAACGGCGACGAGCCCGAGCACGGTGACGACACGCCGCTTCGCGACGGCGACGAGGTCGCGGTCATCCCCCCCGTGAGTGGTGGCTGACAGCCCGTCGGGGTTACAGCAGCTTCAGGCTCTGCGCGTTGTCGAACCGGCTGGTGACGTCGGGCCAGTTCACGATGTTCCAGAACGCGTCGACCCAGTCCGCCTTCACGTTCTTGTACTGCAGGTAGTACGCGTGCTCCCACATGTCGAGCACGAGGAGCGGCGGGGAGCCCTGTCCGACGTTGCTTTGGTGGTCGTAGACCTGCTCGACGATGAGCCGCTGCGCGAACGGCTCCCACGTCAACGCGCCCCAGCCCGAGCCCTGAACGTTGAGCGACGCCTGGGTGAGCTGGTTGCGGAAACCCTCGAACGTGCCGAACGACTCGTCGATGGCAGCCGCGAGCTCGCCGTCCGGCTTGTCGCCGCCGTCGGGGCTCATGTTCGTCCAGAACAGCGAGTGCAGGACGTGACCCGACAGGTTGAAGGCCAGATTTTTCTGGAGCTGGTTGATCGTGCCGAACTCTTCGCTCTCACGAGCGGCGGCGAGCTTCTCGAGCGCGGTGTTGGCGCCCTTCACGTACGTGGCGTGGTGTTTGTCGTGGTGCAGTTCGAGGATCTGAGCGGAGTAGTGCGGCTCGAGCGCCGCGTAGTCGTAGGGCAGGTCGGGCAGCGTGTACTCGGGCATCGGTCCTCCTCGGGGCGGGGGCGCGATCAGACTGGTCCGGTCATTGTCGTCGCACAGACCTCCAAACGTCCTGCCCCGGCCCGGGATTCCAAAAACCTCCTGATCAGCGGCAGGCCATTGCCGGTGGCGGGCGGGCCTGGGTAGCGTCCGCCTCCGATGCGAGTGGGCCAAAAGCGGGGGTTTCGTCGCGGTCTTTTCGCGGTTGTCGTCGTGGCCGGCGCCGCGATCCCGCTGGCGACACTCCCGGCCGACGCGGCTCCTGCTCCCGACCCTCTGGCCGAAGCGAAGCAACGCTCGGACGAGGCGCGGCGCCAGGCCGCTGATGCGGCGGGCCGGTACACCAATGCCCAGTCATCCTTCGAGGACCTGGGCAACAAGATTGCCGACATCGAGCAGAAGATCGCGGTGGGCGAGGCGCGCCGCGAGGAGTTGCGAAGAATCGCCGAGCGCCGCGCCGTCGTCGCCTACAAGACCCAAGGCAGTGACCGCGCCGCGATCCTCAACGCCCAGAACCCGAGCGAAGGCATGCGGTCGGCGGCGCTGCTCGACCGGGCCAACGAGGTCGACAACGCCGCGGTCGCCGACCTGGCGGCCGTGAACGCCGACCTCGCTGCGCAGCGCGACCAGCTCGCTGAACAGCACAAGGACTTCAACTCGTGGCGTGCCCGCGTCGCGGCCGAGAAGCGGGTCCTCGACGCCGAGGTGGCGGAAGCCGACCGGACGCTGCGTGACCTCCAGGCCAAGGCGGCAGCGGAGGGCCGGGGCCTCGACGCGCCCGTCATCGACGGGATGGTCTGCCCGGTTCCCGGCGCCGCGTTCAGCAGCGACTTCGGTCAGCCGCGTACCGGGCACACCCATCAGGGCAACGACATGTTCGCGCCGATGGGCACACCCAACCTTGCCGTCGTCGGCGGCAACATCACCTACGGCGACGGCGGCTCGGGTGGCATGGGCGCCTATCTCGACGGCGACAACGGCGTGACCTACGTCTACTACCACCTGTCCCAGTACGTGGGCGGCCCACGGCGAGTGGCGCAGGGTGAGGTGATCGCCAAGCTCGGCATGACGGGCAACGCGGGCGCGCCGCACACGCACTTCGAGATCCGCCCCGGCGGCCGCACCGCTCCCGCGGTCAACCCGTATCCGACACTTGTAAAGATCTGCTAGAGGCGCGCTGGTACCGTTGCGCTCATGGGCGAGCGCCGACGCCGTATCGACAAGGTGCTCGATCCGGAGTTCCTCGTCGACCTTTCCGACTGGCCGCTCGAGGAGTTGCGCCGCCGGCAGACCGAGTGCCTCGACATCGAGACCGAGGTGTCGTACATCCGTCGCATGACGCAGGGGCGCATCGACATCCTCGAGGCCGAGCTGGATCGCCGTGCGTCGGGGGGGTCCGTCGGGGACCTCATCGCCGCGCTCCCGGAGATCCTCGCCGACGACCGGCCGCGTGCTCCGATCGAGAAGAGCCGTCTGACCCGCCGCCTCGCTCCGTCGATGCAGATCGAGTGGCGGCGGGGCCGCGAGCGCCTCATCACGGACGCCACGCTCGCCAAGCTGCCGAACCTGGATGACGACGAGCTGCGGTCCACCATCCGCGAGCTCGGCGAGCTGGAGCGCGAGGTGTCGCAGCAGCGACGCGAGCTGCACCAGGTCATCGACCGCATGGAGGCCGACTTGGCCGCCCGGCACAAGGTGGGCCAAGCGTGATCGCCGCCGGCGAATGACACCCGACCTCGATTCGAGGCTGCACGACCTCGGTGGGTTCATCCGCGATCAGCGGCGCACGGCACGGCTGTCGCTGCGGAAGCTCAGCGAGCTGGCCGGGATCTCCAATCCTTACCTGAGTCAGATCGAACGCGGTCTGAGGAAGCCGAGCGCCGAGATCCTCCAGGCGATCGCACGCGCGCTGCGGATCTCGTCGGAGACGCTCTATGTGCGCGCCGGGATCCTCGAGGAGCGCGACACGGAGGCGGATCTCGTCGCAGACATCCTCCGCGACCGCACGATCACCGAGGGACAGAAGCAGGCGTTGCTCGAGATCTACCGGTCGTTCCAGCGCGAGCAGACCGAGGAGACCGAGGAGGAGGGGACGCCGCACGCCGACTCGGGCTGAACGGCGCGCAATCCCCTCGCCGGTAGGCTCTTCCTTCGATGTCGGTTCAGCGCGTGGCCATGCTCAGCGTCCATACGTCGCCGCTCGCACAACCCGGGGCGGGCGACGGCGGCGGAATGAACGTCTACGTCCGCTCGCTGGCCTCGAACCTCGCACGCGCCGGGGTGGCCTGCGACGTGCTCACCCGCGCCGACCATGCCGAGCAGCCGCCGGTCGCCGAGGTCGAGCCGGGGTTCCGGGTCGTGCACCTGGTTGCCGGGCCGATCGCACCGGTTCCGAAGTCGGCCCTCCCCGACCTCGTCGACCCGTTCGCCGGCGCCGCGCTCGATTTCCTCGCCGCCGAGCACGAGCCACCCGACGTGCTGCACGCGAACTACTGGATCTCCGGCGCCGTCGGGCACAAGCTCAAGCACGATCTCGACCTGCCCCTCGTCGCCACGTTCCACACCCTGGATCGCGTGAAGGCGGAGGCGGGGGTGGGCGACGATCCCGAGACCCGCGCCCGGGTCGAGGGCGAGATCGTCCGTTGCGCCGACCTGATGATCGCCGCCACCGACGACGAGCGCCGGCAGCTCGTCACGCTGTACGGCGCCCAGGAGGATCGGATCGAGGTCGTGCCACCGGGTGTCGACCACCGGGTGTTCGTTCCGGGTGACCGCACCGCGGCGCGCAGCACGCTCGGCCTCGATCCCGACGCGCGGGTGCTCCTCTACGTCGGGCGCATCCAGCAGCTGAAAGGGGCCGACCTGGCGGTTCGGGCCCTCGACGAGCTCGACGACGACGTGTCGCTGCTCGTCGTGGGGGGGCCGAGCGGGGCGAACGGGCCCGCGCAGGTCGTCGCGCTCCGGAAGCTCGTCGCCGACCTGGGCCTCGATCACCGGGTGCGGTTCGTCCCGCCCCTTCCGCACGACCAGCTCGTCGCGTACTACCAGGCGGCCGACGTGTGCCTCGTCCCGTCGCGCACCGAGTCGTTCGGCCTCGTCGCGCTGGAGGCCGCGGCCTGCGCGACGCCGGTCGTCGCCGCCGACGTCGGGGGCCTCGGATCCGTCGTCGACGACGGCCACACGGGCTTCCTCGTCGAGGGTCGCGCCGCCGCCGACTACGCGGCGCCCGTCGACGTGTTGCTCTCGCATCCCGAGCTCGCAACGGCGATGGGCGCGAGCGCGCTCGTCCGCTCGAGCCGGTACATGTGGAGCATCGCGGCCGCCCGGTTGCGCCGCCTCTACGGCGACCTCGCGACCCGCGCGCCCGTGGAGTGCTCGTAGGTCCGTGTGAACCTCGACGAGGCCCATGAGCTGATCGCGCGCCACCTCGAGGGGCCGGTGGCGGCGGCCGAGTACGTCCAGCACGTCGAGTACGACCCCGAGCTCCGCCGCTGGTACGTCCGATTCGGGTGCGACGGGCGGGACGCCACGACGATCTACTTCGACCTGCACCAGCGGACGCTGCGCTACGAGGTGTACTTACTCCCCGATCCGCCCGCGAACCACCTCGAGCTCTACCGCTATCTGCTGCGCCGCAACCACACGATGTACGGCGCGCGCTTCTCGATCGGGCCCGACGGCGACCTGTATCTCGTGGGTAGGGTGGCGCTCGAGCACTTGAGCGTCACCGAGCTGGACCGCATCATCGGCGTCATCTACGAGACGGTGGAGACCTGGTTCCAGCCCGTCGTGGCGATCGCCTTCGGCCGGCGCCGAGCTCCTCAATCTCAGACTGTCTGAGCTTTTCACACCTTGCGCCAGATGGGTGTAAGGCGGTACATTGACGGGGTCCGGGCCCGAGGTGCGGGACGGTCGGCCTCGTTCGGGGAAGTGCGAGGCGGGCCTGAAGGTTCCTCGGGCCTGGCCGCGCCACCGTTACCCTCCAATCGATGATGCAACTCGCGCTGTTGGGCGGTGGCCGCATGGGCGAGGCGTTGCTCTCCGGGATGCTCGACGCCGGCTGGGACACCGACGCACTCGCCGTCGCCGAGGTCGAACCAGAGCGGCGCCGGCTGGTCGAGGAGCGGTTCCGGGGCGTGCGAGTCGTGCCGAGCCCGGCGTGGGCGGTGGCCGAGAGTGACGTCGTGGTGCTGGCCGTGAAGCCCGGCGACGTCGGCGCCGCGCTGGAACAGGCCCTTCCGTCGCTGAAGACCGACGCCTTGGTGCTGTCGATCGCGGCGGGCGTCACCCTGGCCACCCTCGAAGAGGCGGTGCCCGACCGGCCCGTAGTACGGGCGATGCCCAACGCAGCCGCGCTCGTGCGCAAGGGCGCCGCCGCCATCGCCGGTGGGCGTCACGCCACCGAGGCGCACCTCGACGAGGCGGAGCGCATCCTCGGCTCGGTCGGCGTCGTCGTGCGCGTTCCCGAGGAGCTGCTCGACGCAGTCACCGGCCTCTCGGGCTCGGGCCCGGCGTACGTGTTCCTGGTCGCGGAGGCGATGGTCGAGGCGGGCGTCCTCGTCGGCCTCCCGCGCGAGACCGCGGCGACGCTCGTGCACCAGACCCTCGTCGGCGCCGCCGCCCTGCTCGTCGACGGTACCGAGGGGCCGGAGGCGCTCCGGGCCGCGGTGACCTCGCCGGGCGGGACGACCGCGGCCGGGCTGGCCCGCCTCGAGGCCCACGGCGTCCGGGCCGCCTTCCTCGAGGCGGTGGAGGCCGCGACCCGCCGTTCCGAGGAGATCGGTCGCCCCGACCGCTGACGGCCTCCGGGCCCTCTGCGCCCACAGGTTCGACACCGGCGCGCTCGACTCACGCTAGACAACAGGGGCACCGCCCACCTACGCTCAGAATCCCAGCGGGCTGGAGCCAAGGGGTGTTGACCGTGGCGGAGTCGTTCGCCAAAGCGCGCTTCCTGACAGTGCAGGAAGTCGCCAAGCTGATGAGGGTGTCCTCCATGACGGTCTACCGCCTGATCAAGGCGGGGGACCTGCCGGCGGTGCGCGTCGGGCGCTCGTTCCGCGTGCGCGACGTCGACGTCGACGCCTATCTGGAGTCGCGGTACACGCAGGCCGGATAGGCGCGACTGGGACAGGGTGACCCTCGCCCGGCGGTTCGTCTCGTTCCTGTCCGACTACGGCCACTCCGACGAGTTCGTCGGCGTGTGCAAGTCGGTCATGCTGAGCCTCGCCCCGGATCTCCAGATCATCGACATCACCCACGACCTGCCGGTCCACGACGTGCGCGCCGGCGCCCTCACCCTGGTCCGGGCGGCGCAGTACCTGCCGGACGGGGGCATCGTCCTCGCCGTGGTCGATCCCGGCGTCGGCACCGACCGCAGGCTGGTGGCGGTCGAGGTCGAGCACGGCGTCCTCCTCGGCCCCGACAACGGCCTGCTCGCGCCGGCCGTCGCGATCCTCGGCGGCGCGCAGCGGGTGGTCTCGCTCACCAGCACGGAGCATCAACTGCCCGCGCCGGGCCCGACGTTCGCGGGGCGCGACGTCCTCGCTCCCGCCGCCGCCCACCTCGCCGCCGGCGTCGACCCGTCGGAGTTGGGCGAAGAGGTCGACGCGGCCGGGCTGGTCCCGGGGCTCGTGTCGCTGCCCCAGCACGACGAAGGTGGGGCGATCCACGGCGAGGTGTGGTGGATCGACCGGTTCGGCAACTGCCAGCTCAACATCGATCCCGACGAGCTACGTGCGCACGGCGCCGAGCCCGGCGCTGCGATCGAGGTCCGTTTCGGTGAGCAGGCGCGCTCGGTGCGATGGGTGCACACGTACGCCGACGCGAAGCCGTCGGAGCTCGTGCTGCTCGTCGATTCGTACGGCCTGGCGTCGCTCGCCCTCGACCGCGGCTCGGCCGCCGCCGAATGCGTGCTCGCACCGGGGTCGGCCGTCACGCTCGTGCCACCGGGCACGACGGTCTCCGGGCGCGAGCAGGAGCCGTCCTAGCGATGCGGCCCGGTACGACGATCGCCATTGCCGTGCTGCTCTTCATCATCCTCGCGGCGGCGTTCGCCCAGTTCGTTCTGCGACTCGGCCCGTGAGCTCCGGCGGCTCGGCCGCCCCGCGCCCCTCGGCTGACCGGTCCCGGACTCCCGGGCGACCCCCAGCGTGTGCGTCGGCTCACTCTGCGTGGTACAAAATCACTCAAGGCGCGAGGCGGCCCGGTCGATGCTTCGCGCGATTCGGGGTTCCGGTCCGTGGGTGTGGGGGCCGCGGGCGCCGCGCTGTCATGGGGCGGCGCTCGTGGAAAAGCCTCCCAGCCCGCCCCAAGCACCACACCCACGGCCGGGGCCCCCGATCCCTCTCTCTGCGGCCGCCGCCAGCTCCCCACTCGCGCCGCCCCCCTCGACGCTGCGAGCGCGTGCCGAGGGCGCGGCGGTACCTTCCGGCTGTGCGTGTCCCCGAGCGTGAGGCCGGCGTCCTGGCCGACGCCGACGTGGTCGTGGCCGGGGGTGGACCGGCCGGTCTCGGCGCGGCGGTCGCGGCGGCCCGTGCCGGCGCCAGTGTCGTGCTCTGCGAGCGGTACGGCTTTCTCGGCGGGAACCTCACGGTCGCCAAGGTCGGGACGATCTGCGGGTTGTACGTGGGCGGTGACAAGGGCGAGTTCGACTTCGTCGTGGGCGGGATCGCACGGGAGATCGCCGACGCGCTCGCCCGCGACGGCGCCGGCGTCGGACCGGTGCCGTTCAAGGAGACCGCCGTCTTCCTGTACGTGCCGTGGGCGGTCAAGCGTCTCGCCGACCATCTCGTCACGGAGGAGGACACGCTCGAGGTGCTGCTGCACTCGCTCGTCGCCGACGTGCTCGTCGACGAGGGCACGTTGCGCGCACTGGTGCTTGCGACCAAGCGCGGCCCGCGCGCGGTCACGGGGAAGGTCTTCGTCGACTGCACCGGCGACGCCGACGTCGCCACCTTCGCCGGCGTCCCCACCGAGCTCGGCCCGCCCGGCGCGCGTCAGTTCGGGTCGATGCAGTTCGTGATGCAGCACGTCGATGCGCCTGCCGCGATGGCCGCGGTGCCCACACTCGGCCAGCTCATCGGCGAGCACGGCGCGCACCTGTCGCGCGACGGCGGCGCCATCATCCCGACGTTCCGCCCCGGCGAGTTCGTCGGCGCGATGACGCGCGTCCGGAACCGCGACGGAACGCCCGTCGACGTCACCGACGTGCGCCAAGCGACCTGGGGTGAGCTCGAAGGTCGCCGTCTGGCCGAGGAGGCGGCTGCCTTCCTCCGGGCGCACGTTCCCGGATTCGCCGACGCCTTCCTCGACGACACCGCGACGGCGCTCGGTGTGCGCGAGACGCGGCGGGTCGTCGGCGACTACGTGCTCACCGGCGACGACGTCACGCGTGGCGCGAGCTTCGGCGACGCCGTCGCGCGCGGGGCATGGCCGCGCGAGTACCACGTGCGCGGGCGGACGACCGAGTACGAGTTCCTGGCCGCCGGCACCAGCTACCAGGTGCCGTTCGGCAGCCTCCGACCCCGGGGCGTCCCGAACCTCCTCGTGGCGGGGCGCTGCCTGTCGGCCGACCACGACGCCCTCGCCTCGATCCGGGTCATGGGCCCGAGCCTGGCCCTGGGCCAGGCGGCCGGCACCGCCGCCGCCCTCGCCGCCCGCGACGGTGTGCCCGTCGCCGAGGTCGCGGTGGACGAGCTCCAGACGTCGTTGTCGAAACAGGGAGCGGTCCTGTGACGAACCTCGCGGACGTGCTGCTCGCGCCGGCGCAACGCACGCCCGACGCCATCGCGTTGCGAGCCGGCCCCGACACCATCACGTACCGCGAGCTCGAGTCGCGCGCGGCGCGTGTCGCGGGAGCACTCCGGGCCGAGGGCGTCCAGCCCGGCGACCAGGTGACGATCGAAGGTCACAACACGATCGCGTTCGTCACGTCGTATCTCGGGGCGCTGCGGGTCGGCGCGGTCGCCGTCCCGCTGAACCCGCAGGCACCCGACCTCGAGCTCGACCGCGAGCTGGCGACGGTCGAGCCCGCTGTCATGCTCGGCCCGCCGCTCGACGGCGCCGGGGACGCCGAGCCGGCTGCCAGCGTGGCGCGCGACGACTCGGACATCGCCGTGCTGCTGTTCACTGCGGGCACCGCCGGCGCGCCCAAGGCGGCGATGCTCACGCACGGCAACCTGGTCTCCAACATCCGCCAGGTCCTCGACCATCCCGGCCTCGCCTTGAACCCCGGCGACGTGAGCCTCGGGGTGTTGCCGTTCTTCCACGTGTTCGGGCTCAATGCGGTGCTGGGCATCGGCCTCGCGGCCGGCGCGTGCACAGTCCTGCTCGACCACTTCGACGCCGCTGCCGCCGTGCGCGCGGTGCGCGAACACCAGATCTCCGTGCTCGCCGGCGTGCCGGCCATGTATCACGCGTTCCTCGAGCTCGACGACGCCACCGCGCCGGCCGAGGCGTTCGAATCCGTCCGCCTCGCGGTGTCGGGCGCCGCCCCGCTCGACGGCGAGTTGTTCGACGGGATGCGCAAGCGCTTCAGCCTCGTCGTGCACGAGGGGTATGGCCTGACCGAGGCGGCCCCGATCGTGACCACGTCGGCGATCGGGCCGGGAGAACCGGCGGCGGGAACGATCGGCCCGCCGCTCCCCGGCGTCGACGTACGCCTCGTCGACGCCGACGGTGGCGATGTGCTCCCGGGCGACCCGGGTGAGATCTGGGTCCACGGCCCCAACGTGTTCCCGGGCTACTGGCACGACCGGGACGCCACCGCCCGTGCGTTGACCGGCGACGGGTGGCTCCGCACCGGCGATGTCGCCGTCTCCGACGACGACGGCGCGCTGAGCCTCGTCGACCGGGCCAAGGACCTCGTGATCGTGTCCGGCTTCAACGTCTATCCGGCCGAGGTCGAAGAAGCGCTGCTCGAGCACCCCGAGGTCGCCGAGGTCGCAGTGGTGGGCGAGCCGGATCCACGCACCGGTGAGGCCATCGTGGCTTTCGTCGTCCCCGAGCGCGGTGCCCGACCCGACGCCGACACGCTGCTCGCCCACTGCACCCGGTCGCTCGCTCGCTACAAGTGCCCGACCCGGGTCCAGATCGTCGACGCGCTGCCGCGGTCGTTCGCGGGGAAGGTCCTCCGGCGCGAGCTGCGACCCTGAGCCAAGGCCGCAACCTGCTCCCGGGAGACTTTGAGAACAATTGCACAAGCGCGGGGTATCCTCGGCGGACGCCCCGGGGACGGCCCGGGCCGCGTCCAGAAGCAGGGAAGCAAACGCAGTGCCCTCCGCCCGACGAATCCCCGAGGCGACGGTCGCCCGCCTGCCCCTCTACTACCGGGCCCTGCTCGAGACCGCCGACCAGCACGTCGGCACCGTCTCCTCCGAGCGCCTCGCCGGCCTGGCCGGCGTCAACGCCGCGAAGGTCCGGAAAGACCTCTCGTACCTGGGCTCCTACGGGACCCGGGGCGTGGGGTACGACGTCGAGTTCCTGCTCCACCAGATCTCCCGCGAGCTCGGTCTGACCCACGACTGGCCCGTCGTGATCGTCGGCATCGGCAACCTCGGCCACGCCCTCGCCAACTACCGGGGGTTCGGCGCCCGCGGCTTCCAGATCGTGGCCCTCGTCGACGCCGATCCGGCCAAGGTCGGCACCCGGATCGGCGACCTGTCGGTCGACGCCCTCGACGACCTCCCCCGCGTCGTGGCCGACTGCGGCATCGCGATCGGGATCATCGCCACGCCGGCGGGCGCCGCCCAGGAGGTCGCCGACCGTCTCGTCGACGCCGGCGTGACCTCGATCCTCAACTTCGCGCCCGCGGTCGTCAGTGTCCCGTCCGGCGTGTCGCTCCGGAAGGTCGACCTCGCGATCGAGCTCCAGATCCTGTCCTTCTACCAGCAGCGCAAGGTGCCGGCCGTCGACGGCCAGCACGGCGAGACGCCCCGGGCGGCGGAGCGCGTGCGATGACCACCACGCGGCGCTCGCTGCTCGGCTACCCGGTGAGCCTGGTCGTGGCCGGGCGCCGCTGCGTTGTCGTAGGCGCGGGTCGGATCGCAGCGCGCAAGGTCGACGGGCTGCTCGCCGCCGGCGCCGACGTGCACATCGTGGCGTCCCGTCTCGGTGACCGCGTGCGTGCGCTGCGCGACCAGGGCCGCATCACCGCCGCCGAGCGTGCCTTCGAGCCCGAGGACCTGGACGGCGCGTGGCTCGCGACCGCGGCCACGGACGACCATGCCGTGAACCACGCCGTCTACGAGGCGGGCGAGGCCCGGGGTGTGTGGGTCAACTCGGCCGACGACCCGGACAACTGCTCCTTCACCCTCATGTCGGTCATCCGGCGGGGCGACCTCGTCGTCACCGTCGGCACCGGGGGGCGTAGCCCGGCGCTGGCGACGTGGGTGAGGGAGCGCATCACCGCCGAGATCGGTCCCGAGTACGAGACCCTGGTGGAGCTGCTCGCAGACGCCCGGGATGCGATGCAAGCCGACGGGCGTTCCACCGAGGACGCCGATTGGAAACGGGCACTCGATTCCGGCATGCTCGAACTCATTCGCGCCGGCCGGGTGGATGACGCCAAGGAGCTGCTGCGGTCGTGTCTCTCGTCGTCATTGGCCTGAACCACCGCACGACGCCAGTCGAGCTCCTCGAGCGGATGGCCGTGCCGTCGCCCGAGCTGCCCAAGGCGTTGCACACGCTGGAGCGCAGCGAGAACCTCGCCGAGGTCGCGGTCCTCTCGACCTGCAACCGGACCGAGGTCTACGCGCGCTGCACGCGCTTCCACCCCGCGGTGGAGGACGTCCGCAACTTCCTCACCGACCAGTCCTCGCTCGATCCCGACACGATCAGCGACCACCTCTACACGTACCACGACGATGCCGCCGTCGCGCACCTCTTCGGCGTGGCAGCCGGTGTCGACTCGATGATCGTCGGTGAGGGCGAGATCCTCGGGCAGGTGCGGGAGGCGTGGCGGGTCGCCGAGCGCGAGTCGATGATCGGACCGCTCGTATCGCGCGTCTTCCGCCAGGCGGTGGAGGTCGGCAAGCGCGCCCGGACGGAAACCGCCATCGGTCGTCATGCCGTCTCGGTGCCGTCGGCGGCCGTCACCGTGGCAGGCGAGCGGCTCGGCGGGCTCGAGGGCCGGCGCGTGCTCGTGATCGGTGCCGGCGACGTCGGCGCCGCCATGGCGGTCGCGCTCAACGGTGCCGGCGTGAGCGACATCACGGTCGCCAACCGCTCACCCGAGCGGGGCGCCGAGCTCGCGGCGCGCGTCGGAGGCCGGGCGATCGGCCTCGACGGTGTGATCGACAACCTGATCGAGACGGACGTGCTCCTGGCGTCGACGGGCGCGTCCGACGTGCTGCTCGAGCGGGGCGAGATCGAAGCCGCCATGTCACGGCGTGGCGATCGTGCGCTCCTGATCGTCGACATCGCCGTGCCGCGCAACGTCGACCCCGGCGTCAGTCAGGTCTTCGGCGTGACGCTCCTCGACATCGACGACCTCAAGGCGTTCGCCGAGCACTCGCTCGAACAGCGCCGGCAGGAGATCGGCAAGGTGCGGGAGATCATCACCGAGGCACTCGACCGCTTCCGGCTCGAGCGCTCGGCCCGTGAGGTCGCACCGCTGGTGTCGTCGTTGCGCGCCCGGGCCGAAGAGCTGCGCGCCGCGGAGCTGGCTCGGTTCCGTTCGCGTCTGGCCGCACTCGATCCCGCCGCGCAAGAAGCCGTCGAGGCATTGACACGCGGGCTCGTCAACAAGCTGCTGCACGACCCGACGGTGCGGGTCAAGGAAGCCGCCGGCACCGCCCAAGGCGACGCGTACGCCGACGCACTGGCGGCACTGTTCGGCCTCGAGGACTCCTCCGGACCTGCCGATCCGCCCACCGACGGAACGTAGATGCCACCGCTGCGGGTGGCGACGCGCGGCAGCGCGCTGGCCCGCTGGCAAGCCGAGAGGGTCGTGCAGCTGCTCGGCGTCGAGGCGGAGTACGTGATCGTGTCCACCCGGGGCGACGAACGCCGGGACGTGCCCATCCACGCCATGGGGGGCACCGGCGTGTTCGTGAAGGAGATCGAGCAGGCCGTGCTCGACGGCCGGGCCGAGGTGGCCGTGCACTCGGCGAAGGACCTCCCATCCGAGACCTCGCCCGAGCTCGTGCTCGCCGCGTTGCCCGAGCGGGGAGACCCTCGTGACGCGCTCGTCGGGCAGCCGCTCGACGACATCCCGACGGGTGGGCGCGTCGGAACCGGGTCGGTGCGGCGGAGGGCGCAGCTCGCGGCGCGGCGGCCCGACCTCGGCTTCGGCGAGCTGCGCGGCAACATCCCGACCCGGCTCGAGAAGGCGGGCGGCTTCGACGCCGTCGTCCTCGCAGCGGCGGCGCTCGACCGGCTCGGGCTCGCCGACCGGATTGCCGAGCGCGTGGATCCGTCGGTGGTGCTGCCGCAGGTCGCGCAAGGCGCGCTGGCGGCCGAATGCCGCGCCGACGACGACGCGACCCGCGAGCTCCTCGCCGGCGTCGACGACGCCGGGGTGCGCGCCGCCGTCACCGCCGAGCGCTCGTACCTCGCCGAGCTCGGCGGCGGCTGCAATCTCCCCTGTGGCGCGCTCGCCGAGACCGGCGGCGACGGCTCGCTGCGCCTCGAGGCGCTGCTGGGGTCGCTCGATGGACGGATCTCGTTGCGGGCGCGCGTCGAGGGCCACGATCCTGTGGCGGTCGGCGTCGAAGCGGCGCGCCGCCTCCTCGACGAGGAGGGCGGCCGCCTCGTGCTCGACGACGAGCTGGTCGGGCGACAATAGACATATGACCGTGTACCTCGTGGGCGCAGGGCCCGGCGATCCGGGTCTGCTCACCGTGCGCGGGGCCGAGCTGCTGGCACGGGCGGACGTCGTCGTCTACGACCGCCTCGTGCATCCGTCGCTCGTGGACCTCGCGCCGGTCGACGCCGAGCGCGTCTACGTCGGGAAGGCGCCCGGGCGCTCCGAGATCGAACAGGCCGACATCAACGCGCTCCTCGTCGAGCACGGGCGCGGACGCGCCGTCGTCCGGCTCAAGGGGGGTGACCCGTTCGTGTTCGGGCGCGGTGGCGAGGAAGCCGAAGCGCTCGCGGCCGCAGGCGTGTCGTTCGAGGTCGTGCCCGGCATAACCAGCGCGATCGGCGCCCCCGCGTACGCGGGCATCCCGGTCACGCACCGGGGCACGTCGACGCACTTCACGGTCGTGACGGGGCACGAGGACCCCGCCAAGGAGAGCGCCGACGTCGACTGGGAGGCGCTGGCGAAAGCAGGTGGAACGCTCGTGATCCTTATGGGTGCGGGGCGCGTCGGTGACATCGCGGCGCGTCTCGTCGCGGGCGGCCGCCCGACCGACACCCCGGTGGCGGCGGTGCGGAACGGCACCCGCGCCGACCAGCGCACCGTCCGCGCGACGCTCGCCACCATCGCCGACGCCGACGTCCGGGCCCCGGCGGCCATCGTCGTGGGGGAGGTCGCCGGCCTCGACCTCGCATGGTTCGAGACGCGACCGCTCTTCGGCCGCTCGGTGGTTGTGACGCGCGCCCGGGAGCAGGCGAGCGAGCTGCGTCACCGTCTCGAAGGGCTGGGTGCCGAGGTCATCGAGCTCCCCGCGATCGCAATCGAGCCGGTGCCCTTCGATCTGCCCGACCTCGACCGGTACGGCTGGCTGGTCTTCACGTCCGCGAACGGGGTGGCTGCGTTCTTCGATCGCGGCCTCGCCCCCGCGGGCCGCGACGCCCGCGCCCTCGCGGGTCTCCGCCTCGCCGCCATCGGTCCGGGCACGGCCGCCGCCCTCGCCGAGCGCGGGCTGCGCACCGACCTGCTGCCCGCGCGGTTCGTGGCCGAGTCGCTGCTGGAAGCGTTCCCTGCTCCGGCGACTGCCGACGAACGCGTGCTGCTCGCACGAGCCGAGAAAGCGCGTGACGTGCTTCCCGCCGGCCTGTCGGAGCGCGGCTACACGGTCGACGTGCTGGTGGTCTACCGGACTGTGACCGCCACGCCCGATGCGGACGTGCTCGAACGGGTACGCCGGGGCGAGGTCGACGCGCTGACGTTCACGTCGTCGTCGACGGTGACGAATCTGTGCGACCTGCTCGGCGTCGTTCCCTCGCCGCAGCCGCTCGTCGCGTCGATCGGGCCCGTGACCTCGAAGACGGCGTTGGAACGCGGTCTGCGCGTCGACGTCGAGGCGGCCGAGCACACGATCGACGGGCTGGTCGACGCGCTCCTAGGCGCACTTTCGAACGGCGGCGCCTAACCCGTTGCCCGGTGCGGCCGGCGCACACGCCGGCGGCGCGGGCGGCGTCGGGCGCGGAGTGGTGCCGACGAGCATTCCAAAGAGCTGGTTCGCGAGCCACGCCGCGCCGTCTCCGTCGTAATGGAAGCCGTCGAGGGCGCGCGGCCGGATGCCGGGCGCGACCTCGTCCGGGCACTTGTCGGTGGTCGGGCACTGCAGGATTGTCGGGAGGTCGACGAGGTCGACCTTGTCCGGGTGCTGACGTGCGTACGTACGCAGCAGCTTCGACAACTCGACCAGGCGGGCGTCGCCGGCTGGGTTGGCGAGGCCCCGCGCGCTCGGGGACGCGCGAGGCGGGGCGGGCAGGAACACGACCCGGGCACCGCCGGCCGTGAGGCGGGTCACTGCGGCGTCGATGTGGGCGAGGATCGCCTTGTTGCCCGGGATCGTGCCGAAGTGGACGAGCTGGCCGTCGAGGACGCGGTTGGGCCATGACTCCCACTCACTCGACCACACGACGACATCAGGGTGTTGTGTCGCCAGGAGTCGGTTCTGCTGCGACGCGGTAATGGCGGCGCACTGGCTGGTGTCGCCGTAGATGTCGATGTACGGGCGACCGTCGTCGAGCTTGGGATCGCCGTCGATCACGCTGCACCCGATGCGTGCCGCCGACTCGACGTCGACTCCGTGCGGGGCGGCCGCGTCCCGGAGGAAGGGGTAGAGGGTCTCCGCCGTCGAATCGCCCACGAGCAGGATGCGCTGCGGTGGCGGAGCGGTCTGCGAAGCCGTGGCTGCGAATGCCGGCTGCGCCGCTACGACGACGAGCGTCACGCACGACAGCAACAGCCCGAAGCGGACGACCATCAGGCGGGAGCGTAGGCCCGTCGCGAGCAGAACACCGCGCGTCGGGCAGTACCCTTGCTGCGTGGCGTTTCCCGAGCATCGGTCGCGGCGGCTGCGTCGCACTCCGGCGTTGCGTCGCCTCGTCGGCGAGACGCGCGTCGACGTCGACGATCTGGTCGCGCCGCTGTTCGTGAAGGAGGGGATCGACTCGCCCGAACCGGTGATGTCGATGCCGGGCGTTCTCCAACACACCCAGGAGAGCCTCCGCAAGGAGGTGCGCGCGCTCGCCGACCTCGGGATCCCCGCAGTCGTGCTCTTCGGCGTCCCGGCGGCGAAGGACGCGACCGGGTCGGGCGCCGACGCCCGCGACGGCGTGGTGCAGGTCGCGTTGCGGTCGCTGCGCGACGAAGTCGGCGACGACCTCGTGCTCATCGCCGACACCTGCCTCGACGAGTACACCGACCACGGTCATTGCGGTGTCCTCACCGCCGACGGCGAGGTCGACAACGACGCCACCGTCGAGCGGTACGCCGAGATCGCCGTCTCGCAGGCCGGCGCCGGCGCCGACGTCGTGGCGCCGTCCGGGATGATGGACGGCCAGGTCGGCGCGATCCGCGGCGCCCTGGATTCCGCCTCGTACGGCAGCGCGGCAATTCTCGCCTACTCGGCCAAGTACGCCTCGGCGCTGTACGGCCCGTTCCGCGACGCCGCCGAGTGCGCGCCGCAGTTCGGTGACCGCCGCAGCTACCAGATGGACCCCCGCAATGCCCGGGAGGCGGTCGACGAGACGGCGCTCGACGTCGCCGAGGGCGCCGACATGGTGATGGTGAAGCCGGCGCTCGCCTACCTCGACGTGATCAGCGCCGTGCGCGATTCGTTCGACGTCCCCGTCGCCGCGTTCCACGTGAGCGGTGAGTACGCCATGGTCAAGGCGGCCGCGCAGCTCGGCTGGCTCGACGGCGACGCGGTCGCGTTCGAGCACCTGGTCGCGATCAAGCGGGCCGGCGCCGACTTCGTGCTGACGTACCTGGCGCGCGAAGCCGCCGAGCGGCTGCACGCCTGATTTGGCCGAGTCGCTCTTCGAGCGGGCGCTGGCGCGCATCCCCGGCGGGGTGAGCTCCCCGGTGCGCGCCTTCGGGGCCGTCGGCGGGGAGCCCTTCTTCGTCGCCCGCGGCGAGGGCGCGTACCTCGTCGACACCGATGGGCGCCGGTACGTCGACTACGTGCAGTCGTGGGGCGCGTCGATCCTCGGGCACGCGCATCCGAAGGTGGTCGAAGCCGTCCAGCGCGCCGCCGCCGACGGGACGTCGTACGGCGTGCCGACCGCCCGCGAGGTCGAGCTGGCCGAGACGATCTGCGCACGCGTGCCGTCGGTCGAGAAGGTGCGCCTCGTCTCGTCGGGCACCGAAGCCGCCATGACTGCGATTCGGCTGGCGCGTGGCGCCACGGGCCGGTCGAAGATCGTCAAGTTCGCGGGGGGCTACCACGGTCATGTCGACGCCCTGCTCGTCGCGGCGGGAAGCGGCGTCGCGACGTTCGGGCTGCCCGGGAGCGCCGGAGTCACCGACGGCACCGTCGCCGACACGGTGGTCGCGCCGTACAACGACGCGGTCGCCGTCGACGAGGTGTTCGGGCGGCACGGCGACGAGATGGCAGCGGTGCTCGTCGAGCCGGTCGCCGCGAACATGGGGCTCGTCCCCGCCGACGAAGCCTTCCTCACCGGGCTCCGGCGGCAGTGCGACGAACACGGCACGCTCCTCGTGTTCGACGAGGTGATCACGGGCTTCCGCGTCGGCCCCGCCGGCGCGCAGGGCGAGCTCGGCGTGTCGCCTGATCTGTCGCTGTTCGGCAAGGTCGTCGGCGGCGGGCTTCCCCTCGCCGCGGTCGGGGGACGAGCCGACGTGATGGACGAGCTGGCGCCGGTCGGTCCCGTCTACCAGGCCGGCACCCTGTCCGGGAATCCGCTCGCCACCGCTGCCGGCCTCGCCGCGCTGTCGCTGCTGAACCAAGACGCCTACGCGCGCCTCGAGGAGATCGCGACCGGCGTCGCCGACGGGCTGCGTGCCGCGTTCGACGCCACCGGTGTCGTTGCCCAGGTCCCGCGTGCCCGCACGCTCGTCGGCTTGTTCTTCTCCGACCATCCGGTACGCGACTACGAAGATGCCCGCGCCGCGAACCACAAGACGTACGCGTCGTTCTTCCACGGACTTCTCGATCGGGGTGTCTACGTCGCGCCGAGCGGATACGAGGCGATGTTCCCGAGCCTCGCTCACGGCGAAGCCGAGGTCGCGCACACGCTCGTGGCCGTCGCCGAAGCGGCGAACGCGCTCGGAGACGCTTCGACGGCCCCCTGACGAACTCCCGTCGCGGCGTTCGGGGTGATCTGAGCGGTTTCAGGCGGTAGACGGGCCCGCCATCCCTGGCCCATGATCCCGGCAGGGAGCCCGCGGCGGATCGGGGCGGATGTGGACGGCGGGGCGCGCGTCTTGATCGTCGACGACCACGTCATGCTGCGCGAATCGATGCGCGTCGCCCTCGAGCTCGCGGGCAATGACGTCGTCGGCGAGGCCGGCGACGGGCACGAGGCGCTCCGGCTCGTCGGGCAGGTCCGTCCGACCGTGGTCCTCATGGACGTGTCGCTTCCCGGCCCGGACGGCATCGAGGTGACGCGCCAGCTCTGCACGCAGTATCCGGAGTTGCGCGTCGTCATGGTGACGATGCACGGCAACCCGGCCCTGGTCGAGCGGGCGGTGCGCGCCGGCGCCTGTGCCTACCTCACCAAGGACTTCTCGATGCAAGAGGTCGTCTCGGCCGTCGAGAAGGTCGCGGCCGGTGAGGTCGTGTTGTCACCCAACCTCGCAGGCTCGATGCTCCGAGAGCTCACGGCCTCCGCCGAGGTCCGGCACTACCTGATCACGAAGCGCGAGGCCGACGCACTCCAGCTCGTCGCCGACGGTTACTCGACGCACGAGGTGGCGTCACGTCTCCTCGTCAACGACCGCACCGTCGCCCGGGACCTGTCGTCGGCCTACGGCAAGCTCGATGCGCGCCATCGGACCGAAGCGATCCTCAACAGCGTGCACTGGGGGATCATCGCCCGCGAGGTCTCGTCGACGGCAGGGCGAGAGAGCTGATTGCGCCGACCGTCGTGGCGAGCGCGTCAGCGCTGCTGTTCCTGCTCCTCTTGGCGACGGCGACGGACGCGGTCCATGGCGAACAGGACGGCGAACGTCAGACCAACGAGCGCGGCGAACAGCACGAAGGCGAGCGCGCCGCCTCCGTTCTCCTTCCCGGCGTCGACGAGCTGCTGGGCGCCGGCGGGGGAGGGCGCGACGACGAGCGCGACGATCGACGAGACGGCCAGCACCACCAGACTGCTGATGCGACGGGTCACGGTGCTGCTCCTCATGTCCGCGCCGGGACCGGCGCCGGAGCGCCCGTCTCCTGCTGCCGTGCCCGCTCGGCTTCGTCGCGCTCGCGCCAGTGGAGGCCGAGCAGGCCCAGGCCGAAGAGGACGCCCGAACTGATGAAGGCAAGGATGGGCGGGAGCCGCAGCTGACCGAGGTCGCGCGTCAGGACCACGAAGCCGTTCTTGTCGGACGTCGGGTCGCACACGGGCTTCGGAGGCGGCACGCCGAACGGCGTGTTGGTGGGCTGCACTCCGCACACCTGGACCACTGCGACGAGTGGCTTGTGCGTGAACTGGAAGTCCAGGAACTCCGGCTTGCTGCCGCCGATCTCGTACGTGTTGACCGTCTGGTACTCGGTCACCTTGTCGAACTTGGCGAACTTGTTCATCTCGGGGGTGGGCTTCAGGATTGCCGTGGGCTGGATGGTGACGAGGCGTGCGTCGACGGCGGCCTTCACGTTCGCCGCCTCGATCGTGTCGACCTTCTCCTTATTCGTGAGCTTCTTGGCCTGGGGGTATTTGATGGCGTCGGGCTTGCTGACGAACTGCTGCACGTTCCACGTGGGAATGCGGCCCTTCAGCGTGTTGAGCGGCGACGAGGTGGTGATCCACAGCGTGCTGAGGATCACCATGAAGCCGGCGAGACCCGTGAAGGCGACGAGGAAGCCGAGCCGGGCGCCGAGGTTCGTCCCGAGGAGCAGGTAGATCGAGCCGCAGAACAGCCCGACGCCCGCCACGACGACGAGGATCCCGAGGATCGTCGGGTACCAGAGGTCCTTCGGGATCTGCTCTGTCGGCTGGGCCTGGGCGAGGAGTGACGTGATCACGGCTTCCGGCTCCCGCGCATCAGAGGCCCCGCTCGTAGTCGACGATGGCCTGGATCTGCTCCTTGGTCAGGGTGTTGCCGAAGTGGGGCATGCGGCCGGACGAGATCCCGCGCGTGCCGTACGCCTCGTTGGCGGGCTTGCCCGACGTGACCCAGTCGATGTGGTCCTGGACCCCCGTCGGGCCCGCGAACTGGCGCACCGTGTCGCCGCCGGTGAGGTTGGGCCCGAACGCGCCGCCGCCCTGCGGACCGGGGAGCGGCCCGGGCCCGGGATTCGCCGGGTCGTAGAAGGACCAGTTCTTCGTGTGGCACCGCGCGCACTGCAACTGGAAGAGCAGCTCCCCGTCGCTCTTGCCCGGGTTCTGCGCCCGTGCGTCGACGAGCTGCTTCGTAAACCGCTCCTTCGCCTTGGCGGAAGAGATCTGGATGCTCTCGACGTAGTTGACGACGTCGTCGATGCCCTGCTGGTTGAGCACGCCCTTCCCGCTCGCGACCCCCCACGGGGGCATGGGCGTCCCCGGTCTGCCGTACGTGACGATGTCCTTCACCTCGCTCTTGTCGTACCGCAGCAGCTCGACGTCCAGGGGCGGCGCCTGCCACGTGACCTGGATCGGCAGGCAGTAGCTCGGCGTGTCGGCGGTGACTGGGGCCGTCGGGTCGCAGCGCGCGTCGTCCGACTTGATCGTGTAGTTAGTGCTGCCGCCCGAGCCGTCGACGCCATGGCAGTTCGCGCACAGCAGGGACCGCGTCGGGTCGTAGGCCTTGCTCTGGTCGTTCGCGAACAGGATCGCGCCCCGCTGGATCGACTGATCCTTGAACTGCTTCGACGCGTTCGCCTCTCGCGACGGCTCGAAGACGTAATACGCGAAGAGCGTGAGCGCGATGAGCGCGGTCGTGAGGAGCGCGATCCCGAGCACCCGCTCGAGCTTGCGGCCCTCGAGCTCCTCGTCGGGCAGGAACGGGGTGAGGTTCTGCGGCGGGCGCGGCTCGGGGTTCCGGCGCAGGCTGACGACGCGCCACAGGAGGATGATCCCGATGGTCGCGAACGCCACCAGGTTGACGAGGATGATGACGAGTCGGAGGTTCACCGCGAGTGGACCTCACACACAGGGCGCCCCCTCGGCCGTCTGCCCCGTGGTGTCCGTGCCGATCGGCGGGCCCTGGACGAGCGATGCCGTGGCGGTGTCGACGGTGATCTGGCCGCCCGACACCTCGAGCACGAAACGGTCGAGACCGCGCGGCGCCGGCCCGCCCTTCTTCTCGCCGACGCGGTTGTACTTCGAGCCGTGGCACGGGCACTCGAACCACTGTGACGACTCGCACCACGGCACCCTGCAGCCGAGGTGCACGCACTTCTGGTACAGCGCGACGTATCCCTTCTCCATGCCGGCGACGATGCGCGGGTCGTACACCTTCTTCGCCTTTGCGATGTCGGCCGGCGGGTACGGCTGGATGTACGTGCGGGCGGCGGCGTTGTAGAAGGGCAGCTTCTTGTCGAACTGCTGCTTGGCGTCGTCCTCGGACCCGACGACGATCTTGGCGCCGAAGCCGCCCGCGCTCCCCGGCCAGAGGAACCCGAGCATCGCCGCGCCCATCCCGGCGGCGAAGATGCCGAGCCCGGTGAGGATCCCGCGGTTGAAGAACTGGCGCCGCGTGAGCCCCAGCTCCTCCTCCTCGACGGGGACGTACTCGACCGGGGCGCGCGCACCTGCGGGCTCGAGCGACTGGCGCGAATCCTGCGCCCGGGCGCGCGCCTCCTCGTCGAGCTCGGCCAGCTCCGTGCCGACGGGCTCGGGCGCAGGCTCCTCGCCTGCCGGCATCGAGCGGTCGCTCTTGCGCGTCTCGCGGCTGAGGCGGCCGGTCGTCGACCGGCGCCGGCCCTCGGCCAGGATCGCGACCGCCGCCAGGATCAGCAGCGCCGGAATGGCGATGATCAGAACGGTTGAAGAGTCCACAGACCAGGAACGCCCTACAGGTCGAAGAAGATCCCGTTGTTCCACGGGAAGACGAAGTTGAAGCCCGGGCCGCGGAAGAACGAACCGATGATGACGAGCACGGCCCAGAGCATCAGGAACAGGGTGAAGATCGAGATCGCGAACTTCCGGTCGGTCGGCGCGTGCGACGGGTTCTTGTCGACGAACGGCGCCACCCCCAGCAGGAACAACCCCATGCCCGGGATCGTCACTCCCGCGACCATCGGGTGGAACATCGTCAGCAGCTCCTGGAGGCCGAGGAAGTACCACGGCGCCTTCGAGGGGTTCGGCGTCTTGTTGAAGTCGGCCAGCCCGAGCAACGGCGCGCGCACGAGCGCCGAGAACACCAGCAGCCCCGCCGTCACGACCAGCACCGCCGCGAACTCGATGACCAGCAGGTGCGGCCACACGTGGACCTTGTCCTGCGCCTCGGCGCGCGTCTGCTGGATCGAGCCCGACTTGACGACCGTGAGCAGCCGCTGGGTGTGCCCGCCCGGGCCGGTGGCCGTCGGGGTGGGCTTCGGCGCGGTCGCGGTGGCGGTCGCGCCACCACCGGTCGTCGCGGCGGCGGCCGCCGCCGGCGCCGCCGCGCCCCCGTCTCCCCCGTCGCCGGCGAGCGCCGCCCGGCGCCTCTTTGAACGCTCGAGCAGGTGGGCGGGAACGCCGCTCGCCGCCGCCGCGGCGGCGGTGTCCTCACCTTCGGCTGCGGCCGGCGCGTCGGTTGCCGCGGCTGCCGGCGCCTCGGCCGGTTCCTCCCCGCCCGCGGGGGCTTCGGCCGCCGGCGCGGCTTCTTCGTCGCCCTCTTCGCCGGGCACGGGCAGGCCGAGCGCCTTGCGGCGCTCCCGGCTGCGGCGGAGCAGGTGCTCGGGGACTTCGGTCATCGGTCGCTTCTCACCTTTAGAGCGGCCCGGAGAGGCCGCCGTCCTTGCGGACGCGCCAGAAGTGGACGGCCATGAAGATCACGATCACGAACGGCAGGAGTAAGACGTGCAGCGTGTACCAACGTAAGAGGGTGTCGTTGGATATCTCGGACGAACCCAGCAGCACGAACTTGACCTGCGAGCCGAAGACCGGCGTGTAGCCCATCATGTTGGTGCCGACGGTCACGGCCCACAGCGCCAGCTGGTCCCACGGCAGCAGGTAGCCCGTGAACGAGAGCAGCAGGGTCAGCGTGAGCAGGATCACGCCGATGACCCAGTTGAACTCGCGTGGCGACTTGTACGCCCCGTGATAGAAGACCCGGCTCATGTGCAGGAACACGGTGAGCACCATGAGGTGCGCCGCCCATCGGTGCATGTTCCGCACGATCGACCCGAACGTGACCGCGGTCTCGAGGGTCTGCACCGTGTCCCACGCCGACGCGGCCGTCGGTCGGTAGAAGAACATCAGGAAGATGCCGGTGATGGTCAGCAGGATGAAGAGGAAGAACGAGAGGCCGCCGAGACACAGCGTGTAAGAGACCTTCACCGCGTGCCGCTTCACCTTCACCGGGTGAAGGTGGTACAGCACGTTGTTCATGATCACGTAGGAACGGTTCCGGGGGCTGTCCGTGTAGCCGCGACGGAACACCGATCCCGGGCGGAAGATGGACGTCCAGGCCTGCGACCCGCGGACCTTCTGGTCGGCGGTCTCGAGGACCTTGGTGAGCCGATGCTCCCCGTTCGCTCCGTTGCCTCGCTTCGCCACGAACCCGTCTCCTCGTGCTTACTTCGATGCCGCGCCGGCCGCCGGACCAGGGCAGAGAGCTTCGCTTCGCTTCGCCGTCTCCATGCTCATCAGAACCTCACGCCGTAGCTGTAGCCGTGGCGGTCGGTGCGGGTGTGGGGGTCGCCTTCGGCGATCTGTTGGGAGATCTTGCCGAGGATGATCACGCCGGTGGGGCAGCGGTCGACGCACAGGGCACAGCGGGTGCAGACGTCCTCGTCGACGATGAAGGCGACGTGGTCGGTGGGGTCTTCGCCGGGCTGTTCGGTGTCGGTGGCGTCGGCGATGGCGTCGACGGAGACCATGTGGATGCATTTCCAGGGGCAGATGTCGACGCAGCCTTCGCAGAGGATGCATTCGGCCTGGTCGATGTGGAGGAACTGCTTGGGCTTGACCGCCGAGGTGAGGAACGCGGGGTCGACTTCTTGGAGCTCGTAGTCGGTGACGAAGTCCGGCATCGGCGGGTTCGCATCGGTCTT
>DASYFC010000015.1:0-2593 GCA_036498645.1 Acidimicrobiia bacterium | reverse complement strand
GTCCGGACGATCGGCGAGCTGTTGCCGTCGCGCTGGCCGAGACCGAGCGCCTGCGACGTGTCGGCGACGGGCAGCTCCACGCCGGAGGGCGACTCGTCGAACCTCGTCGCCAGGTGGCGCAGGAGCAGCACGGCGGTCGGCCCGAGCGTCGGGAGCCAGAACGTCTCGACGTAGAGCGAGCGTGGATCGTGTCCCAGCGTGTCGAGCAGCGGATCGGGCCAGGGCGTGATCGTGAGCGTGGCGGGCATCGGTTCCTCCCGGCGTGACGGCGAGCGGCCGGGGAAGTGAAGGTGCCTAAGAGTGTAAAGACTTGTGTCTCGGCCCGTCAAGGGGGCCGGGCCAACCGCGGTTTAGACCGTGTCCGATTTGGGCCAGGCTGTCGGCAAGCGGTCGGGTGGCTCCGCCCACTTGCACACCGACCGCTTCCCCCCTCCCGCTGGACTGGTGGCCAGACCGCTCCTCGGAGAGGGAAAGACCGGAAGGCGGGAGGCCTGGCAACGACCGGAGCCTCCCGCTTTTCGCGTCGTTCTTCTCGTTCAGCCCGTCGAAGCAGCCATTGCCGGCTCGCTGTCAGGGTGCCAGGAACGCGTCCAGGATCTGGCGAGCGGCCGCCGCAGGAGCGAGCTCGCCGGCGGTGACGGCGGCTTCGAGCCTGTCCGCCAGGTCCGCCACGCGTTCGTCGGAACGGAGCGCGTCGATGAGGCTCTCGGTCACTTCGGACCACATCCACTCCCGCGCCTGCTCGGCCCGGCGACGGCCCAGCTCGCCGGCGGCGTCGAGGGTGGAACGGAACTCCTCGACCGTCGACCACAACTCGCCGATGCCGGTGCCCTCCAACGCGGAGACGAGCACCACGCGCGGCGTCCAGGCCTGGGTCTTCGAGCGCACGAGCCGGAGCGCGCTGCTGTAGTCGGTGGCGGTCGTCTTGGCCGCGGGAGCCAGGTCGCCGTCGTTCTTGTTGACCACGACGACGTCGGCGAGCTCGATGATCCCCCGCTTGATGCCTTGCAGCTCGTCCCCGGCGCCCGGCGCGACCAGGACCGTGAACAGGTCGACCATGCCCGCGACCGCGACCTCGGACTGGCCGACACCGACGGTCTCGACCATCACCACGTCGAACCCGGCCGCCTCGCAGAGCAGCATCGCCTCGCGGGTCCGGCGGGCGACGCCACCGAGCGTGCCGGCCGTCGGCGACGGGCGGACGAACGCCGAGTCGGAACGCGTGAGCTCGCCCATGCGGGTCTTGTCGCCGAGGATCGAGCCGCCTGTACGCGTGCTGGACGGGTCGACGGCGAGGACCGCGACTCGGTGCCCGTGCTCGACGAGATGGAGGCCGAACGCCTCGATGAACGTGGACTTCCCCGATCCCGGCGCGCCCGAGATCCCGATGCGGATCGCGTCGCCCGTGTGCGGGAGCACCTCGGTGAGCAGCGCCGCCGCTTCCTCGCGGTGATCGGGCCGGGTCGACTCGACTGTCGTGATCGCCCGCGCCAACGCGCGTCTGTCCCCGGAGAGGATCTGCTCGGCGAGCTCGCTCATCCCCTAGATGCGTGCAGAGCGTTCGCTCAGCGGGCTCCCTGCACGCATCACGGGCGACGGCGCTGCCGCAGGAGCTCGAGGATCTCGGCGGCCGCGTGCGGGATGTTGGTGCCCGGGCCGTAGATGGCGGCCACGCCCGCGTCGAGCAGGAAGTCGTAGTCGCCGGGCGGGATCACGCCGCCGCAGACCACGAGGATGTCGCCCCCGCCCTGCTTGCGCAGCTCCTGGATCAGCTCGGGCACGAGGGTCTTGTGGCCGGCGGCCTGGCTCGAAACGCCGACGACGTGCACGTCGTTCTCGATCGCTTCGCGGGCAGCCTCCTCCGGCGTCTGGAACAGCGGACCGACGTCGACGTCGAAGCCGATGTCGGCGAACGCGGTCGCGATGACCTTGGCGCCGCGGTCATGGCCGTCCTGGCCCATCTTCACGACGAGCATGCGGGGCCGGCGTCCCTCCGACTCGGCGAACTCGTCGACCTCGCGCCGGATCCGCGCGTAGCCCTCGTCGCCTTCGTACTCGGACCCGTACACGCCGCTGATGCTACGGATCGTCGCCCGGTGGCGAGAGAAGACCTTCTCCAAGGCGTCGGAGATCTCGCCGACCGTCGCCCGGGCGCGTGTCGCGTCGATCGACAGCTCGAGCAGGTTGGCGTCGCCGGCCGCGCCCTCGGTCAGCCGTTGCAGCGTCTCCTGGACGCGAGCGTCGTCGCGCGTCTCGCGCAGCTTCCGGAGGCGGGCGATCTGCTGCTCGCGAACGGCGGTGTTGTCGACGGCGCGGATCTCGACGTCGTCGTCGCCGTCGGGCCGGTACTTGTTGACGCCGACGACGACCTCTTCGCCTCGGTCGATGCGGGCCTGGCGACGTGCGGCTGCCTCCTCGATGCGCAGCTTCGGCATCCCCGACTCGACCGCCTTGGTCATGCCGCCGAGCTCCTCGACCTCGTCGATGAGCTTCGACGCCTCGCGCGCGAGCGAGTGCGTCAGCGCCTCGATGTAGTAGCTGCCGCCGAGCGGGTCGACGACGTGGGTGATGCCGGACTCCTCGGCGAGGATCA
>DASYFC010000014.1:0-5728 GCA_036498645.1 Acidimicrobiia bacterium | reverse complement strand
CTGCGCGGCAGCGAGACCGCCGCGACCTCGATCGGTATCAACCCCGCCCGGGCGCGCGTCGTGGCGTTCGCCTTGTCCGCGGGCATCGCCGGTCTCGGCGGCGGCCTCCTGGCGATCCAGGAGAACCAGGCGAACTACGCCGCGAACTACAGCGTGCTGTTCGGGCTCCTCTGGCTCGTGATCGTGGTGACGATCGGCGCACGGACCGTCGAAGGCGCGGTGCAGGCCGGGCTCGCGATCGCATTCGTGCCCGAGATCCTCAAGGCGCTGGGGTTGTCGCCCGCCTACCAGTTCATCCTCTTCGGTCTCGGTGCCGTCACGTACGCGAAGCACCCTGAAGGCATCCTCGAGTACAACAAGCGGAGGTCTCTGGAAACAGTGCAGCGCTTCCTCACCCGCGGTCGGCAACCACCCGACGGTGAGAGCGGCGGTGTCGTGCGCACGCGGCCGGAGCCGGCGCCGGTCGCGGCAGGCAACCCGGGGGGCGATCGGTGAGCCTGCTCGAGGCGACTGCAGTGTGCAAGCGGTTCTCGGGCATCACCGCCCTCGAGGACGTGACGCTGACCGTCGAGCCCGGAGAGCCGGTCGGGCTCATCGGCCCGAACGGCGCCGGGAAGACGACGTTCTTCAATTGCCTGCTCGGTCTCCTGCGGGCCGACAACGGTCGGGTCGTGTTCAACGGGCGGGACATCACCCGGATGCCGGTATACAAGCGCGCGCGCCTCGGGTTCGGCCGCACGTTCCAGCGCGTCGAGCTGTTCACCGGCATGAACGTGCGCGATCACCTGCTCGTCGCCGAGCGGGCCCGCCTGGGAACGGGCCGGTTCTGGAAGGACGTGCTGAACCTCGCCGGCCCGACCAAGGACGAGAGCCAGCGCGCCGACCACACGCTCGAGTTGCTCGGCCTGATGGACGTCGCCGACACGCCGATCGAATCGCTGAGCCTCGGCCGGGCTCGGCTGGTCGAGATGGGGCGGGCGCTGATGACCGAGCCGATGCTCCTGCTGCTCGACGAGCCGTCGTCAGGACTCGACCAGAGCGAGACGATGGATCTGGTCGGCACGTTGCAGGAGGTGCAGCGAGAGCGGGGCACGGCCATCCTGCTCGTGGAGCACGACGTCGAGATGGTGCAAGCCTTCGCGTCCCGCCTCTACGTGCTCGACTTCGGCGTCATCATCGCGTCTGGAGCCACGGGCGAGGTCATGGACGACGAAGCCGTCCGCAAGGCGTACCTCGGGGAGCTGGTGTGAGCGCGCCGGCTCCCTCACCGAAACCGTCCACGACGTCCCGGCCACTCCTCGAGCTGCGCGACGTGGAAGCCGGGTACGGCCCCTTCCGTGCCCTCTTCGGTGTGTCTCTCGCCGTGCGCGAAGGCTCGGTCCTCGCGCTGCTCGGATCGAACGGCGCCGGGAAGACAACAGTGGCGCGAGTCTGCTCGGGGCTCATCAGGCCGACGGCGGGAAAGTTCTTCTTCGACGGAAAGGACGTCACGCGGGAGCGCGCGTACCGACTTGCGCGCAAGGGCATCGCGCAGGCCCCGGAGGGACGATCGGTGTTCGCGTCGCTCACTGTGGAGGAGAACCTGCTGCTCAGCCTGCGCCGCTCGCTGGGCCGGTCACGCACCGCCGGCGGCCTGGCCCGCGCCTACGAGATGTTCCCGCCGCTGAGCCAGCGTCGCCGGCAGGTGGCGGGCACGCTCTCGGGCGGGGAGCAGCGGATGCTCGCCCTGGCGCGGGTGCTGGCGAAGCCGCCGCGGCTCCTGGTGTGCGACGAGCTGTCGTTGGGCCTGGCCCCGATAGTGGTCGACGAGGTCTACAAGACGCTCGCCACGATCCGTGACGCCGGCACCACGCTCCTGATCGTCGAGCAGCACGTCGCCCACGCGCTGGCGCTGGCCGACGACGTCGCCGTGCTCGTCAAGGGCCGCGTCACGTACGGCGGGCCCGTCGCCGAGATGGGCGACCTCAGCGAGTGGCTCCTGCCGACGGGGGAGTCGCACGCGCCGTCCGTGAACGGTCAGTAGCGGCTGGTGCTCCCGCCGAACAGGCCGGCGTGGGTGACGGTCGCCAGCGTGTCGAGCATCTCGTCCCGGCTCACGTCCACCTGACGGGACAGCACGTAGTAGTTGAAGCGCTCGATCATGGCGATGACGGCCAGCGCCGCGATCTGCGGATTGATGTCCGGCGACGACGAGCGACGGATGCGCCCGGTCAACACCCGCGAGAACTCGGTGAGCACGTCGGTCCCGAGCCGGCCGAACTCGCTGCCCCCGATCTCGGCTTCAGTCCACGCGCCGATGACCGGTCCGTAGTGCTCGTACACCTCGACGAAGCGCGCGAGCCACGCTCGGAGCTCGGCGCGGCCTTCGGGCCCGGGATCGATCGGCGGGAGCGAGTCGGCGAGCGAGATCATCTCGCCCGCGACCTCTTGGGCCAGGGCGCGGAACAGCTCTTCCTTGTTGGAGAAGTACAGATAGAACGTGCCGTGCGAAGTCTTGGCGAGCTTGACGATGTCGTCGACGCGAGCGGCGTGGAAGCCGCGCTGGGCGAAGATCTCGACCCCGGCGTCGAGGAGCTTGCGCATCGTCCGCCGGCCTCGCGCCCGCAGCTCCCGGCCCTGGGCGGGCGTCCCGAGCTGCACGCCGTTCGTGTGAGCATGCCCGTCGCCGGTCACGCCGCGGCGCCCGGAGTTGGTCACACGGCGCGGCGCAGTGGGCCGGCTGCGGCTCGCCTTCTTGGACCGGGGCACTCTTCTCAGGCTAGGCGTACCCGACACGCGTGTCACCTTTCGTCGCGGTGCCGGGTACGCTCCGGAACCGCTGGAAACAGCTGCTCCGAGGAGGAGGTGCAATGACGAGCTCCGTGACCGCGCCCGCGTTCGAGGACCTGTCCGTCGGCGACGAGGCGCCGCCCCTCGTCGTCGAGAACATCTCGCGCACGCACTTCGTGCGCTACGCCGGCGCGTCGGGGGACTTCAATCCCATGCACCACGACGACACGGTCGCAACCTCGATCGGGAACCCGTCCGTGTTCGGCCACGGCATGTTGACGGCGGGGCTCATGGCGCGGGTGCTCAAGGACTGGTTCGGACCGGCGGCGCTCCGCCGCTTCCAGGTCCGTTTCTCCAAGCAGGTCTGGCCGGGCGAAACGCTCACGTGCACAGCCGCGGTGACGGGCGTGCGCGACGCCGAGGAGAGCGATGTGGGCCTCGTCGATGTCGAGTGCCAGGTCGTCAACCAGGATGGCGAGGCGAAGCTGACCGGCACCGCGACCGCGGCCGTCCCGAGGCGAGGCTGATCCCGGTGGGGCTGCTCGACGGGCGCGTCGCGATCGTCACCGGGTCGGGTCGCGGCATCGGCCGCGAATTCGCCCTGTGCATGGCCAAGGAAGGCGCCCGGCTCGTCGTGAACGACGTCGGTGTCAGCCTCGACGGCCGGGGGACCGACGAAGACCCGGCCGCCCAGGTGTGCAAGGAGATCGAGGCGCTCGGCGGTCAGGCGACTCCGAGCTACGACTCCGTCTCGGACTTCGAAGGCGCCGGGAAGATCGTGCAGACCGCCGTCGACGCGTTCGGCCAGCTCGACGTCCTCGTGAACAACGCCGGCATCGTGCGCGACCGCACACTCGTGAAGATGAACGAGGAGGACTTCGACTCGGTCATCGGCGTGCACCTGAAGGGCTCGTTCAACTGCGGCCACCACGCCGCCGTCGTCATGAAGGACGCCGGTTACGGGCGGATCATCAACATCACATCGTCGGCCGGCCTGCGGGGCAACTTCGGCCAGACGAACTACGGCGCCGCCAAGGCGGGTCTCATGGGGATGACGTTCATCTGGGCGCTCGAGCTCGGGAAGTACGGGATCACGGTCAATGCCGTCGCGCCCGCCGGCGCCACCCGCATGACCGCCGGACTGTTCGAGCGGACCGGAGCGGAGCCGCCTCCCGAGCAGAATCCGGCGCTCAACGCGCCGCTCGTCGCGTTCGTCGCCTCCGAACGCGCCAGCCACGTGAACGGTCAGATCCTCGGCCGTACCGACTACGCGTACACGATCTTCCAGCATCCCAAGCAGGTCGCGTGGATGTGGCGTGACGGGGGGTGGGAGCCGGAGCAGGTCGCGGACCAGTTCGACCAGGTCCTGGGCCAGCACCTCCAGCACGTCGGCATGGTCATGCCGCACGGCATGGAGTACGGCGAGCAGAAATAGCGCGCGTGCCGATACCGCTCGGCGTCGTCGACATCGTCTACGCGCCGCGGCCCGTCGACGAACGCGCCGAGCTCGCGGTCGCCGACGGCTTCCGGCACATCGACGTGCTCGTCGACGTGGACGCGAGGACGTTGCCGTTACCCGTCGGCTGCCCGACCGCGTTCCCGAAGCCGCGCCCGGGCTGGTGCTCCACGCCCGCGCCCCGCGCCGGGCCGGGGATGTGGGAGCGGACCGTGGAGTGGTTCCGGGCCGCTCCCGGTGCGCTCCTCGAGCCGTGGGCAGGCGCAGTGGTCAACTCGGCCGAGACGTGCCGGACGATGATCGGCGAGGTGCCCGGCTTGCGGTTGCTGGTCGATACCGGCCACGTGGCGGACTGGGGCGGCGACCCGGTCGAGCTGCTGGCGTACGCGGATCACGTCCAGCTGCGCCAGGGGCGCCCGGGCGCGACGCAGGTGCACGCCGACGATCCCGCCGGCGTCGTCGACTTCGCCGCCGTCGTGGGCCGCCTCGACGAGCTCGGGTACCGCGGCCGCCTCAGCGTCGAGTACTTCGACCTGCCGGAATTCGGTTGGCCGCTCGCCGACCCCCGCGCCTGGGCCCTCGACCTCGCCGCTCGCTTGCGCCCGCTGTTGCGTTGATCCTCAGGCCGGTCCCGGCCAGCTGTGCATGGGCAGACCGGGATGGGGGAGGCCCTCCCAGACGACGACGCGGCCGGGAATGGCGTCGGTCGCGAACAAGGCGCGCCCGTCGGGACCGCCGAAGCAGCAGTTCGTCGTCACACCGTCGCCCTCCAGCTCGAGGAACTCGAGCTCGTTGCCCGCCGGATCGACGACGCGCACGCCGTGGTCGACGGTGGCGGCGACGTAGTAGTTGCCCTCAGTGTCGAGACAGAACCCGTCGCCGCCGCCCCGCCCGAGTTTCTCGACGATCCACTCGCGCTCGCCGCCCGGCAGCAGCCGCTGCAGCCCGCGCCCTTCGATCACGACCAGCGTGCCGTCGCGGTCGAACGCGATGCCGTTGCAGTACGTGAAGCCGTCGGCGACGACGCGCACCCCGCCGTCGCGCGAGTACGACATCACGCGACCGGTGGGATCGGGCGGCAGCGGGAAATGGGGCGGGTCGGTGAAATAGACGGTGCCGTCCGGGGCGACGACGAGGTCGTTGGGCGCCTGCAGGCCGTCGTCGGCGAGGTACCTGACCCCGCCGTCGAGCGTCGCGAGCTGCAGGCCCGGAGTCGTGGGCTTGTACGGGTAGTCGACGGCGAGCGGCAACTTCGAGAAGTCCATGCCGCCGTTCTGCGTCACCAGGATGCTGCCGTCGGCGCACAGCGCGGCGCCATTCGCGCCGCCACTGGTCTCGGCGAGCACCTCGGTGTGGTTCCGTTCCGGCCAGATGCGGTAGAGCGCGCCGGCGGCGACGCTCGTCACGACGAGGGTCGCGCCGCCGGCGATGCCGTCGGGAACCCACACGGGGCCTTCGCCGAACACGATCCCGTCGGCGACGACCTCGGCCCGCATGGCCGAA
>DASYFC010000013.1:0-22296 GCA_036498645.1 Acidimicrobiia bacterium | reverse complement strand
GCCGACCGGCACGACGCGTATGCCTTCCGTCTGGTCGATCGGCTCCGCGGTGAAGGCTTCCGCGCCGAGCTGGTCGACGCGAGCACCGACTCGCTGGGATCGCGGATCCGGCGGGCCAAGCTCCAGAAGGTCCCCTACGTGCTCGTCGTCGGGGACGAGGACGCCGACGCCGGCACCGTCGGCGTGAACCGGCGGGGGAGCGAGGAGCCGGAACGCGGCGTCCGGGTGGACGACCTCTTCGAGCGCCTTGCGACCGAGGTCGCGGAGCGGCGGTGACACTCGAACGCCTGTGGGCGGGCTGGCGCTCTGCCTACGTGGCCGGCGCGGCGGCGACCTCGTCGACCGGACCGGACGACTGCCTGTTCTGCGCGCTGGCCAGCGCGCCGGACGACGAGTCGCTCGTCGTCGCGCGCGACGAGCTCGTGTTCGCGGTGATGAACGCGTACCCATACTCGTCGGGCCATTTGATGATCGCCCCGTTCCGTCACGAGCCCGAGCTCGAGAACCTCAAGGGTGACGAGGCGACCGCGCTGATGACGATGACCCAGCGCGCCGTGAGCGCGCTCAAGTCCGCCTACACGCCCGACGGCATCAACGCCGGCCTGAACCTCGGTCGCCCGGCCGGCGCCGGCGTTCCCGGGCACGTGCACGTCCACGTGCTGCCGCGGTGGACGGGCGACACGAACTTCATGACCACCGTTGCCGAGACGCGCGTCCTCCCGGAGGACCTGCGCACGAGCTGGGAAAGGGTGCGCGCCGCGTGGCCGAAGACGTGAGCAACGAGCATCAGGATCAGCTGCCCGAGGAGCTCGACGTCACTGCCTACGTCGGGCCGTACGTCTTCCCGAACATCAACCGGCGCCGCATCCCGGCCGTGATGTACGCCGCTCTCGCGGTGCTGTGCTTCGCCGGGTGGGTCTGGAGCACGAACACGGGGCTGCTGGCGGCGGCGGTCCTGCTCGCCGCCATCTCGGCGTACCACTTCGCGACGGCCTGGAACCTCGCGGTCGACCAGACGCAGGCGCTGGTGGTGGCGACCCGCGCCGTCGGCTTTCCCGTCGGGCACGCCTCGGCACAGCTCGCGTGGCGTGGCCTGCGCAGCCGTCCGGTCTGGCGAATCCTCCTGTACTCGGCCGACGAACCGCCGACGATGCGTGGGCTCGTCGAGCTCGACGCCGTCGACGGCCACGTCATGGGCGAATACACGGAGCCGAACCCGGAGGACTGGACGAAGTTCGGTCTCGACGGGGAGAGCGGCGAGCGCGCCCCGGGCTGACCCGTCAGCCGGCCCTGGCCGTCTCGCGCTGCTTGGCGATGCGGTCCACGAGGTGTGAGGGCACGGGGTCGTAGTGCGAGTGGGTGATCTCGAAGCGGCCGCGCCCGGCCGTGAGCGACCGCAGGTCGATCGCGTATCGCAGCACCTCTGACGTCGGCACCTGCGCGACGATCTCCATCTCTCCGTGGCCCACGGCGCCCGATCCCTGGATCCGGCCCCGCTTCGAGTTGAGGTCGCCCATCAGGTCGCCCTGGTACTGCTCGGGCGCGGTCACGACGAGCTCGCTGATCGGCTCGAGCAGGATCGGGTTCGCCTTCGCCATCGCCTCCTTGAACCCGAGCGACCCCGCCATCTTGAAGCTCATCTCGGACGAGTCGACGGAGTGGTACTTGCCGTCGAAGCACGTGACCTTCACGTCGACGACGGGATAGCCGTACACGCCGCCGTTCTCCATCGCCTCGGCGATGCCCTTCTCGACTGCGGGGATGAACTGACGGGGGATGGCGCCACCGACGATCTCGTCCACGAACTCGAATCCCGCCCCGCGCTCCTGGGGCTCGACCCGCACGAACGCCACGCCGAACTGCCCGTGGCCACCGGTTTGCTTCTTGTACTTGCCTTCGGCCTCGGCGGTACCGGTGATCGTCTCGCGGTACGCGACCTCGACGTCGTCGGTCTCGACCTCGACGCCGAGCTTCCGGTGGAGCCGCTCGCGCGCGATCGAGAGGTGGGTCTCGCCCATTCCCCAGAGCAGGGTCTGCTTCGTCTCCGGGTTCCGTTCGAGGCGAAGCGCAGGGTCCTCGTCGAGCAGCCGGTGCAGCGCGTTGGCGAGCTTGTCGGCGTCCGACTTCGACTTCGGCCTGATCGCGACCGGGAGCACCGGCTTCGGCGGCTCGAACGAGTCGACGGCGACGTCGGCCCCGCGCGTGCCGAGCACGTCACCGGTCGACGTGTCGCTGAGTTTCGCCACCGCGGCGATGTCGCCGGCGGGGACCTCCGCCGTCGACTCCTGCTCCTTGCCGCGCATGACCGAGAGCTGGTGGAGCCGCTCCTCCGACACGGTGCGGTTGTTGACGAGCGACGCGTCGGTCTTGATCGATCCCTGCAGGACCTTGAACAGGTTCACTCGTCCGACGTACGGGTCTGCGATCGTCTTGAACACGAACGCCACCGGAGGCGCGGCCCCATCGACGTCCTCAGACGTCGGCGCCGGCCCCTCGTGCACGACGAACGAGGCGAGGCGGTCGACGCCGATGAGCTTGGTCCCGCTGCCGCACAGCACCGGGAACACGGTCGCCTCGCCGATGCCCTTGGCCAGGGCCTGCTCGAGCTCCTTCACCTCGATGGACTCGTCGTCGAGGTACCGCTCCATCAGGTCGTCGTCGGCGACGACGATGCCCTCGATCAGCGCGTCGTGGACCGTGTGCTCCTCACCTTCCATCTCGTCGGGGACCGGGCCCTCGGCGCCCTTGCCGGTCGTCCCGTCGTAGGTGACCGCGGTGTCGGTGAGCAGGTCGACAACGCCGCGAAACGACGCTTCCTCGCCGATGGGGAGCTCGAGCGGGGCGACGCCGGCGCCGAACTTCGCCTTCATGTCGTCGAGGGTCCGTGCGAACGACGCTCGTTCGCGGTCGAGCTTGTTCACGAACACGGCGCGGGGGAGCTTGGCCTGCTCTGCCAGTCGCCACGCCATCTCCGTCTGCACCTCGACGCCTTCGACGGCGGATACGACGAAGACAGCGAGGTCGGCGGCGCGGAACGCAGCGGCGACGTCCCCCACGAAGTCGGCGTACCCGGGCGTGTCGAGGATGTTGACCTTGTGGTCCTCGTGCTCGAACGGGGCGATGGACATCGAGACCGAGATCCCGCGGCGTGCTTCCTCGGGGTCGAAGTCGGAGACGGTGTTGCCGTCCTCGACGCGGCCCATCCTCGGAATGGCGCCCGTGACGAAAAGGAGCGCCTCGGCGAGGCTGGTCTTCCCCGACCCTCCGTGACCGACGAGCACGACGTTCCGGATCTTGGCCGACGGATAGACCTTCAAAGCCGTTTCCCCCTTGCGACTCTGAGCCACGCCCTTCGAGCGGAGTCTAGGACCGGGGTCGCGGGCGCCCGCAGGGCGCGGCGACGGCGCCTTTGCCGACCGTCGTCGCAAAACCGGGGCTTGCGACGGCGCCGAGAAGGGGGGTGGTACCGTGAAGTGGTCGCGGACGCGAGCGCGAAAGGACCACACATGCTCGACGGACGCTGGCGCGCCAATGTCGAGCGCGGGCTCGAGCCGGTAGGCAAGGGCCTCCAGCGCGCCGGGATCAACCCTGACGTCCTGACGGTCATCGGGCTCGCCTTCGCGGTGGGCACCGCGTTCCTGATCGCCAGCGGCCATCTCCTGCTTGCCGTGTTCGGTGTGATCGCGACCGGTGTCCCCGACATCCTCGACGGCACGGTGGCGCGCAACTCCGGCCGGGCGGGACCGCGCGGCGCGTTCTTCGACTCGGTCGCGGACCGCATCGCGGACGCGGTGCTGTTCGGCGGCGTTGCATGGTTCCTCGCCGGCGAGGGCACGTACCTGCCGGTACTGGCCTTGGCGGCGGCCGCCCTCTCCATGCTCATCTCGTACGAGCGCGCCAAGGCCGAGAGCCTCGGCTTCACGGCCAGGGGCGGGATCATGGAACGCGCCGAGCGCATGGTGCTGTTGGCCGTCGGCCTCGCGTTCGACATCCTCGTGCCGGTGCTGTGGATCATGGTGGTCCTGCTGGGCATCACCGCCGTGCACCGCTTCGTCAAGGTGTGGCGTCAGGCGTCGCCGGAGCGCCCCGCGCGCGCCCAGTCGACGTGGACGACGCGGATGACGCACATCGGTCGCCGCCGGCACGTTCGGGGTGGCGCCGACGACGCCGAGCTCACCGGCGCGACCCGCCGGTTCGGTGATCGGTGGCGCTGGCGCCAGTCGCAGGTTCGGTCCTCGCGGCGCCGTACCCGTCCCTGAGCCGCCGGTGCAGAACCCGATCGGCGCGCGCGCGTCGTACCTCGCGTACCGGGCCGGCGCCGAGCTCGCCCGATTCGTGCCCGGGTCCATGGCAGAGCCGGCGGCGCGCGTGATCGGGCAGACGATGGCGCTGGCAATGCCCGGCCGGCGCCGGCAGGTCGAGCGGAACCTGTGCCGCGCATCGGGCGGAGAGCTGCAGGGGCTCGCGCTGCGCAAGGCGGTCGCCGAGACGTTCGGTTCGTACGGCCGCTACTGGCTCGAGCTGTTCCGTCTTCCCGACGACGTGCGCGGCACGCTCGAGATCGACATGAAAGGGTTCGAGCACGTCACCGCCGGCCTCGAGCGTGGCGGCGGCGTGATCCTCGCGCTCCCGCACGTCGGGGGCTGGGACTTCGGCGGCGCGTGGCTGGCGATGCAGGGTCTGCCGCCCACCGTGGTCGTCGAACCGGTCGAGCCACCCGAGCTGTTCGAATGGTTCGCCGGGGTCCGACGCGCCCTCGGGATGACCGTCGTGCAGCTCGGGCCCGACGCCGGCAAGGCCGTCCTCCACGCGCTCCGGAACAACGAGATCGTGTGCTTGCTGTGCGACCGTGATCTGGTCGGCGACGGGATCGCGGTCGAGTTCTTCGGCGAGCGCACCACGCTGCCGGCCGGTCCGGCGACGCTGGCGTTGCGGACCGGCGCGCCGCTGCTCCCGGCGGCGGTGTACTTCGGGGGCCAGGGAGGGCACCATGCGAAGGTGATGCCGCCGGTGGCCGCGCAGCGTGAGGGCCGTCTGCGCGATGACGTGGCACGCGTCACCCAGGACCTCGCCCACCGTTTCGAGGAGCTCATCCGCGCCGCGCCCGAGCAGTGGCACCTGCTCCAACCGAACTGGCCGAGCGACCACGCGACGAATGGCAGTGGAGCAGTGGGTTCGTGATGCGCGTCCTGCTGGTCTCGCCGTACTCGCTGTCGGTGTTCGGTGGCGTGCAGGGCCAGGTCCTCGGCCTGGCCCGCAGCCTGCGCGAGCTGGGCGTCGACGCACGCGTCGTGGCGCCGTGCGACGGGCCTCCGCCGGAACGGGGAATCGTCACAGTCGGCCCGTCGACGAACTTCTCCTCCAACGGGTCGATCGCCCCGATCGCCAGCGGCAAGCCGGTCGCCCGGCGCACGCTCGAGGCCCGTCGCGTCATCGAGCCCGACGTCATCCACCTCCACGAGCCGCTGGTGCCGGGCCCGACCCAGACGCTGCTGCTCGGCGCCGACGAGCCCTTGGTCGGGACCTTCCATGCGTCGTACTCGGGCCGGTTCAACCCGTGGTACCGGATGTTCCGGCCGCCGCTGAAGCGGTGGGTCAGTCGGTTGGCGATCCGCACCGCGGTCTCGGAGGAGGCGAGCGAGCTCGCGCACCTCTCGTTCGAGGGCGACTACGAGATCGTCCCCAACGGCGTCGACGTCCCCCAGTTCGCCAAGGCCACGCCGTGGCCGACCGACCGGCCCACGATCCTCTTCGTCGGCCGCCACGAGCCACGAAAGGGGCTCGACGTGCTCCTCGAGGCGTTCGCGGGCCTCGAACGCGACGCGCAGTTGTGGGTGGTGGGGGAGGGGCCGGAGACGGACGACCTGCGCCGTTGTGACATCCCGGGCGTCGAATGGATCGGGTGCATCTCCGAGGACGAGAAGGCCCGCCGGCTGCGCGCCGCAACCGTGTTCTGCGCGCCGGCGCTGGGAGGCGAGTCCTTCGGCATCGTGCTCCTCGAAGCGATGGCGGCGAGCACGGCCGTCGTCGCGTCGGACATCGACGGGTTCCGGAACGTCGCGCGAGCCGATCGTGACGCCCTGCTCGTCGAGCCCCGAGATTCCGGGGCCCTCCGCGGCGCGTTGCGGCGCGTCCTCGATGATGCGAGCCGCCGCGCCGAGCTGATCGCCTCGGGAGAGCAACGGGCGGCGGAGTTCTCGATGCGTCGCGTCGCCGAGCGTTTCGTCGATCTCTACGAGGCCGCCATCGAACGCAGCCCCGTCACCCGGTGACCGAGCCGGACCGGCTGGCTCTCGAAGTCTCGACTCGCGTCCGTGACGCGGTCGTGCCGCAGTTGGGGGCGGCAGGCGCTCGCGAACGTGTCGCACGAGCTCCCGGCGGTGATGCCACGCTGGCGATCGACGAGGTTGCGGAACGCGTCGTCGAGGACGCGCTCGCCGCCGAGGGCGACATCGGTTTCTACTCGGAAGACCGCGGCCTGGTGACCTACGGCCGTCCGCGCGCGTTCCTCGTCGTGGACCCGATCGACGGCACGCGCCCGGCGGCCGCCGGCCTGGAGTCGGCGTGCGTGTCCATCGCCGTGGTGCCGCCGAGCGAGGACGCCCGCCTCGGCGACGTGTCGTTCGGGGTGGTCCACGAGCTCAAGAGTGGCCAGCGCTTCTGGGCAACGCGCGGTGGCGGGACCAGTGCGGAGAGCCGGTCGGGTGAACCGCTCGAGATGCGGCTGTCCGCCAACACCGACCTCACCGCGTTGTTCTGGACCGCGGGTCTGCGTGGACGTCCGTTGCTCCCGACGAGCGTGGTGCTCGAGGAGCTGGTCGACCGCTCCAGCATGGGCGGGGGTTACTTCGACCTCGGCTCGGCCACGTTCAACATGACGCGCATCGTGACCGGCCAGCTCGATGCCTACGTCGACGTCGGTCGCCGCATCGTCGACGAATGCCCCGAGACCGAGGCCGCCTTCCTGGAGGTGGGGGAAGGCGCGGTGTGCACGAACTTCCCGTACGACGTAGCCGCGGCCACGCTCATCGTCCAGGAGGCGGGCGGGCTCGTGACCCACGCCGACGGCCGGTCGCTCGACAGCCATCCCGCCGTCGGCTCGTCCCGGGCGCACGGGCTGGCCGTGCTGGCGGCCGCCGGTGCCGAGCTGCACGACGCGCTGCTCGCTGCCGTCGACAGCGGGATGCATCGCCTGCGGGACTGGTTGGGCCGAAAGGGCGGCGAGGAGCCGGGACGGTAGAGTGCGTTTCGTCCTCACCAACGCAGGAGCAGTCACGTGATCATCGGCATCGTCGTGGGCGTGCTCGTCGTCCTCCTCATCCTCGTCTTCATCCTCAGCTACAACGGGCTGGTCCGGCTGCGGAACCGGATCGACAACGCCTGGTCGCAGATCGACGTCCAGCTCAAGCGGCGCTACGACCTGATCCCGAACCTGGTGAACACGGTCAAGGGCTACGCCGCCCACGAGCGGGGGGTGTTCGAGAGCGTCACCCAGGCCCGGGCCAACGCCATCAACGCCCAGGGCCCGGCGCAGCAAGCCGAGGCCGAGAACGTCCTGAGCGGCGCCCTGAAGAGCCTGTTCGCGGTAGCCGAGGCCTATCCCGACCTCAAGGCAAACCAGAACTTCCTGTCGCTCCAGGAGGAGCTGACCTCGACCGAGGACCGCGTCGCGTACGCCCGGCAGTTCTACAACGACTCGGTGCTCTCGTATAACAACAAACTCCAGACGTTCCCGCGCAATGTCATCGCCGGGATGTTCAACTTCGAGAAGCGCGAATACTTCGAGGGCGAGCCCGAAGCAACAGGACCGGTCCGGGTCGAGTTCTGAGCCGCGCTCCGGGCACTCGCTCGGTGCCCGCGCGGCGCCGGCTCCGATAAGCGACGGCTCGGACACGGGGAGCGCCGCCGGTGTACGAACAGATCGCGAAGAACAAGCGACGCACGTTCCTGTTGCTGTTCTTCTTCGTCGCGCTCATCGCCGCCGCTGCGCTCGCGTTCAACTACCTCCTGGGGTTCGGCGCGGTCGGTGTGGTCGTCGCGATCCTGTTCGCGATCGCGATGGCGTGGGGCTCGTACTTCTACTCGGACCGGGTGGCGCTGGCCGCGAGTCGCGCGAAACCGGCCGAGGGGCCCGAGTACCAGCGGTACCACAACCTCGTCGAAGGACTCTGCATCGCGGCCGGCCTCCCGAAACCGCGGCTGTACGTGGTCGACGACCCCGCGCCGAACGCTTTCGCCACCGGGCGCAATCCCAAGCACGCCGCACTCGCCGTCACCACCGGCTTGCTCGAGACGATGAACCGCGTGGAGCTCGAAGGCGTGATCGCGCACGAGCTGTCGCACGTGAAGAACTACGACATCCTCGTGACCACCGTGGCGGTGACCGCAGTGGGGGCGATCGCGCTGCTCTCCGACCTAGGGTTGCGCTTCATGTGGTTCGGGGGGCGAGGGGACCGTCGCGACTCCGCGGACAGCGGCGGCGTCGGCATCATCCTCGTGATCCTCGCCTTCGCCCTCCTGATCCTGGCGCCCTTCATCGCCCTGCTCATGCAGTTCGCGGTCAGCCGACGTCGGGAGCTGCTTGCCGATGCGAGTGGCGTCCAGCTCACTCGATACCCTCCCGGGCTGATCGCGGCGCTCGAGAAGCTGAAGAACGACAAGGCCGTCGTGCACCACGCCACTCGGGCCACCGCCCAGATGTGGATCGAGTCTCCGCTCGAACGCGGTGCGGAAGGCGAGGACGGTGACGGCGACGGCTCGAAGAAGGGTTCGTGGCTGAACCGGGCGTTCGACACGCATCCGCCGCTCGACGAGCGGATCCGGATCCTGAAGGAGATGTAGTGCGCCGACGTACAACGCTCGTCGTTCAACTGCTCGCAGTGACCGCCGCGCTGGCGCTCGTGCTCGCCGCGTGCGGGGGCGGCGGGAGCAGTGCCAAGAAGAAGACGACGAAGAAGGCGGCCCCACCGGAAGCGGTCGCCCCGCTCACCGGGGTGGCGCCGGCGGGCGACAGCCTCAGCCGGCCTGCGCTCGAGGTGAAGATCGACAACGCCGACGAGCGGGGAGTGCGACCGCAGGCGGGCGTCGACGTCGCCGACGTCGTCTACGAAGAGCAGGTCGAAGGCAACGTCACCCGGCTCCTCACGATCTTCAACTCGACCCTGCCCGACCAGGTCGGCCCGATCCGCTCCGTGCGGGCGACCGACCCGAACGTGGTGTGGCCGCTCGGCGGCGTGTTCGCCTACTCGGGTGGTGCGCCGCAGAACGTCGATCTCATCAAGCAGGCGCCGGTGAACGCAGTCGACGAGTCGGGTGCCGGGAACGCCATGTTCCGCGAGCGCACCCGCCCTGCGCCGCACAACCTGTTCGGGCGTCCCGCCGACCTGATCGGCAAGGGCGGCCAGCCCGTGCCGCCGAAGGCGCTCTTCCAGTACCTCGGGAAGAACGAGGCGTCGACCGGTGATCCGGCGGCGACTCTGCACGTCGGGTTTATCGCTCCGTACGACCCGACCTACACGTACGACGCCCCGTCGCGCACGTGGAAGCGGAGTTACGGCGCGACGCCGTTCACGGCCGCCTCCGGTGCGCAGGTCGCCCCGACGAACGTGATCGTGCAGTTCACGAACTACGAGGGCGGCGCCGGCAACCCGACCGCCGAGGGCCAGACCGTCGGTCAGGGTGACGCGTGGGTCTTCACGGACGGGAAGATCGTGAGGGGCCACTGGACGCGGCCGGCGAAGGAGCAACCCGCCCAATACGTCGACGCCGCCGGGAAGCCGATCAAGCTGCTCCCTGGTCGGACGTGGGTCGAGTTGCTGCCGATCGGTGCTCCGGTCGACGTGACCGCGCCGGCACCGCCGCCGCCGTCGAGCTAGCGGGCAACCCCGACGGGCGGCGCAGCAGCCGTCGGTAAACTGGACCTATGGCCGAGGAGCGCAGCACAGGCACCGCGCGAGTGAAGCGCGGCCTGGCCGAGATGTTGCGCGGCGGTGTCATCATGGACGTCGTCAACGCCGAGCAGGCGGCGATCGCCGAGAACGCCGGCGCGGTCTCGGTCATGGCGCTCGAGCGGGTCCCTGCCGACATCCGCCGAGATGGCGGCGTCGCCCGCATGAGCGACCCCGCGACCATCGAGGCGATCCAGCAGGCGGTGACCATCCCGGTCATGGCGAAATGCCGCATCGGGCACTTCGCCGAGGCGCAGGTCCTCGAATCGCTCGGCGTCGACTACATCGACGAGAGCGAGGTGCTCACCCCGGCCGACGAGGCGCACCACGTCGACAAGTGGGCGTTCACCGTCCCGTTCGTGTGCGGTGCTACCAACCTGGGTGAGGCGCTGCGCCGGATCTCCGAAGGCGCGTGCATGATCCGCTCGAAGGGCGAGGCCGGCACCGGCAACATCGTCGAGGCCGTCCGGCACCTCCGGTCGATCCTCGGTGACATCCGCCGGCTCGGTGTCGCCGACGAGCCCGAGCTGTTCGCGGCGGCGAAGGAGCACCGAGCGCCCGTCGAGCTCGTGCGCGAGGTCGCCGCCCTCGGCGAGCTGCCCGTTCCTCTCTTCTGTGCGGGCGGCATCGCCACGCCCGCCGACGCCGCGCTCGTGATGCAGCTGGGCGCGCAGGCGGTGTTCGTCGGGAGCGGCATCTTCAAGAGCGACGATCCGACGACGCGGGCGAAGGCCATCGTCGAAGCGACCACGCACTACGCCGATCCCGCCATCGTCGCGAAGGTGTCGCGCGGCCTCGGTGAGGCCATGCGCGGCGAGGAGATCGACCAGCTCGACGTGAAGCTGTCGGAGCGGGGCTGGTAGGCGTGGCGCACGACCGGGTCCCTCCAGGTCATGAAAGCCGGCGTTCTCGCGCTCCAGGGGGCGTTCCGCGAGCATCGTGAAGTGCTCGACGCGCTCGGCGTCGAGGCGGTCGAGGTCAGGGTCCCCGAGCACCTCGGTGGTCTCGACGCGTTGTTCATGCCCGGCGGCGAGTCGACGACGATCGGCAAGCTCCTCGACACGTCGGGCCTGCGCGAGCCGCTCCACGCCGCGCTGACCGACGGGCTGCCGGCGTTCGGGACCTGCGCCGGGCTGATCCTGCTCGCCGACGACGTGCGCGATGCGGCCGATGTCGCCTCGCCCCCGGCGCTCGGCTTGCTCGACTGCACCGTGGTGCGCAACGCGTACGGCCGCCAGCGCGAGTCGTTCGAAGCCGGGCTGATGGTGACCGGGATCGAAGGCGACTTTCCGGGCGTGTTCATCCGGGCGCCGGTCGTTGAGCGCGTTGGTGACGCGGTCGAGGTGCTCGCCTCCCACGACGAACACCCCGTGCTCGTCCGTCAGGGTGCGATCTGGGCGGCGACGTTCCATCCCGAGCTGTCGGGCGACCTCCGGCTCCACCAACTCTTTCTCACCGAGGGGACCGCGGCGACGGCGGCTTCGCCAACCGGCGCCCGTGAGGCAGAGCCGGGGCTTGCGACGGCACAAAAGGAGAAGACGTGAGCGGACATTCCAAGTGGCATTCGATCAAGCACAAGAAGGGTGCCGCCGACAAGGCGCGCGGGAAGCTCTTCGCGAAGCTGATCAAGCAGATCGAGGTCGCCGCGCGCGGCGGCGGAGCCGACCTCGAGGGGAACCCGACCCTGAGGGCAGCGGTACAGAAAGCACGCGACAGCTCCGTCCCGACGGACACGATCGACCGCGCCATCAAGCGCGGCACGGGTGAGCTCGAGGGCGTCCGGTACGAGCCGGCGAGCTACGAGGGGTACGCCTCCGGTGGCGTCGCCGTCTACATCGAGTGCCTCACCGACAACCGCAACCGCACCGGGCAAGAGGTGAAGAACATCTTCACCCGCAACGGCGGTTCGCTGGCCGAGCCGGGTGCGGTGGCGTGGCAGTTCGAGCGCAAAGGCGTGATCTACGTCGAGCGGCGCGCCGCGACCGAGGACGACCTCATGCTGGCGGCGCTCGACGCCGGCGCCGAGGACATCGTCGACGAAGGTGACGCGTGGAGGATCACGACCTCGCCGACAGACCTGCAGTCGGTCCGCAGCGCGCTCGAGGAAAAGGGGATCCCGTTCACGAGCGCCGAGCTCACGATGCTGCCGAATCAGACCGTGCCCCTCACCGACGAGGCGACGGCCCGGGGCGTCCTGCGGCTCATCGACGCGCTGGAGGAGCACGACGACGTCCAAGCCGTCTACGCGAATTTCGACATCCCCGACGACGTGCTCCAAGCGGTGGTGGCGTAGCCGATGGATCTCGACGCCGCTCGCGACTTCGTCAGGAACAACCATCGTGCCGTGTTCACGACGCGGCGCGCGAACGGGGACCCACAACTCTCGCCCGTCGTCTGTAGTGTCGACGCCGACGGACGGGTTGCCGTCAGCACCCGCGAGACGGCGCTCAAGGTGAAGAACATCCGCCGCGATCCTCGCGTCTCGCTGTGCGTGATCAACGACCGCTTCTTCGGAGACTGGATCCAGGTCGACGGGATCGCCGAGGTCGTGTCCCTCCCGGAGGCGATGGACCTGCTCGTCGAGTACTACCGCTCGCTCGCCGGCGAGCACCCCGACTGGGACGAGTACCGCGGCGCGATGGAACGCGAGCACCGCGTGCTCGTCCGCGTCGAGCTCCAGCGGGCCGGCCCGGACCGCAGCGGCTAGCGCCAGGACCACCGGGGGCGCGGGATAAGGTCCGGCCACTCGGGAACGGGTGAGGGGGGATCGGTGCGGATCGCCACGACCGTCAACGGGCAAGCGCACGAGGACGACGTCGAGCCTCGCCTGCTGCTGGTCCAGTACCTGCGGGAGGCCGTCGGCCTCACGGGCACGAAGATCGGATGTGACACGTCGTCGTGCGGCGCGTGCACCGTGCTCGTCGACGGGGAATCGGTGAAGTCGTGCACGATGCTCGCGGCCCAGGCGGACGGGTCGCAGATCACGACGATCGAAGGCCTGGCGCAGGGTGACGAGCTGCATCCGGTCCAGGCCGCGTTCCACGAGTCGCACGCACTCCAGTGCGGGTTCTGCACGGCCGGGATGGTGATGGCGACCGTGTCGCTCCTCGACGAGATCCCCAGCCCGACCGAACGCGATGTCCGCCTGGGGCTCGAGGGCAACCTGTGCCGTTGCACCGGCTACCACAACATCGTCAAGGCCGTGCTCGCAGCGGCGGGGACCAGCCGATGATCCCGGCGCCGTTCGACTACGTGCGGGCGGGCTCGGCCGGCGAGGCGATTTCCGCGCTCGCCGAGCACGGGGACGACGCCAAGCTCCTCGCCGGCGGGATGTCGCTGCTCCCGTTGATGAAGCTGCGACTCGCCACCCCGACGGTCCTCGTCGACATCGGGCGCGTACGCGACCTCTCCTACGTCCGCGACACCGGCGACCACCTCGCGGTAGGCGCGCTCACCCGCCACCGCGACCTCGAGACAAGCGACGTCCTCGCGGCGCACTGCGCGCCGTTGCGCACGGTGGCGTCGGAAGTCGGCGACAACCAGGTGCGACACCGCGGAACGATCGGCGGGTCCGTCTCCCACGGGGACCCGGCCTCGGACCTTCCCGCCCTGCTCCTAGCGCTCGACGCGACGTTCGTCGTCCAGGGCCCCGGGGGCGAGAGGACTGTCGCCGCCGCCGAGTTCTTCCGGGGCTTCCTCGAGACCGCCCTCGAGCCGGACGAGCTGATGACGGAGATCCGAGTCCCGAAGTCGCGCGTCGCCGGGTTCTCGTACCAGAAGTTCCAGCGCCGCGCCCAGGACTGGGCCATCGTCGGCGCGATGGCGGTTCGGAACGGCGACGCGCGCGTCGCGCTCGTCAACATGGGCTCGACACCGCTTCGCGCCGTTGCCGTGGAGGAGGCGCTCGCCGGGGGAGCGTCGATGGCGGAGGCGGCCGAGCGCGCTGCCGAGGGCACGGAGCCGTCCGGCGACATCAACGCCACGCCCGAGTATCGCGAGCACCTTGCGCGCGTGCTCGTGCGGCGCGCGCTCGAAGCCGCATCGGCTTGACGCAGCCGGAGGTCGCAGTCGCGATCCTCGCCGCGGGCCGCGGGTCGCGCCTCGGCGGCGACGTCCCGAAGCCCCTCGTCGAGTTGCGCGGCCGGCCGCTGGTGTCGTGGGCGTTGGGCGCTGCGACCGCCAGCGGCCTGCGTCCCATCGTGCTCGTCGTCGGGCACCGCGGCGACGCCGTGACGAGAGCGGCCACGGAAGGCGTCATGGTCGTGCGCTCGCGGCGGTGGCGGCGCGGCATCGCGAGATCGCTGCGGGCGGCTCTGGAGGCGTTGGAGCCATGGGCGCAGGTGGGTGCGGTCGCGGTAGGCCTCGCCGACCAGCCGCTGGTCGGCGCGGACGCCTACCGACGGCTCGCCGGCGCGTACCGGGACGGCGCACACGCGGCGGTGGCGACGTACCACGGGCAGCGACGCAACCCGGTGCTACTGGGGCGGACGATGTGGGCGCAGGCGCGGCGACTCGACGGCGACGAGGGAGCACGCGTGCTGATGGACGACGGTGTCGTCGAGGTCGACTGCACGGACACCGGCAGCGCCGCGGACGTCGATACGCTCGATGACCTGCGCGAAGCCGAGCGGCTGCTGGAGGCGAGATGAAGCTGGAGAACGAGTTCCGCGTCGACGTGCCTGTCGAGGAGGCGTGGCGCGTGTTGCTCGACGTCGAACGCATCGCACCGTGCATGCCGGGCGCGCAGCTCCAGGAGGTGGAAGGTGACGAGTACCGCGGGATCGTGAAGGTCAAGGTTGGCCCGATCACGGCCCAGTACAAGGGCGTAGCGCGCATCACCGAGTCCGACGACATCAACCACCGCGCCGTGATCCTGGCCGAGGGCCGCGACACTCGTGGTCAAGGAAACGCGTCGGCGACGGCGACGGCCGTCCTGCAGCCCGACGGCGACGGGACCCGTGTCAGCATCGACAGCGACGTCACGATCACCGGCAAGGTCGCCCAGTTCGGAAGGGGTGTGATCGCGGACGTGTCCGCAAAGCTCCTCGATCAGTTCGTCGCCTGCCTCGAGCGCGACGTGCTGTCGTCGGCTGGTGAGAGCGCGGCCTCGAGCGAGCTCGCCGAGAGCGGCACAGCGCGGACGATCGAGGCCCCCGAAGCCGAGCCCGTCGACCTGTTGCGCACCGCGGGAGCGCCTGTGCTCAAGCGCGTGGTCCCCGTCGCCGCCGCGGTGGTCGTCGTGATCGTGGTGGTGTTGATCCTGCTCCTGCGCTGACCCCACGACCGACCCGGGGTCCACCACCCGTGGGGGTCCTCCCGGTAGCGTCGAACCCATGTTCGACGCCGCCGGCCCCGTGCTCGGCATCGATCCCGGCGTCTCGCGCTGCGGCTACGGCGCCGTGGCGCGCGGATCCGGCGGAGCCCTGGTCCCGCAAGCTTTCGGGGTGATCCACACCGAACCCGGGGCCGCGTTGCCCGAGCGGCTCGCCGTCCTCCAGCGGGAGCTCGACGGGCTCGTGCGCGACCTCGCGCCGTGCGCGCTGGCGGTGGAGCGTGTGCTCTTCCAGGTCAACACGCGGACCGCGATGTCCGTCGGGCAGGCCAGCGGGCTCGCGCTCGCGGCCGCGGGCCGCACGGGCGTGCCCGTGTTCCACTACAGCCCGAACGAAGTGAAGCTGGCCGTGACCGGCGACGGGACCGCCGACAAGGCGCAGGTGCAGGCGATGGTGGCGCGGCTGCTCGTGCTCGCGCAGCCACCCCGTCCGGCCGACGCCGCCGACGCGCTCGGTCTCGCGGTGTGCCACCTCGGCTCGGCCGGCTTGCGCTCCGCGCTCGGCGCCGAGGGCCGTGCCTCCGACAAGCTCACGCGCGCCGTCGGCGCCGCTTTGGCGAAGGAGTCGCGCGAATGATCGGGTCCGTGCGCGGCGAGGTTCTCGAGCGCTCCGCCACCGGCGAGGTGCTCGTCGAAGTGGGCGGAGTCGGATACCGCGCGCTCGTCCCCCTGAGCGCGGTCGCCACGCTCGAGCCGGGCGCCGCCGCCATGCTGTTCACCCACCTCCACGTGCGCGACGACTCGATGGTGCTGTTCGGGTTCCCGACCCGCGACGAACGTGACACGTTCGAGGTGCTCATCGGGGCGAACGGGGTGGGGCCCAAGCTCGCGCTGGCGATCTTGTCCGTGCACTCGCCGGGCGTGCTCCGCCGCGCGCTCGTCGACGACGACCTCGACGCGCTGACCTTGGTACCGGGGGTCGGGAAGCGCACGGCGCAGCGGTTGATGATCGAGCTCAAGGCGCGGCTCGAGGTCCCGGCGCTCGAGAACGCCGACGCCGCGTCGGCCCCGCCGTCGGGACGCGCCGAGGTGCGCGCGGCGTTGACGGGGCTCGGCTACCAGTCCGACGAGGTGCGCGACGTCCTCGCCCAGCTGCCTGACGAGGGGCCGGTCGAAGACCTCTTGCGGAACGCGCTGAAGCTCCTGGCGGTCACCCGTGTCTAGGGAGGAGCTGCTCAGCCCGGGCGCCGACCCGATCGAGCGGGCCGAGGAGACCACGCTGCGCCCGCGTCGCCTGGACGAGTTCGTCGGGCAGGATCGCCTGAAGGAGCACCTCGAGATCCTCCTCGCCGCGGCGCGCCAGCGAGGGCAGGCGGTCGACCATCTGCTCTTCGCGGGACCGCCGGGAACCGGGAAGACGTCGTTGGCCGGCATCGTCGCCGCCGAGCTCGGGGTCGCGCTGCGCGTCACCAGCGGGCCCGCGCTCGAACGAGCCGGCGACCTCGCCGCCATCCTCACCAATCTCGACGACGGCGACGTGCTGTTCATCGACGAGGTCCACCGTCTCCCGCGCGCCGTCGAAGAGGTCCTCTATCCGGCGATGGAGGACTTTCAGCTCGACATCGTCATCGGCAAGGGACCGTCGGCGCGGTCGATCCGCCTCGACCTGCCGCGCTTCACGCTCGCCGGTGCCACGACCCGGACCGGGCTCATCACCGGTCCGCTGCGCGACCGCTTCGGCCTCGTGTCCCGTCTCGATTACTACGAGGCCGAGGACCTGGTCACGATCCTCGAGCGCGCCGCCGGCATCCTCGGGGTGCCGCTCGAGTCGGAGGGCGCACGCGAGATCGCCGGGCGCGCCCGTGGCACTCCTCGCGTCGCCAACCGCCTGCTCAAGCGCGTGCGCGACTACGCCGAGGTGCGCGGCGACGGGACGGTGAGCGCGGAGACCGCCCGTGCCGCCTTGACGCTGTTCGAGGTCGACGAGCGCGGCCTCGACAAGGTCGACCGGTCGATCCTCACCGCGCTGTGCGAGACGTTCGCCGGACAGCCCGTCGGGCTCAACACGCTCGCGGTCGCCGTCACCGAGGAGGCCGAGACGGTCGAGGACGTCTACGAGCCGTTCCTCCTCAAGGAGGGCATGCTCCAGCGAACGCCGCGGGGCCGCGTCGCGACCGCCGCCGCGTACGCGCACCTCGGGCTCGACATGCCCTCCGAGACGGCCGGCGGCCCGAGCCTCTTCGAGCCCTGAGGCACGCACCTGACCCTCTGAGCACAACAGGGTTCCGCTAGCATCGATTTTCGGTTCCGGCTCCAGCCCGCAACCCACACTCGATGCCCGTAGCCCTCCTTTATCTCGGCATTCTCGTCGCCGCGTTCCTCCTGCTGATCGTCCGACCGCAGCGGAGGCAGATGGCCGCGCACCGGGCGCTGGTGGCCAGCCTGCAGGTGGGGGAGGAGGTCGTGACCTCCGGCGGGATCTACGGGACGATCCGTGGTCTCGACGAGGGGACGGTCGACCTCGAGGTGTCGTCCGGGATCGTGCTGCGCGTGGCGCGGGGCGCGATCGCGCAACGCGTCGGACCGGACCAGGAGCCGGACGAGGCCACGGAGCCCGGCGAGGAGGGCGCAGGCGACGACCGGGGCGACGGCGACGGCCAGAGCCCGCGGAGCGAGACCTGACAGTGCGCAAGTACTGGGCCTATCTCATCGGGACCGTCGCGGTCGTGGTGATCGCGCTGCTCGCGACCCTGTTCGTCGGGAACAAGCCCGTCCTCGGCCTCGACCTCCAGGGCGGCATCTCGGTCCGGCTGTTCCCGGCGGGGAAGTTCAGCAGCAGCTCACTCGACACCGCCAAGAACATCATCGACCGCCGCGTGAACGGCCTCGGGGTGTCCGACGCCGAGGTCACCCGTGAGGGCAACAACATCGTCATCGACCTCCCGGGCGTCAAGGATCGCGACAAGGCGAAGCGTCTCGTCGGACGGACCGCGGAGTTGAACTTCCGCCCCGTGCTGGCCGAGCTGCCGCCCGCGGCCAAGGGGACTCCGCCCGCCGACGACGCGACGAAGGCGGCGATCGCGTCGTGTGACTCGACGGCGATCGGGGCGTTGACCTCCGTTCCGAACACGTCCGCCGCCGACGACAAGGCCGGCGCGTGCGTCGTCCTCCCGGGTCGGCCGCAGGAGAAGCAGCAGATCCGGTACCTGCTCGGGCCCGCCGCGCTCACCGGGAAGGACACCTCGGGCGCGAAGTCCGAGTTCCAGCAGGGCCAGGGGTACGCCGTCTCGCTGGACCTCAAGGGCTCGGGGCAGGACAAGTTCAACCAGCTCGCGGGAGCGTCGTTCTCGAAGCAGCCGCCGCAGAACAGCGTCGCGATCGTCCTCGACGGCATCGTCCAGTCGGCGCCGCGGTTCCAGACCGCGAACTTCGGCTCCGGGCCCGTGCAGATCACGGGGAGTTTCACGCAGGGCGACGCGAGCGACCTGGCGAACGTCCTCAAGTACGGCGCGCTGCCCGTGAAGTTCGACGAGAAGCAGCAGACGGTCGAGAGCGTGTCGCCGACGCTCGGGAGCGACCAGCTGCGGTCGGGGATCGCGGCGGGTCTCGTCGGGCTCGCGCTCGTCGCGCTCTACATGCTCCTGTACTACCGCCTGCTCGGCGTCGTGGTGATCCTCGGCCTGGGTCTCAGCGCAGCCGCGACGTACGCGCTCGTCGCGTACCTCAGTAACTCGGGGTACAACCTGACCCTGACGCTCGCCGGTGTCACCGGACTGATCGTCTCGGTGGGGATCACCGTCGATTCCTATGTCGTGTACTTCGAGCGGCTGAAAGACGAGGTGCGGAGCGGGAAGACGGTCCGCTCGTCGGTCGATCGCGGCTTCACCCGCGCGTTCCGGACGATCCTCGCCGCCGATCTCGTCTCGCTGATCGGCGCGGGCGCGCTCTATGTGCTCGCGACGGGCTCGGTGAAGGGCTTCGCGTTCTTCCTCGGCCTCTCGACGATCCTCGACCTGCTCGTCTCCTACTTCTTCATGCACCCGCTGGTCGTGATCCTCGCCCGACGGCGGGCGCTGGTTCGCGTCCCGATGGTCGGTATCGCCTCCGGACTCGACGCGAAGGAGGCGACGGCGTGAGCCCGCGGCTCGACGGCCGCCGGCACAGGCCGGCGGACTTCTACCACGAGCGGACCAACTTCGACTTCACCGGGCGGTCGTGGCGGTGGGCGATCCTCTCGGGCACGGTGATCGTCATCGCGCTCGTCGCGATCTTCACGCGCGGCCTCAACCTCGGCATCGACTTCGAGGGGGGCACCTCGTGGCAGACGCCTGTGAGGGGTAAATCGGCCTCGGTTGCCGCCGTCCGCAATGTGATCACGCCGCTCGGCCTGAGTGACGCCAAGGTGCTGGTGCTCCACGGCAACAACGGCACGTCGGTACGGGTGCAGTCGAAGGACATCAAGCCGAACGCAGAGGACAAGGTCACCGACGCCCTGGCGAAGTACGGCGGCGTCCAACGCACCGACGTGAGCGTCAGCACCGTCGGCCCGACGTTCGGTGACCAGGTTCGCAACAACGCCGTCAAGGCCCTGATCGTCTTCTTCATTCTCATCGCCGTCTACCTGTCCGTCCGGTTCGAATGGAAGATGGCGGCGGCGGCGATCGTCGCGGTGATCCATGACATCATCGTGACGGTCGGCGTCTACGCGGTCACGGGATTCGAGGTCACACCGGCGACAGTCGTGGCGTTCCTGACGATCCTGGGGTTCTCCCTCTACGACACCGTCGTCGTGTTCGACAAGGTGAAGGAGAACGTGGCGACGATCGGGACGGTGCGCGGCGACTCGTACTCGAAAATGGTGAACCGCTCCATGAACCAGGTGCTGATGCGCTCCATCAGCACCTCGTTCGTCGCTGTCCTCCCCGTAGCGTCGCTGCTGTTCGTCGGGTCGGGTCTGTTCGGGGCGCTGGCGCTGCGCGACTTCGCCCTCGCTCTCTTCGTGGGCCTGCTGACCGGTGCCTACTCGTCGATCTTCGTCGCGACGCCGCTCCTGGCCTGGTGGAAGGAGCGGGAGCCGCGTTACCAGTCGCTGCGCGAGCGCTCCGCTGCGCAGCTGGCGCGGGACGAAGTCACGGTCGCGGCGGCGACGCCCGAGCCCGAGCCCGAGACGGAGACGGAGCCGGAGCCCGAGCCGGCGACGGCGGGTGTGCCGGCCGCGACTCCGCCGCCGACGCGTCCCAGCCCGCCACGTCCGTCGAGCGGCCCAACGGGCGCGGCCCGTCCGCCGCGTCCCCGGCAGCAGCGGCGGCGCAAGCGGCGATAATTTCCTCTCTGTCGCCGTCGCAAGATCCGGCTTTGCGGCGGCGGTCGGCAAAGCCGCCGCCCCGCGGCGCGCTCCGCGCTCAGGACCGCCAAGTAGCCTTGATTCATGAGTAATACCGAGCCCCGGGTCGAGGTACGGCCCGACCGGCGCTCGGTCCTGCCCTGGCGCCGGCACCACGTCGACGTCGAGGTGGCGCCGCTCATCGCCGCCTACCGCGACCGGCACCGCAAAGCCGACACGGCGCTGATCGAGCAGGCCTTCGAGGTCGCCCGAGTTGCGCACGCCGACCAGGTGCGCCGATCCGGGGAGCCGTACATCGCGCATCCGCTCGGGGTGGCGATGATCCTCGCCGATCTCGGTCTCGACGATGTCACGATCGCGGCCGCGCTCCTGCACGACGCCGTCGAGGACACCACCGTCACCGACGAGGACCTCCAGGAGCGGTTCGGTCCGGACGTCGCCACCATCGTCGACGGGGTCACCAAGCTCGACCGGCTCCAGTTCGACTCCAAGGAGGCCCAGCAGGCCGCCACGCTTCGCAAGATGCTCGTGGCGATGGCCAAGGACATCCGCGTGCTGCTCATCAAGCTGGCTGACCGTCTCCACAACATGCGCACGATCTCGTCGCTCCCCGAGTCGAAGCAGCTGCGGATCGCCCAGGAGACGCTCGACATCTACGCGCCGCTGGCGCACCGCCTCGGCATCGCCGACGTGAAGTGGCAGCTCGAGGACCTTGCCTTCGACGTCCTGCATCCGAAGCGCTACGCCGAGATCGAGCAGATGGTCACGCTGCGCGCTCCCGAGCGCGAGCAGTACCTGGAGCAGGTGCTGGCCGAGCTGCGCGCCCGCCTCGCCGGGTTGCACATCGATGGCGACGTGCGCGGCCGCCCGAAGAACTACTGGTCCATCTACGAGAAGATGGTCGTGCAGGGCAAGGAGTTCGACGACGTCCAGGATCTTCTCGGCGTGCGCGTCGTGGTGGACTCCGTGAAGGACTGTTACGCGGCGCTCGGGTCCATCCACGCGATGTGGAAGCCTGTGCAGGGCCGGTTCAAGGATTACATCGCGATGCCGAAGTTCAACTTGTACCAGTCCCTGCACACCACGGTGGTCGGGCCGCAGGGGAAGCTCGTCGAGGTGCAGATCCGCACGGAGGAGATGCACCGTCGCGCCGAGTACGGCGTCGCCGCCCACTGGGGCTACAAGGAGAAGGACTCGCCCGCGCAGGACATGGTCTGGCTCGAGCGGATGGTCGACTGGCAGCAGGAGACCTCCGACCCGGGCGAGTTCATGGAGACGCTGAAGATCGACCTCGAGCAGGACGAGGTGTTCGTCTTCACGCCGAAGGGCAAGGTCATCACGCTGGCCGCGGGCGCGACGTCAGTCGACTTCGCGTACACCATCCACACCGAGGTCGGTCACCGTTGCATCGGCGCCAAGGTGAACGGCCGTCTCGTTCCGCTCGACTCCACCCTCGCATCGGGCGACACAGTCGAGATCTTCACGAGCAAGGTCGAAGGCGCGGGGCCCAGCCGCGACTGGCTCCAGTTCGTGCAGACGCCCCGCGCGCGCAGCAAGATCCGCCAGTGGTTCTCGCGGGAGCGGCGCGAGGACGCGATCGAGACGGGACGCGACGAGCTCGTGAAGGCGCTCCGCAAGGACGGGCTCCCGGTCCAGAAGCTGGCGCGCTCGTCGGCGCTGGCTCACGTCGTCGAAGCGATGAGCTATGCCGACCTCGACGCCCTGTACGCCGC
>DASYFC010000012.1:0-44801 GCA_036498645.1 Acidimicrobiia bacterium | reverse complement strand
TAGAAGCGCGCGTCGTCCTCGCTATCGACGCGGGCGAAGGGCTCGCTCACGCCGCCTCGGTTGACCTGGTTCGGTCAGTCGGCGGCGGGGGTCGGGAGAGACGCCAGCACCGTGTCGAGCGGGGCGTGGTCGGCGCTGTGGTCGTCGAGGTGCTCGTACCGGACCTGCGCCCCGGGACCGATGACGAACGTGGCCCCGAGCTGCGTGACACGCCGCCCCGACTTGTGGATCCGGTGCCCGGCCGCACGCGCTCGTTTCGCGCCCGCCCGGCTCCGCCGGTCCGTGAGCAGCCGGAAGAACCCGACGCGGCGTACCGACGCCGCCCGGGCGGCTCGGCCGTCGTCGTCGACGAGCACGGGGAACGGGATGTCCTCGTCGATGACGAACGCGGCGGCGTGGCGCACACTCCCGGTGCCGATGGCCACGACCTCGGCGCCCCGGCTCCGGATCTGGTCGTAGCTGCCCCGCAACTGCGAGGCGTGCTCGCGGCAGAGCAGTCAGCCGAAGTGCCGCAGAAAGACCAGGATCACCGGCCGCTCGGCCCAGAAATCGCCCAGCCGCCGCGGCTGTCCCGTCGCGTCGGGAAGCTCCAGGTCAGCCAGTTGTGGGAGATCCATGACTGCACCCTATGGGAGAATGGGGTCATGACACAGACACCCACGCAGACGGGAACACAGAGCTTCCGCCGGATGGACGAATCCACCGCCGACCAATGGGCGGTGATCGGCACCGAGTCGTTCAAGAACCAGGGCCGGGTCGCCGACCGGGTGCTGGGCATGCTCGAGTCGCTGGCCGACATCACCGATGGCTTCGCCGTCGACCAGCTCACGCACTGCCTCCAGACGGCGACGCGCGCCGAGCGCGCCGGCGCCGACGACGAGGTTGTGATCGCCAGCCTCTGCCACGACATCGGCAAGGCGATCAGCGTGCCCAACCATCCGCGGATCGCAGCCGAGATCCTGAGGCCGTACGTGCGGGACGACGTGTACTGGATGATTCTCGTGCACCAGGACTTCCAGGGCCGGCACTACTACCACCACTTCGGCGGCGACCCGAACGCGCGCGACCAGTACCAGGGGCATCCCGCGTACGAGCTCGCCGAGCGGTTCGCCGACGAGTGGGACCAGGCCGCGTTCGATCCCGACTACGACACGTTGCCGCTCGAGCACTTCGAGCCGCGCCTGCGCGAGCTGTTCGCCAACCCGAAGTCGCTCTAGTCGCGACCGGCACGGCCTACTCGACAACTCCCAGGCGTCGGGCGCTCGCGATCGCGCCGGCACGCACCTCGGCTTCGTCCCCGATCACACCGCCGCGCATGAGCACCTGCCCCGCGACGACGGCCGTGTCGACCACCGAGCCCGGCGCGGCGTAGACGAGGTTGGCGACGAGATCACCGGGCGTGAGCTCCGGGTCGTCGCGGCGCACGAGAAGGAAGTCGGCGGGCTCCCCCACCGCGACACGCCCGGTCCCGCCCAGCAATGGCGCGCGCTGTCCCGTCACGATCGCCCACGCTTCGGTCGCCGGCATGGCAGCCGGGTTGCGCTCGGCGTGCTTCTGCATCAACGCCAGGTGCTTCACGTCCTGGAACAAGTCGAGCGAGTTGTTCGAAGCCGCGCCATCCGTCCCGAGTCCGACGGGGATCCCGTGAGCGCGTGCCTTCGCGTACGGGAAGACGCCGCCGACCGCGAGCTTGAGGTTCGATACCGGAGTCGTGACGATGGTCGCGCCCCGCTCGGCGACGAGCGCGAGCTCGTCGTCGTCCAGCCACACGCCGTGGGCCAGGAGCATCCGCGGCGTGAGCAGCCCGATCCGGTCGAGATACGGCGCCGGGCGCACGCCGTGCGCCGCCAGGCAGTCCTGCACCTCGCCTTCCGTCTCGGACAGGTGGATCTGCACCGGAAGGTCACGCTCCGAGGAAAGCTCGGCGATCCAATGCAGCGACTTCTCGCTCACCGTGTAGATGGCGTGTGGTCCGAGCGTCGTGGCGATTCGGGGGCCGGCGCCGGCGAGCGCATCGAGTGAACGCTCGGCATCGGAGCGCAGCGCGTCGGACTTGTCGGGATCGAGCCCATCGATCAGAGGCATGGCCACTGCGGCGCGAATCCCCGAGTCCCGCACGGCGCGGGCGACCGCTTCCGGTTGCCAGTACATGTCCCAGAAGCGCACCGTCCCCGACCGGATCATCTCGACGCATGCGAGGCGCGTGCCCCAGTACACGTCGTCGGCGGTGAGCTTGGCCTCGGTGGGCCAGATCCGGTCCTGGAGCCACGTCATCAGCGGAAGATCGTCGCCGTAGCCGCGCATCAAGGTCATCGCCGCGTGCGTGTGGCCGTTGACCAGGCCCGGGAGCAACGCCATGCCCGCGGCGTCCAACACGTCGTCGCCGGCCGCAGGCTCGACGCCTGCACCGAGCGCGACGATCCGGTCCTCTTCGACGCGCACCGCGACGACGGCGTCGTCGAGCCAGGCGTTCCGCACGGTCAGGCTCATCAGCCCCCTGCCTCCTGAGTCAACGCGGGAAGGACCGCGTCGAGCGCGCTCACCAGACGGGCGCGGTTTGCCGCCGCGCCGGCACGGAACTCCTCCACGGTGAGCGGCGCGTCGCCGACGCCGTTGGCGAGGTTGTCGACGACGCAGATGCTCGCATAGGAGAGACCGAGCTCACCGGCGAGGACGCACTCGCTGGCGATCGTCATGCCCACGAGATCGGCGTGGCCGGCGATGAGGCGGATCTCGGCCTGCGTCTCGAAGCGCGGACCGACCGCCTGCCAATAGACGCCGCCGTCGTGCAGCGGGACGTCCGTGTGCGCGGCCCAACGATCGGTCACCGTTCGGCGCCACGCGCCGTCGAAGCCGGGTGACTGGTGCCCTTCGTCGCCTTCGGAGAACGAGATGCCGAGCTGGAGAGCGATGAAGTCGTCGGGCGCGACGAAGGCGCCGACAGGGAGGTCGCGTCGCAAGCTGCCGACGGACGCCACGCCGAGGATGCGGTCACAACCGACGTCGGCGAGCGCTCGCACGTGCGCGCGGTGGTTGATGAAGGGCGCAGAGACGAACTGGTCGAGCCCGTGACGCTGGATCACGACGTAGCTTCCGGTGTCGAGCAGCGCCGCGGGACCGTAGATCGTGTCGACGTCGACGCGCGGCGCCTCCGCCGCGAACTCGGTCCCGAGGATGCTGTGCCCGCCGATCACGGCGACGCGGCCCACGACGACGCTCAGATCGCCGTCGCCAGCGACGCCAGCGCCGAGATCAGCGCGTCTCGATCGGACGGCGCGCCCTCGCCGTCGCGCAGGGTCGGCGGCAGCTCGAGCTGGATCCCTCCACGCCGCGTGCGGTTCACCGGATTGTCGAGGTGGACGCCCCGCAGGGTGGGCGGGATCGAGTGCAGGTCGTCGACGAAGCGATGCGACGGCACCGCGGCGCGCAACGCGTCCGCTGCCAGCGCCGCGAGCTCGCGATTCCGCCCTCCGATCAGCACGACGTTCGAGAAGCCCTGCCGTCCGTATCCGTGGACCGAGACAACGAGGTCGACGTGCTCCAGGAACGAGCTCAGTGCCGGCGACAGGCTCGGGTCGACGAGCGCGGACGGGATGTGCCAGCGCAGGTTCTCGGGTTGGCGCACCGCGTACACCGACGCTCCGGCCCGGTCGGCCGCATCGCTCGCCACCTCGGCGGTGCCTCGCTCGAGGCTGCCGCCGTGGATGGCGAGGAACCCGAAGCTCGAGCGCAGTTCCCACTCCTCGACGACGCCCGGGTGCCGGAGGAGCTCGTCGAACATCCTCCTACAGTGCCCGAAACCGCGAGGGCTGCGCAGCATTGCCGCGAAAGGCGCGGCCCCCGGTGTTAGCTTCCGCGCGCAGTGGTCGGTTGGTCCTTGTTCTCGGCATCCGTTCGGTCGATGTACGACCGGATGGACCGCACCCGACTGCACCGCCCACCGACGGGTCGCAGACTCCCGCCACGACGCGTCACGCGCCGGCTCGTCACCTCCGCGATCGTGCTGATGGCGGCCACGGCCGGGCTCGCGATCGCCGCCCCTCCAGCGACGGGCCAGGAGGATCCGGGTGTCGTCCAGGCCCGGGAGAGATTGCAGCAGACGCAAGCCGACGCCAACGCCGCCCATGACCGTTACCAGAAGGCGCTCGACGACCAGGACCAGGTGCAAGGTCAGATCACGGCGCTCGAGCAGGCAATCCCCGAGATGCGCGCCAAGGAGGCCGAGCTCCGCTCGCAGCTGTCGACGCGCGCGGCTGCCCTCTACAAGAACACCGACCCGAGCGCCGGCCTCGAAGTCCTCGCGGCCAAGAGCCACATTCAAGCGGGCCGTAGGACGAAGCTCACCGAGGCGGCGGACGCCTTCGACGACGAGCGCGCTCGACAGCTGCGCGAGACCGCCCTCCGCCTCGAGCAGGCGCAAAGCGACCTGGAGGACAAGAAGGCGCAGCTGGAGGAGCTCCTGCCGCGGCTCGAGCTGGAGAAGGGCGTGTTCGACCAGAAGGTGGCCGAGGCGAACCGCGCCCTCCAGGTGGCGGAGGAGATCGGCGCCCTGCGGGCGCTGGGCGAGCCGGTCATGGGTCCGACGGTGCTCTCGGCCGCCGAGATGGCGGCGTGGTACCGATCGAGCGGAGCGTCACCGAGGCTGTCCGACGGGATGTCGATCGACGAGCTGGCGCAGATCTACGTCGAGGAAGGAACGGCCGAGAACGTGCGCGGCGACTTTGCGTTCGCGCAGTCGTACGTCGAGACGGGCGGCTTCCGCGCCGGCGGGAGCGACAACAACTTCTCGGGTCTCGGCGCGTGCGACGGCTGCCGGGGCGAGACGCGCTTCCCGAGTGCCCGAGACGGGGTCCGCGCCCAGATCCAGCACCTGCGCAACTACGCCGACCGCAACTCGAGCGCGGCGGACCTCAGCAATCCCCCGTCGCCGTACTGGTACGGCGCCGACCCGGGGACGGCGGCGCGCAACTTCGACACGTTCTTCGCCAAGGGCTGGGCGCCGATCTGGCAGATGATGGGCCACGGCAACTGGGCCACCGATCCGAACTACGCGTCCAAGGTCACCGGCGTCTACAACCGGATGGTCGAGTCGCGCGGCAGCTGAGAAGCGACGCGTTCCTCACCCGGAACCATTCCGATTCAGCGACGCATCAGGCCCTTGCCGGTGACGAGCGGCAGGTCGAGCACCGACAGCAGCCCCGGGTCGGCCTCGCATACGGCCGGGATCGCGTTCAGGCATCGCATCGCGGTGGCCATCAGCCCGCCCGTGTTGTGGTCGCCATCCTCGCCTTCGAAATGGAACTGGCAATGCAGCGAGGGGTTGCCTTCGATGTCGACGCGGTAGCCGCCCTGGCCCGGTAGCCGCGGCCATTCGGGTGCGACCTCCTCGTTGATGCGGGTGACGTGCTCGAGCACCACGCGGGGCTCTCCGCCGACCATGCCCTGCAACTCGAAGCGCATGCCGGCGGTCGTGCCGGCGGCGATCGTCCCGAGCGGCGTCTGGTAGTCGCGCGCGGCCGGGATTCTTTCGTGCACCTCCCGGACGTCGTCGAGCTCCACGCCGAGGCCGGCCGCGAGGACCGACACGGTGCAGCCCCACGCGAGGCCGATGACGCCGGGTTGGAGGATGAGCGGGAGCTCGTCGAGTGACTGCCCGAATCCCATGATGCCAAAGAGCACGTCGGCCTGGAGGTACGTGGAGTAGTCGAGGATCTCCATGACGCGTACCGAGTCGACTCGGTCGCACGCACCGAGGAACGCGAACGGGATCAGGTCGTTGGCGAACCCGGGGTCGATGCCGGTCGTGAGGCACGAGACGCCGCCGGCCTTGCATGCCGCCTCGAGCGGCTCGGTATACCGCGCAGGGGCCGAAGGCGGATACACGAGTGGGACGACCGAGGTCGAGACGACGTTGGTGCCTGCTTCGAGGATGCGCGCCATATCCGCCACCGCGTCGTCGGGACGCAGGTCGCCGGTCGCCGTGTACGACACGCAATCGGCATCCAGACCGACGATCTCGGCGGGGTCCGTGGTGGCGGCGACGCCGGCCGGTGCGAGGCCGGCCAGCTCACCTGCGTCGCGTCCGGCCTTGTCGGGACTGTGGACGAGCACCCCGGCCAGCTCGAGGTCGGGATGTTGCAGGATTCCTCGGAGGGCGAGCCGGCCGACGTTGCCGGTGCTCCACTGTGCGACTCGGTACATAGGCGCAGCTCACTCGGTCGGGGCGCCGGCGCGCAAGACGAAGGAAGTTCCGCCGACGATTACGGCGGCGGGGTCGGGCTCGAGAACTCGAACCCGACGGGCGCGAGGCCCAGTTGCCGGCGCGCGAGGTTCAGCTCGCCGATCTCCGTGCGCTGCCCGGCGGCCATGCCGCGTGCGAAGTTGCGGATGTTGCTCGTCTGTGCGCTTGTCGCCGCGAAGTCGGCCATGTGAATACCACCGTCGTGGTGGTGGATCATCAGCTGCGAGAACAGGTCGTCGGCTTCGATGCCCTCGGCGGCACGAAGCCGGTCGAGGTCCGCGCCGGTGGCCATGCCGGGCATCTGTTGCGCCGGGTGCGGCTCGTGCATCCACGCCATCGCGGTCCCAGTCGGGTTTGGCGTCGATTGGAATCCCCACTCCGAGAGGACGGAGCGCATCTGGCCGACCTCGATGCCCTGGTCGCTGACGATGTCGCGCGCGATGTGACTCAGCGTCGGGTCCGACCCGTGCTCGAGGTACGCGAATCCGATTTCGAGCGCCTGCAGGTGGTGGGTCTGCATGTCTTCGAGGAAACCGGCGTCGACGCTCCCGCGGCCCGGGTGGTCGTTCTGGGCGAGGCGCCAGCCGCCGACGCCGGCGACGAGACAGAGGGCGGCCACGAGAATGACCGCCTGCGGAAGCGACGGCGGCCATGTCGGCAGCCAGCGGCGACGCGTGTCGTCACCGCTGTCCGCCGGCTGAACGTCGCTCGGGTCGGCGCGCGAGTCGGTATCGACGCTCACGTCACCCATGTTGGCGCGCCGGTCAGGCGCAGCGACGTCGCCTCAATCGCGGGCGTGACTACCCGCTCGAGCTCGCCTTGCCCAGCTTCAGGACCGGAGCGGGGTGCTCGGGCTCGGCGCCGCCCTTCACCGTGGGCTCGATCCACTGGACGACGTCGCCGTCGCTGTACGTCTGCAACGCCTTGAACTGCAGCTGGTTGACGTTCTTGGGGAGTGGTCCCCCGAACACGGTGAAGAGGTCGAAGCCGTCCGGTGGGATCTGCCCGCCCGTCCAGGTGATCTTCGAGACCGCTTCCGTCACCTGGCCGGACTCGGTCTTGATCGGCTTCTGGAGCGGTTGCTTCTCGACCGCGAAGCTCCATCCCTGCTTCACGAGCACGCTGACGGCCGGGATGGGGTGATCGGTCGGGAAGTCGACTTCGAGACTCACGGTCGACGCGTTGTCCTTCTCGTTCGGAACTCGGAAGCTGAAGCTCGTCGTCGATCCCTTCGGAACAGTCCCGGGGTCGAGCTCGACGTGGGCGGCCGCCGGGCCGGCCACGAGAACGACGAGACCGAGCCCGAGCACCGCGCTGAGGACGAAACGGCGCACGGAACGCCTGCTGCTCATCACTTGTGAACCCCCTCGGGTGAGCTGGACGGTCATTAGTCGTCCAGCACCCCGACAAAGTTCCGGCAGGCCGTCTTGGCTACGGGTCCCCGATCGAGCAGCCGACGTTGCTAGGAGACGGGAGTCGGCTCGTTGACCCGCGCGCGCGGCCGCCCGGTTGAAGGCGCGGACGGGCGGAGGCGAAATGCGGCGGAGGCGGCGAGCCCGACGCCGAGGCCCAGCGCGAGGGCGATCTCCAAGCGAGCGACCGTCACCGGTACCTCGGTCGGAACCTGCGAGTGCGTCAACGTCCCCAGATCGGCGAGCCCGCCTGCGACGGCCACGACCAGCCCGGCGAAGAGCACCGCCGGGATTGCGTCCGACGGCGGACGAATCAACAGCCACACGAGTGCCACGAGCGAGAGTGCGATGCCGCCGATCGAATAGACGCTCGCTCCGATCTTGGTCGCGAACGACGCCGTCGTAGCTGTCCAGTTGCCCACGACGTGCGCGGTCTCCGATACGAGGACCACCCCGAGCGCGGCGGCGAGCGCCCATCGCCACACCCGCGTCCGACTCAGCCCGAAGACGAGCAGCGCGGCCCCGAGCGCGCCGAGCACCCATCCCCACGGACTCGGGCCCGGTATCCAGAGGAGATCACCCCTGACGGTGATGTCCTGCGAGCCGCTCCGCAACTGCAGGCTCCAGCGGTCGATGACGTGACGCTCGTTCGGCGCGCGCGTGACTTCGGGGGGATCGGAGGTGCCCATCCAGTGGGCCCGGTGGTCGTGCCAGCGGGCCACTGGTCCCGAGCCGATCCGCTGCCAGTCCGGTGCGGCCGCCGGATCGGCGTCGGACGGAACAGGCGTGGTGCCGGCCCGAGTTCGGTTCAGATACGTCGCCGGTGATCGGCGGTTCTCGAACACACCGCGCGGCCCGACGCGCAGGTACGGCTCACCCTGGTAGCCGAGTACAACCACTTCAGCAGAGGTGTCGTTCCGCAGCTCGAGGTTGTTCCCGAGATCGATCGGCCGCACCGTCAGACCGGAGACTCGCGGGGTCGTCCCGCGGACGGTCGTCTCGAAGTTCGACGGCTGGATCCCGGGGATGTTGTGCGCGGCGGCCGGCTGCGCCGTGACGACGACGGTCATCATGGCTCCGGCGGCGACGACGACGAACCCGCGAACGAACCGCATTTCGAGAATCATCGCGCCCATCCCGGCGCGATCACGCACGCGCCCGCTCAGACCGCGCGCGCGGCTTGTAACAATCCGATGAGCTCGACTCGAGCGCGTGCGACCCGGGAGCGGATCGTCCCGATCTCGACGCCGCACAGCTCGGCCGCCTCGGCGTAGGAGCAACCGGTGATCTGCGTCAGCACGAACGCCTCCCGCTGCGCAGGCGCGAGACGCATGACGAGGTCGCCGAGGCCGTGCAACTCGTCCACCCGGTTGCCCTCGTGCGTCGCTGCCGATTCGGCGTGGAGCCGCGCCGTCAGCCTCCGCCATCGCGATTGGGTCCGGACGGCGTCCGCGCAGGCCCGGCGGGCGATGGCGAGCAGCCACGTCCGCCCGCTCGACTCGGCGCGGAAGCTCGGCAGGGCCCGCCAGGCCCGCACGAAGACGTCCTGGGTGACGTCGTCGGCCTCGTTCTGGCCGACGAGATGGGCCGCGACCCTCCACACCTCCGCCTGGCTCATCCGGATCGCGGCAGCGAGCGCGAGTCGATCTCCGTCCCGAGCCTGCACCAGGAGCCCGGTCAGCCGGTCCACGCCGGGAAGATACTCGGGAACCGCGAAGCGCCGGAGGTCGACTACCAAGCATGAACTGCGACACTGCGCAATCAGCCATCTCCGCCCGCCTCGACGGCGAGGATCCCGGCGTGGACCCGGTCGACCTTGCCCACCACCTCGAACGCTGCTCGGCGTGTCGTGCCTTTGCGCGCGATGCTGAGTCCATGCATCGCGAGGTGAGGCTCGCGCGCGCGCCGTCGGTCCCCGACTTGACGTCGCCGATCCTGGCGTCGATCGGTTCCGAGAACGGTTCTGCCCCTCACGAACGGGCGCTGCGCGTCACGCTCGCGATCGTCGCCAGCGTGATGATCGTGGCCGCGCTGCCGGCGCTCGTGCTGGGAGACGACGCCGGGTTGCCCGTCCACGCCGCCCGCCATATCGGCTCCTTCGACCTCGCCGTCGCCGTCGGGTTCCTGTTCGCGGCCTGGCGTCCCTCGCGACTTCCGGGCCTCCTCCCGGTCGTGACGGCGCTGGTGGCGTGCCTCGTCGCGACCTCGGTGCTGGACGTGCTCGACGGGAGCACGGCGGCGCTGACCGAAGTGCAGCACGCGGTCGAGGTGGTCGGGCTCGCAGCAGCATGGCTTCTCGCCCATCCGCTCCAACCGCGGCGCCGAGCGCGTTTGGCGACGTCGTGAACGGCATCCCTCTGTCGCCGTCGCAAGCTCCGGCTTTGCGGCTCGGTCGGCAAAGCCGCCGTCACCGCGGGCGCTACGTCTGGCGCGTCGCCGCGGTCCCGTTGGTCGCGCTTCTGTTCGTTGCCGCGTCTGCGAGCCCCGCGTTCGCGCACTCCACCCTCGTGCAGACGAACCCGGCAGCGGGTCAGGTGCTCGACCGACCGCCGAGGACGGTGACACTCGGGTTCAACGAGGCAGTCGAGGTCGCGCTGGGTGCGATCCGCGTGTACAACTCGAAGGGCGAGCGGCTGGACACCGGTAGCGCGTCGCACCCCGGCGGCCAGCAGAGTCGGGTGCAGGTCGGCGTTCCGAAGCTCGCGAACGACTCGTACGTCGTCACCTGGCGGGTGATCTCAGCCGATTCCCACCCGGTACAGGGGGCGTTCACCTTCCAGGTGGGTCGCTCGGCGGCCGCGGGGAACCTCCAGAGCCTCAGCCAAAGGCTCCTCTCCAACCAGGGCGGCGACACCACCGTGGGCTTCCTATACGCGGTGGCGCGATTTGGAGTGTTCGCGTCCCTCGCGCTCCTGATCGGCGCGGCCGCGTTCCTCGTCCTCGTCTGGCCCGCGGGACGGGAATCCCGAGGCGCCGCCCGCCTCGTCTGGGCCGGGTGGATCGGCGCCGCGGTCGCCACGATCGTGGGCATCGCTCTGGACGGCGCGTACGCAGCTGCGCTCCCGCTCGGGGACGCCCTCAAACCGAGTGTCATCTCGGACGTGCTCGACACGCGCTTCGGCCGAGTCTGGCTCCTGCGTCTCGCGCTCCTCGTGATCGCCGTTCCGTTGCTGCGGCTGCTCGTGAATCGCCGTCCCGTCGTCGAGTACCCGCTGCCGCGATGGTGGCGACCCGTGGCCGCCGTCGTCGCGGTCGGGCTACTGCTCACGCCGGGGCTCAGTGGCCATGCCGGAACCGGAAGACTGGTCGGGCTCGCGATCATCGCCGATGTCGCGCACGTCGGCGGGGTCTCGGTCTGGCTCGGCGGGTTGGTCGTACTCCTCGTAGTCGTGTTGCGCCGGAAGCATCTCGAAGAGCTGCGCACGGTGGTGCCGCGCTACTCGCAGGTCGCGCTCGCCGCCATCTCCGTGATCGTCGTGAGCGGCGCGTTCCAGGCGTGGCGGCAGCTCGGATCGATCAGCAATCTCCGTGACACCGACTACGGCAAGCTCTTGACGGCCAAGCTCCTGGCGTTCGGCGTATTGATCATCACCGCCGCCTTCAGCCGCGAGATCGTCAACCGGAGGTTCCGTTCACCGCGCCCCACCCCGGCGCCCGCTCCGCCGCCCCGCGTCCCTGTCAGTGCCGGCGGTCCTCCGCTGCCTCCGGATGACGGTCGGGACAAGGGCGGCGGTGACGGCGCCGCGGAGGACGAGGAAGCCGACGAAGACGCATGGGAGATGCGCAACCTGCGGCGCCACGTCGGGCTCGAAGCGGTGGTCGCGGTGGTCATCCTCTCCATCGCCGCGTTGCTCGTGAACGCGGCTCCCGCTGTGTCCGTCAACAATTCCGGCGCAACCGGCGTCACGCTGCAGTCCGATCAAGTGCGGGTCGACGTCACCGCCATTCCCGGTGCCCCCGGCGCGAACGAGCTGCACTTCACCGCGTTCTCGCCCCAGGGTGCACCGCTCGCGATCCCGCCATCAGGTGGCCTCACCGAGGTGAACGAGTTCCAGGTGTCGGCCAGCTTGCCCAGTCGCAACATCGCACCGATCCCGATCCCGGCTCGCCGTATCGGGCCCGGCCACTACATCTCCTCGGGGGTCAACCTCCCCATCCGAGGCGACTGGAACCTGACCATCCGGGTGCTGCTGACGGAGACCAACGAAGTCGCGCTCGCGGGGAAGCTCCCGATCGGCTGATCACGTTTCGTCTCGGCCAGCCGGCGCAGCCGGTAGCCGAGCCGCACCATCAGCAAGTCGATCGCTTCCCGCAGCGTCGTTGCAGTCACGCCGGCGCAGACGATCAGGTCGCCGTCGAGCAGCAGCGTTCCTTCGGCGGCGGCCTGCCGGTCCGGTGTGGGTTGGGGTGGCGCCGTGAGGCGGGTGCGAACGCGGCGCACCGCACGCGGTGCCGCCCGGCACATGTCGCGGAGCCGGTCGAAGGCGTAGACCCGGTCGACCGACGCGACGGGCCCCTCGATGATCTCCGTCACGGTTGGGCGCAGCTCGGTGTCGTTCATGACTGTGGTCTCCTGACTGTGGTCACCGGCATGCGGGCCGGTGCGAGATCATGTGCACCCCCTGCGGGCGGCTCCGCATTCGATGTCGCGCAGTGTGAAGACGACGGCTGAGACACGCCTGAGAGATCCCTGGGCCGCGCCGTAGACGTTGCGGGATCTGTTTCGACCCACGGACGCCGAGCTCGCCGACGAGCCGGCCGTGTCCGTTCCCGCTAGTCGCTCAGGAACGCGTCGATGGCGTCGAGGTGTTGTTGCCGCTCCGCCTCGGGGAGGAAGGAAGCGACGAACGAGTTGCGCGCCACCTGGATCATCTGGTCCGCGGCCAGGCCGAGCGCGGCCGCGGTGCCGACATAGTTGTCGGCGACGTATCCGCCGAAATACGCGGGGTCGTCGGAGTTGATCGTCACCAGCAGGCCGCAGTCGAGCAGCTCGCCGAAGTTGTGATGCTGCAGGTCGGGGAACACGCGCAGCTTCACGTTGGAGAACGGGCAGACGGTGAGCGGCGTCTGCTCCGCCACGAGGCGCTCGACGAGCGGACCGTCCTCCGTGCACCGCACGCCATGGTCGATGCGGCGAACCTCCAGAACGTCGAGCGCCTGCCAGATGTACTCGGGCGGGCCCTCCTCGCCCGCGTGCGCGACGGCGGGAAATCCCTCGGCCCGGGCGCGGTCGAAGACGTCACGGAACTTCTCTGGCGGGTTGCCGGCTTCGCCGGAATCGAGCCCGACGGCCACGATCGCGTCGCGGTACGGGAGTGCAACCTCGAGCGTCGCCATGGCGGCCTCGGCGCTGAGGTGACGCAGGAAGCACATGATCAGACGTGACGTCACCCGCAGGTCGCGTTCGCCGTCCTCGAGGGCTCGCGTGATGCCGTCGATCACCGTCGCGAACGAGACGCCACGATCCGTGTGCGTCTGCGGATCGAAGAAGATCTCGGCGTGCCGCACGCCCTGGTCCGCCGCCCGCAGCAGATACGCCCAGGTCAGGTCGTAGAAGTCGCGCTCCGTGACCAGGACGCTGCACGCGGCGTAATAGATATCGAGGAAGGACTGCAGATCCTCGAACACGTACGCACGCCGCACCGCTTCCTCGTCCTCGTAGGGCAACTCGACCTGATTGCGGCGCGCCATCGTGAACGCCAGCTCGGGCTCGAGCGTCCCTTCGATATGCAGGTGCAGCTCGGCTTTCGGAAGATCGACGAGCAGCTCCCGCATCGAGGGCTTACCCGCCCTCGGCCATAGCGGCCGCGCGCTTCGCGATCTCGTCGGGCGGGACGTCCTCGACGTGGGTCGCGACGCTCCACCGGTGCCCCCACGGGTCCTCGAACTGACCGGACCGGTCGCCGTAGAACTGGTTCTCGACCGGCCTGATTTCTTTGGCACCCGCCTTGAGCGCGGCGTCGTAGGTCTTGTCGACGTCCGCGACGTAGACCGCGATCGTCACGGGTGAGCCGCCGATCGCCTTCGGGCCGACATAGCCCATCTCGGGAAATTCGTCTGCGAGCATCACCACGGAATCGCCGAACTGGATCTCGGCGTGGCCGACCCGTCCGTCGGGGCCGCCCATCCGCATGCGCTCGGTTGCGCCGAGCACCTGCGTATAGAAGTCGATGGCCTGCGCGGCCCCGTCGACGACCAGGGACGGGCTCACCTGGGGGTAACCCTCGGGGATGGGCTTCACGGAAGGGCTCATCTTCGGACTCCTTCATTCATTCGGGGGAACGTATGTTCGCAGCCTAACGACGGGTTGCTCGTGCCGCAAGAGGAGACTCGCACGGCAGGACACCTCACGCGTTCCGGCTCGCGCGTTGCTCGATCTCGTGCGCGAGCTGTCGCCCGATCGGCTGTTGCGCCTCCTCCGCGAGCTGGCCGACGAGTCCCGCCGTCCGCGCGATGAGCACGAAGCCGCGCACGCTGCCCGGCGGGACACCGACGTCGGCGAGCGCGGCCCCGCCGGCGCCGGCCCCGTTGATCGGCAGATGCTTGCCGGTTGCTTCTTCGTGCACGGCGGCGACGAAGGCGAGCAGGCGGAGATGGGGGCCGAGCGTGCCCTCCGCCTCCGCGAGCGCGTAGAGGCGGGGCACCCGCGGATCCTCGGCGCGGTGGACGGGATGCCCGAGCCCCGGCACCAGCGCACCGGCCCGACGCCGCGCCTCCACCGCGATCTCGGCGATGCGCCGAAGCGACGCGTCCTCGGTCCCGTGCTCGTCGCTCTCTTCCAGCGCGTCGGCGAGAAACTGCGCGGTGTCGCCGGCCGGGCCGAGGAACACGCTGCCCGCTCCGAGCAGGCCGGCGGCGACGGCACCCTGGATCGCCTCGGGCGCACCGGTGTACGTCAGACGGGCGGCGAGCGCGCTCGGCGTGAGCCCGTGGTCGGCGAGGGAGACGAGCACGGCGTCGAGGATCCGGCGCTCGCCCGCGCTTGGCTCGCGCCGCGTCACGAGGAGGAACGCGAGCTCGGTGAGGCTCAGCCGCCCCATGATGTCGCCGGGCAGGTCGCGGCCCGCCACCGTGATCCGGTCGGGCGCGGACCATCCGATCCACGTGCGGAGCCAGTCCGGCTGGTCGTGATCGGGCGGGTCGCCGTCAGCCAATGTCGACCTCCTCGGGCGTTCGTTCGACGGTCAGCCGGTGCTTCGCGAGTCTCCCCGTCGGGGTGTGCGGCAGCTCGTCCACCACCTCGAAGTACCGCGGGACCTTGAACCGGGCGAGATGCCGACCGGCGAACGCGTGCACGTCGGCGACATCAACGGTCCGCCCCGGCGTCGCGGTCATGAACGCCTTGACGTCGTCCTCTGACAACTCCGACGGCACGGCGATCACGGCCGCCTCGGCGACATCGGGGTGGCGTTCGAGGGCCGCCTCGACCTCGGCCGGCGACAGGTTCTCGCCCCGCCGCCGGATGACCTCCTTCTTGCGACCGACGAAAGTGAACGTCTCGTCCCCGTTGTCTCGGACGAGGTCGCCCGTCCGCAACCATCCGTCGACGAGGACCTCGGCCGTCTCGTGCGGCATCTCGTAGTACCCGCGCATGATCACCGGGTTGCGGAGCTCGAGCTCCCCGACCGCCCCCGCGCCGACGGGCCGTCCCTCGTCGATCACGCGCGCATCGTTGACGTGCCCGAGGTCCGGATGTTGCCGCGCAGAGCCGAGCGAGCCGTACGGCCGCGTCCCGTGCCGCCACACGAGGCCGTACGGCGTCTCGGACAGTGCGTAGCCGCACACGATCTCGAAACCGAAGCGCGCTTCGATCTCGAGCTGCCGCTCCCGATCCGGCGACGGACCCGTGTAGCAGAGCCGAATGGGATTGTCGGCGTCGTCGGGACGTTCGGGTTGGCGCATCAGGATCTCGAGCATCGCGCCGATGGCGTTGAACTCGGTCGCCTCGTAGCGACGGGCGCCGGCGATGAAGTCGCGGGCGGAGAACCCGGGCAGGAGCACCAGGCTCCCCCGGGCCGCGACCGAGCCCAGCGTCGAGTACGCCGGCGCGTTGATGTGGAACAACGGCAGCGAAGTCATGAGCCGGTCCTCGTTCGTGAGCCCCAGCCAGTACGGGAAGCCCTCACCCGCCATGACGTAGGCGAGGTGGGTCTGCATGACCAGCTTCGATCGGCCCGTGGTGCCGGACGTCGGGATCATGACCGCGAGGTCGCGTTCGTCGACGTTTGCCGGGCCGCCGCCGTCCGAGGCGGCAGTGAAAATCTCATCGACGTCGACGCGCGGGACATCCCCGACGAGTGGCGCAAGTTCGTCATCAGTGACGATCAACCTCGGCGTGGCCTGCTGCACGAAGCCGGCGAGCTCATCGCGTGAGCTCTTCGGGTTGACGGGGACCTGGACCGCACCCACCTCCATCAGCGCAAGCCACCCGAGGAGGTACTCGGGCGTATTTCGTGCGGTGACGAGCACCCGGTCGCCCGGACGGACGCCTGCGGCTCGGAGCGCGCTCGCGGCTCGCTCGATCTGGTCCATCGCCTGCGAGTACGTGATGACGTTGTCGCCGGCGAGCAGCCAGGTGCTGTCGGCGGCGGCGTCGACCGCTTGCCGGATCAGCGTGGGGATCGTTCGCTTCAACTGATCAGATCGGGAAGAACAGGTCCCGGAACTTGCTCGCCACCTCTTCGTCGCCGCGGGCGGTCCCACCGTTGATGCGCGCGTACCCGGTGAGCACGAGCGTCGCGGGATCGAACTCGAGCACCACGTCGCAATCGTCGATGTTGCCGGGCGAGAACTGGACGCCGTCGGACGAGACGTCGGCGCGCATGTCACCGCCGTTGTGGCCGGTCGTCCGAATGCCGACCGTGTACGGACGGTCCACTGCGCTGACGTCGGCGGTCGCAGACCAGAGCACGAAGATGACCGGAACGAGCAGGTCGGCGGCGTCGCCGGACATCGCGTGCGGCGTGCGCATGCCCTCGCGGATGTCCCATCCGTGCACCGCGTAGTCCACGATCTGGAACATCGGGTAGAACATCGCCGGCAGCGGTGCCATGTACTTGTGCGGAACCATCAGGCTCGCCCATTCATCGGCCGACAGCGCCTTGAAGTCCGCGATCATCGTCACGCTGTCGTCGCGCAGCCGACCGATTAGTTCCTCGCGAGGAACCTCGCGCAGCCCTCTGGCGCCCTGGTCGACGAGCTCGGCCATGTCCCGGAGCCCCAACGGCTCGTCGGCGGCGGCATTGTCGCGGGCGCCGGCGAACGCCGGCAGGTACCCCTCGGTCGTGTCGACCAGGTGTCCCACGACGTCGCGCGCTTGCCACTTCTCACACGCAGTCGGTGATTCCCACCGGGCCGGGTCGTCCATGAGCTGGAACATCGCATCCATCTCACCTTCGAGGACGTTGAGCACCCGTTCCTTGCTCGCGGGGTCCTGGAAGTTCCAGGTCGGATCGCTCGGCGCCATGACTGCCCCCTTTCACCTGCCCGCGCAACCGTGGCAATCGTGATCGTACGGCAGCGCTCAAGGTTGCTCCCCTTCGCGCCGATAGAGCTCACGGCGGCGCGGATTCTCCGCGCATTTCGTCCGCGACCGGGCCAGGGGGGACGCGATGGGCAGGATCCGTGCAATCGGCATTCGACGAAGCGCGCTGATCGGTCTGGTCGGGGTGCTCGCGCTGGCGGCCACGGCATGCTTCCGGCCCCCGCGGCATCCGCAGCCGCCGCAAGCGGCGTTCAGCGTCTCCACCGCGCCGCTCGTCGCGTCGTTCACGGACCAGTCGACGGGCTCGATCAACAGCCGATCCTGGGACTTCGGGGACGGCCAGACCTCGACCGAGCAGAGCCCGACACACACCTATGCCACCCACGGCGTGTACGCCGTCGCGCTGACGGTCACCGGTCCCGGTGGCACCAACACCGCAACCCAGAACGTCACCGTCAACCCACCGGCACCGGTGGCTTCGTTCACGTCCGAACCTCCCTCGGGGACAGTGCCGCTGACGGTGTTCTTGTCGAACACGTCGACCGGCCTCGTCGACACGATCGCGTGGGACCTCAACGGCGACGGTGTCTTCGACGACGCGACCGGCCCGACCGCGACACAGACGTTCGACACCCCGGGCGACCACACAGTCGGCCTCTCGGTCACCGGTCCCGGCGGCACGTCCACGACCAGCCAGACGATCCCCGCGACCTTGCCGCCGCCGCTTGTCGTGTTCAACGCCCAGCCAACCTCCGGCGTGACACCGCTGATCGTCTCGCTGAACGCGTGCGCGTCTACGGGCGCAATAACGACGTTCAAGTGGGACTTCGACAGCGACGGCATCGTCGACTTCACCGGACCGTGCGCGACGCAGCACACTTTCTCCTCGCCCGGCGTGTACACGGTCACACTGCTCGTCACGGGTCCCGGCGGTACCTCCACCGCAACTCGAACGATCACCGCCAGCGTGAACACCCCGCCCACCATCGCGATCACGTCGCCCCTCGACGGGGCGACCTTCACGGACGGGAGCACGGTCACGTTCAGCGGGACGGCGAACGACGCCGAGGACGGCAGCCTGTCGTCCGACATCCATTGGTCGTCGAGCCCGGGCGGCAGCCTCGGCACCGGGGCGTCGATCCAGGCTGCGGGCCTCTCGATCGGCACGCACACGATCACCGCATCGGTCACCGACAGCGGCGGAGCACCGGCCACATCGTCGATCAACATCACCGTGACCCCGGCCCAGCCGCCTGCACCGGTGGCCTCGTTCACGCGAATCCCACCCGGCGGAGGGTTTGCTCCACTGACTGTCAACTTCAACGACACGTCGACCGGCACCATCACGTCACGCTCGTGGACATTCGGTGACGGTGGCACGTCGACCGCGCAGAATCCGAGCCATACGTACGATGCCGGCGCCTTCACGATCACGCTGACCGTCACCGGACCAGGTGGCAGCGACTCGTTCAGCCAGCCAATCCTCGTGGCCTCGCCCGGCGACCCCGGAGACTGCGGCGGCCGTAGGTGCGAGCCGCCGCCGACCGACGACCCACGCGATCCCGGCGCTCCGCGCCTCTGACCTGAACGAACGGTCCATAATCACGCGGTGACGGACGCGCTCGAAGCCAACAAGGCACTCGTCCGCCGGCTCTACGAAGAGGGCTTCAACCAGGGCAACGTCGACGTGGTCGACGAGATCGTCGCCCCCGACGTCGTCACCCACGACCCGATCATCCTCGACGCACCCACCGGGCCCGACTCGATACGTGGCGGCATCGAGATGATCCGCACGGCGTTCCCGGACTTCCACGTCGAAGTGATCGATCTCGTCGCCGAGGGCGACAAGGTCGCGTCCTTCGTCCTCATGAGTGGCACGAACACCGGCGACTACCGCCGGGGTGGCGCCACCAAGAAGCGGGGGACGATGCGCGCGTTCCTGCTGTGGCGTGTGGCCGGCGGACGCCTCGCCGAGAGCTGGGGCATGGCCGATCGCTTCCAGTTCCTGCAGCAGCTCGGCATCGTCCCCTCCGACGACGAGCTCGCAGCGAGAACTCCCAAGCGCGACTGAGCGCCGACTACGCCCGGTTCCACGGTGGGAGTCGATCCGGTCCTTCGACGAGCGGCGGAACGTCGGGCGGGACGCGCCCGGGATGCTCCCGATACCGCAGCGGGTGCTGCATGACGGGGCCGCCGTCGGGGCCGTCCACGACGGTGCCGCGGCTGCGGAACGGCGGCGCGGCCAGCATCTCGGTCTGCGAGAGCACCGGCGCGGCCGGGACGCCCGCCGCCGCCAGCTCGTTCACGAGGTGGTCGCGATCGCGCGTCGCGATGGCCTCCTCGATCCGGATCGCAAGCCCGGCACCGAGTGCGAGGCGCTCGCCGAACGACAATGACGCCACGTCGTCGAGACCCAGCGTCCGCACGAGGCCGGACCAGAAGTGGTCCTCGCTGATGACGCCGAGCGCGATCCAGCCGCCGTCCACAGTCTCGAACGTTCCGTATCCCGGAACCTGCCCGCCCACCGTCTGGCCGTCCGGCAGCGTGAGCGGCGGGACGGCGCCTATCCAGCTGGCGAGGATGTCGGTCATGGACACGTCGATCGACTCGCCCTCTCCGGTGCGCGCGCGTCGCACCAGCGCCGCGCACACCGCCATCGCCCCGTACACACCGCCGGCCAGGTCCGCGATCGGCGGGCGCGCCACGACGGGGCCCTCGCCGGCTCGTGGCTCCAGCACGGCCGCCCACGCCTGGTAGTTGACGTCATGCCCGGGCACGGTGGCGAGCGGTCCCGTCTGCCCGTACCCCGAGATCGAGCAGTACACGATCGACGGATTGACGTTTCGGACGCTGTCGTCGTCGACGCCGAGGGCGCGCACGACACCAGGACGGAATCCCTCGACGACGACGTCGGCGTTCTCAGCGCGCGCGAGAACCGCCTTCCGCCCGGCCTCGCTCTTCAGGTCGACGGCCGCACTCCGCTTTCCCGCGTTCAGCACCGCGAACAGGGTCGGGAACACGCGCATCGGGTCGCCGCCGGGCGGCTCGACCTTCACGATGTCGGCGCCGAGCTCGACGAGCAGCTGGGTCGCGTACGGCCCCGGACGCCAGATGCTGAGGTCGAGCACGCGGACGCCGGCCAGCAGACCGTGTGTGTCGCCCTCGCTTCCCACGCCGACACGATAAGCGCAGCGGGCACATCGGTACGGTTGAACGACGCCGGTTAGCGTTGGCCGGTGCCAGCCGGACGGATCTCGCTCAGCCGGCTCGCGACCCTTGGGCTCCTCGTGCTCTCGGCCGCAGCCACGGGCCTGCTCGTGCTCCGCGAGGAGTCGCTGACTCCGTACCAGATCCTCGCGGTGCTCCTCGTCGCCTTCGGCGCCCTCGCACTCGTCGTCGCGCTCAAATCCTTCCGGCGGTGGCTGAGCGTCCCCGTCGTCCTGGTCCTCAGCGGCGGGCTGCTGCTCGGGTCGGCGCTCGCGCCCGTCAAGTCGAGCAACGACCTGTGGGCGTACGCGATGTACGGCCGGACGATCGTGCAGCACCACGAGAACCCGTACGTACACCCACCTTCCGATTTCCCCGACGACCCGTTGTTCCATCACATGGACGAGTACTGGCAGGGGACGACCGCCCGGTACGGCCCAGTGTTCATCGGCATGACCGCCGGCATCGCGGCCGTCGCGACCGATCACCCACTGCCGACCCGCCTCGCGTACCAGCTTCTCGCCTGGCTCGCGGTCTTCGTCGCTCTGGTCATCATCGCCCGCTGGACTCGCAACGCAGCCGCGGTGGCCCTGGTCGGCTTGAACCCGGTGACCGCGTACATGGTGGTCAACGCGGGCCACAACGACGCGCTCGTCGGCCTCGGGATCCTGGTCGGAGTCGTGCTCGCCGACCGCGATCGGCCGAACTTCGCGGTCCTCGCCTTCACGCTGGCGGCACTCGTCAAAGCGACGGCGGGGTTCGCGCTCCTCGCCTACCTCGCGTGGTTGGCCTACCGCCGCGGCCCACGCGCGCTGCTGCGACCCGTCGGGGTGGCGCTGGCAGTGACGCTGCCAACGCTGCTCCTCGCCGGCCCCCGTGACGTCGTGAACCCGCTCCTCGGCGCTCGCGACACACTCCTGCCCCACTCACCGTGGAACCTGGTCGCGCCCAACGGCATCAGAAAGGCTATCGGCTACGGCTACGAGCAGCTCGGCTCACAGGCCCACCTGTCCTTCTACTCACTCGTCGTCGTCCTCGCCGTGGCAGCGATCTTCGTGGCGAGCCGGCTGAAGGAGTCGACGCCGATCTTCATCGTCATCGGGGCGTTGCTCGCCTACATGTTCGGATCCGTGTACACCGCGCCGTGGTTCGCGGCGTGGGTGTTCCCGGTGCTCGCGCTGCGGTGGCGGTGGCGCGTCTCTCTGTACGGGTTCGCATTCTTCGCTCTCGTCATGATCGAGGACCGTTTCCTCCACTCCATGTACGTCCCGCTCTTCTTCCACGCGCACACGTTCCAGGTGTTGCTCGTCAACTGGGTGAAGACCCTGACGATGCTGGCCGGCATCGGCGGCATCATCGTGCTCCTGCGGTACCGGCGGCCCGGTTCGTCGCCCGGTGAGGACGACGGCGGGCTCGAGCGAGAGGAGCCAACGGCGGCGCCGGCGGCCGCCACCGCGTGAGCACGGACGGCGCCGTGCACGTCGCGGTCGTCGGGCACGTCGAGTGGATCGAGTTCGCCCGGGTCGAACGCCTGCCCTCGTCGGGCGAGATCGTGCACGCGCTCGACCACTGGGAGGAGCCCGGAGGCGGCGGAGCCGTGGCTGCGGTCCAGCTCGCCCGGCTCGCCGGCGGTTGCCTGTTCCTCACGGCGCTCGGCGACGACGAGCTCGGGCATCGAGCCGAACGCGAACTTTCTGAGCTCGGCGTCCGGGTCGAAACCACATGGCGACGCCAGCCGCAGCGACGCGCCTTCGTCTACACGGACGCGAACGCCGAACGCACGATCACGGTGATGGGCGACCGCGTCGGCCCGCGCGGCGACGACCCGCTGCCGTGGTCGGAGCTGAACGGCGTCGACGGGGTCTACTTCACGGCCGGTGACCCGGCGGCGGTGCGGGCCGCGAGGATGGCGCGCACGCTGGTGTCGACGGCGCGCACGATCGAACCGCTGGCCCGGGCCGGAGTCCAGATCGACATGCTCGTATCGAGCAGTCGTGACGTCGGCGAGCGCTACACGCCGGGCGACATCGACCCGCCCCCACGCCTCGTCGCGCGCACCGCCGGCGCTGCCGGCGGCTGGGTCGAGGCTCTCGACGGCACGACGACCAAGTGGGCCGCCGCACCGCTCCCCGGGCCGCCCGTCGACGCCTACGGCGCCGGCGACTCGTTCGCCGCCGGTCTGACGTACGGACTGGCCGGGGGTCGATCACCCGAGGAAGCCCTGGCGATCGGCGCACGGTGTGGCGCGGCGTGCGTGACGGGGCGAGGCCCGTACGCGGGTCAGCTCCGCGGCAACGGCTGACGGCGGCGCGCCTCGGCCAGGATGCCGGCGGCGAGTCAGTGGTGCGATGCGCTCAGGCGGGGAACGCGCCCAATCCCAAACGCTTCCGCACCTCGGGGCGGCGCAACGGGGGAACCGTCTTCGGCGGCTGGCGCCGGGGTGGAACCTCGGCGAGCAACTGCTCGGTGATGGCCGCCACCTCGAGGGCAGCATCCTCCATTCGGCCCGCGAGTGCCTCGCTCGGCTTCGCGATCCCGCTCACCTTCCGGATGTACTGCCGGGCGGCGGCTTCGATCTCTTCACGTGTCGCGGGAGGCTCGAGCCCGCGCAGCTCGGTGATGTTTCGGCACATGCCGAGCAGCCTACGTCCGTGACGCGGCCCCGCATGACCGACACGGTTCCGCTCAGCCGGTCTCTTTGAGCTCGGTGGCGAGGCGGCCGGCTTCGGCGAGATCGGTGGCAGCCGCCGCCGCGATGCGCCGAGCGGCGTCCGGCGCGTACTCCTCTCCATAGACCGCACCGGGCCGGTGCGGCGCCTCGAGAAGCGAGATCGTCGCCCAACCACCGAGGTCGACGGGCTCGAACCCGGTGTCGCTGACGAGGGTCGCCGCAACGTCCTTGGCTGCATCGTCCTCCCCGCCGAAGAACATCGCGACGGCCTTGGAGTGGCGCCCGTCGCCTACCTCGGCCTGGAAGCCCGCGGTGTACGTGTTGAACGCCTTGACCAGTCGGCTCGTCGCGAAACGATGCGCGTTGTACTCGGCGGAGGATCCGCCGCCGGGCGCGCCCACGGATCCGTCGGCTCCGTACGGATTGGTCGTGTCGATCAGCGGCTTGTCACCGGCGTGTACGTCGGGGGCGACCGCGTCCAGCGTCGGCCAGGGAACCGAGACGACGATCACGTCGCCGTGTTCGACGGCGTCACCCACCGGGCCCCACCGGGCGCCGATGGCGTCGGCCATCGCAACGAGCTCGTCGCGGTCCTGCTTGAAACTGATCAGCACGTCGTGGCCCCGCCGGGCCCATTGCGCAGCGAGGTTGCCGCCGATCCGTCCCGCGCCGACGATCCCGATCTTCACGCTCCGGTGCTCCTACGCGACGCGTTCGAGGATGACGACCGGGATCGTGCGATCGGTCTTCTTCTGGTAGTCGGCGAACACCGGAACGTCCTGCGTCTGCAGCCGCCAAAGCCGTTCCCGCTCGTCGGGGAGCGCGACTCTCGCATCGGCCTCGAACCGATCGCTTCCGACCTCGACCGTGACCCGCGGGTTCGCCCGGACGTTGTAGAACCACTCGGGGTGGGTCGGCGAACCGCCCTTGGTCCCGAACACGACAAGCCGGTCGCCGTCGCGACGGTACACAAGCGGCTTGACGCGACTGCGGCCGGTCTTGGCGCCTGTGGTTTGGAGCAGCAGGAGCGACGACCCCTCGAAGGCGCCGCCGACCTTCCCGCCGTTCGCTCGAAACTCGTCGATGACCTGCTCGTTGAAATCGTTCGCGGTCGGCACGGCACAATGAACCGACCAGGCTGTCGAAGTATTCCGAGGAGCAACATGGCCCGAGACGACTTCCCCGCGCCCGAGCACGACTTCGTGCTCACGCACTTTCTCGTGGTCTCCGACATGGACCGGTCGCGCGAGTTCTACCGATCCATGCTCGGCGGCACCGTGGTCAACGAACGGAGCCCGGTGATCATGCGGGTCGCCAACTCGTGGTTGATCCTGAACGAAGGGGGCGGGCCGACCGATGACAAGCCCGACGTCATCCTCGAGACGCCGCCGGATCCGAACCGCACCAGCGCGTTCCTCAACATCCGCGTCGCCGACATCGCCGCGGTGTATGACGAATGGCGCGGCAAGGGGGCCGAGTTCCTCACCGAACCCAAGGATCACGGGCGCGAGATCCGCGCGTACGTGCGCGACCCCGACGGACACCTCATCGAGGTCGGTCAGTCCACCGGCATCCTCGATCGGTCGTGAACATGTCGCACTAGGTGCCTGCGCACATCCCGGCTTTGTCTGTGTTGTAGGTCCCGTCGGCGCAACGCACGTCGGGGTTGTCGTGCGAGAACACGCCCAGCGGGCTCTCCCAAGACGGCACGACCCAGGCGTGCACCATGTAGCCGGTCGTCTTGAGAAGGTTGCCTTGGACGCCCGCACATTGCGCCGCGGTCACGTCCTGATCCGCCGGGAACGGCACGTTCAGGCCGCCTGGGCCATTCTTGATGCAGACGTTGCTGTGGCGGTGCCAGTGGTCGTTCGGCCCGGCGAAGCCCTCCGGCGCGCTCTCGCCCATGCCGTAGTACATGAGGCCGATGACCTGCGACGCGGGATTCGTGCCGTCGTAGATGAGCGCGAGCGGCTTGGTCGGGTCGAACGCTCCGGCTCCGGTCAAGCCTCCGTACGTGATGTAGTGGGCCCCGCTCCCCGGCGCGAAGCCGCCGGCGAGGCGGTACCCCGCCCCAGTCGCGTCGGCGACCGTCGGGAAGCGAAGGGCGAAGTCCCGCGCTTCCGTGAGCTGCGTCTTGAGTGTGGCGCGCGTCGTGGCGTCAAGCGGCTGATCGGGTTGCGACTCCGCCGCCACGTCCGCCGCCTTGACGCCCTCGACCTTCTGCCCGTTCAGCGCGGTCACGCCATGCTGATGACCGGACGCCGGCGACCCTTGCACGTGACCCGACGTAGTGACGCTGTGCGCGCCGCCACCGACCTCGTGGTGATGCGACGACGCCAGCGCGGGCGTGAACGCCAGCGACGAGACCACGGCGACGCCGAGTCCCGCGATCCCGACGACGGGGACGGCGATCGCCGGACGCAACCGGCGTTGCGCCATCGCCGGCCGTACGAGCACGGCGAGCGCCAGGGCGACGATGGCAAGCTCGCAGACGCACGACAGCGCATCGGAGAGGGCAATGCTCTCCGGCGTCCAGGCGTCGGGACCGATGGGCACTCCCCACACCCTCGAGACCGCCCAGACTCCGAGGATCCCCGCGTTCAGATACACCCCGGTCGTCAGCAACGATCGCGTCGGCCGCAAGACGACCGCGACCGCCCACGACAGCTGCAGCCACGCGACGACCGCGAAGAACGTGCCGTGGGCCCACGACACGTCGTAGTGCTCGCCGCTCACCGCGAAGTGGATCACTCCCGCTCCCAGCGACAAGGCTGCAAGGAGCCAACGCAGGTAGCGACCGACCGTGCGCTCGTTCGTCGTCATGACTCCCCCCCCGGGGTCAATCCCGCCCGTGCACCGGCGTGTGGGGGATCGTTGCTTTGCGGTCTTCCGACGTCAACGCCCCGTTCAGGACATTCTCAGGATTGCCGGTGAAACTGGGAGAAATGCGAATTCTGGTGGTGGACGACGAACCCGCCGTTCGCCGGTCGGTGCGCAGCGCCCTCACGTTGGAAGGCTACGAAGTGCGGCTCGCGCGTGAGGGAGCGGAGGCGCTCGACGTGCTGGCGTCCGAACGCGTCGACGCGATCGTGCTCGACCTTCTGATGCCGGGCCTCGACGGGCTCGAGGTGTGCCGGCGAATCCGCGCCGACGGCGATCCGACGCCCGTCCTGATGCTCACGGTGCGGAACCTCGTCTCGGACCGGGTGGCCGGGCTCGACGCCGGCGCCGACGACTACCTCACCAAGCCGTTCTCACTCGATGAGCTCCTCGCCCGCATGCGCGCTCTCCTGCGGCGAGCTTCCGGAACGGGCGAGGTCCTCCGCTTCGCCGATCTGACACTCGACGTCGACACCCGCGAGGCGCACCGGGGCGACCGCCTCATCAGGCTGACCCCCACAGAGTTCTTCTTGTTGGAGCTCCTGCTCCGATACCCGCGCCGGGTTCTGACGCGCGAGTTCATCTTCGACCGCGTCTGGGGCTACGGCACCAAGCCCACCTCCAACTCGCTCGAGGTGTATGTGGGTTATCTGCGCAGAAAGACCGAGGCCGCCGGCGAACCGCGTCTCGTCCATACCGTCCACCGCGTCGGCTACGTGCTCCGCGACCAATGAGCTTCCGCGCCCGGCTCACGCTGCTTTGTGTGCTCGCGGTCGCGGTCACCGTGGTCCTGGCCTCTGTGGTCTCGTACTTCGCCGTGAGCAAGCGGCTGCACGATCAGACCGACAATTCGCTGCGCGCCGACTCCACTCGGCTCGCCAAGCTCCCGAACGCCGAGATTGCGCTGCCGTACTTCGACCTGCCGACTCCGAGCGCCCGCGACTATCTCCGAGTCACGTCTGCCGACGGCACCAGCAAGATTCCCTCGGACCAGCCCATCGCGATCCCCCTACGTCCAATCGACGTGAAAATTGCACGGGGTGACGTCCGGTTTGCGTTCAGGGATGCGGTCGTGGACGGCAAGCACCTGCGCATCGCCAGCGCCGCCGCCCCTGACGGACAATCGGTCCAGTTTGCCAAGAACGTCGACGACGTCGATGCGACGATCACTGATTTGCGCACCACGTTGCTGATCGTCGGAGGGCTGAGCATCTGCGTGGCTGCGCTCCTCGCACTCTTGGTCGCCCGAGCGAGCCTCCGACCGGTGACCCGGCTCACGCGCGCAGCCGAACGGGTGGCGACCACGCAGGACCTCGCCGCGTCGATCGACGTCCGCCGTCGTGACGAGCTCGGTCGCCTCGCGTCCAGCCTCAACGCGATGCTCGCGGCACTGGACACGTCGCGTGAGCAGCAACGCGAGCTCATCCGCGACGCGAGCCACGAGCTGCAGACGCCGCTGACGAGCTTGCGCACGAACGTCGAGGTGCTCACCGGCCGTCCGAGCATGCCCGAGCCAGAGCGGCGCCGGCTCCTCGCCGACGTCTCTCAGCAGGTGGCGGAGCTGACCGCGCTCATGGACAACCTGGTCGAGCTCGCCCGAGACCCGGATACGCCGACCGAGGAGACGACGGAGATCGACCTCGACCGGCTGGTGACGGACGCGATCGACCGGGCTCGGCTACGCGCACCGGACGTCACCATCGAGCTCGACCTCGAGCCCACGCGCGTCGAGGGCCGCCGCCATCAACTCGAGCGCGCGATCGTCAACGTGCTCGACAACGCGTGCAAGTGGAGCCCTCCGGGTGGACAGGTCGACGTGCGGCTGCGCAACGGCACGATCACCGTTCGCGACCACGGGCCCGGCATCGACCGGGAGGACCTCCCCCGAGTCTTCGACCGCTTCTACCGAGCGCCGGCCGCACGCGCGATGCCCGGTTCGGGACTCGGGCTCGCGATCGTTCGGCGCGTCGTCGACGCGCACGGTGGCAGCGTCGCCCTCGAGCCTGCTTCCGGCGGCGGGACGGTCGCGCGTATCCATCTGCCGGCGGCCGGGGTCGACTACAGCCCGTTCGACCGGAAGGCGGCGCAGGTCATTGGGTCCGCAGCAAGCCCGCGGCCCTGAGCTGCCGGGCCAGCCACCGCCACACGAGCTTCGACCCGTCGGGTGACAAATGCGTCCCGTCCGGGTCGCGCGCATTCACGCCGTCAACGGTCGATGTGTACGTACCTCTCGGACAGAGGAAGCCATGCAGGTCCATGAGCGACACGCGGGCCGCGTGCGTCTTCGCATACGTGCGGAGCACGTCGTTCAGGGCCCGAAGGCGTGCCGGGTCGGAACGCTCGGGAATACCGTCGAGTCCGCTGTCGGGCTGCCCGAAGCACGGTGACGTCAGCAGCACGACCCGGGCCCCGCGCGCGCTCAGCACGTCGGTCGCGGTATCGAGCTGATGGGTCATGTACACCACCCAGGCTTCGGTCCCGACCGGCAGGATGTCGCCGTTCATCCGGTGGTCCACGACGTCCCAGGCGCCGACCAACACGACCGCGACCGACGGTTGGTACTCGTCGACCGTCTTGCGCCAACGCAACGGCCAGCCGCTGCACTCCTCGTTCGTCGCGAGGTCGTTGCCGTCGCTGTGCGCCGTCCCGCCGGTGAGGCCACACCCGAGGGTGGCCTCGGTTCGAATCTGCACTCCCGTCGTGTCCCGTTTCGGATCGAGCCAGTAGCCGAGCGTGAGCGCGACCGAGTCTCCGGCGATGAGCACTCTCGGCACGACCACCTGATGGGGACGGGTGACCGGAGCCGGGGCCGACGCCCGGCCGGCGGCGTGCTCGAGACCGGTGGCCGGGGACACGGTCGCGCCCGTCGACACGACGACCGCGACGAGCGTGACGGCCGCCGCCACGCCGAGGAACGAGGTGAGCGCGATCGCGCGGGGTCGGGTCAACGTGCGGTGACGGATGGGCTGCTCGACCAGACGGTACGAGACCAGCGCGAGGGCGAAGGTGGCGGCAAGCCGGACGACGAGGAGCGGGGCGTCGTCCAGGCCGGTGCGCGCCGGCGTCAGGTACACGTACACGGGCCAGTGCCACAGGTAGACGCCATACGAGATCCGCCCGATGGCGCGGAGGGGCGCGAGGGAAAGCAGCGGTCCGAGGATCGGCGAGTACGGCCGGGTGGCGGCGGCGATGAGCGCGGCGACGGCCAGCCCCTCGACCAGGAAGCCGCCGGTGTACAGCCATGTCGTCGTGTCGGCGACGTGCGTCCAGAGCCAGCCGAGATAGACGAGGGCGAGGATCCCGGCGCATTCGAGTGCGATCAGGCTCGCGGTGGCGGTCGACTGTCGGGGCCGTCGCCGGCGTGGGCGCGTCACGAGGAAGGCGAGCGCGGCGCCGAGCAGCAGCGCCTGAGCGCGCGTGTCGGTGCCGTAGTACACGCGTGATGGATCCCCCGAGTCGAAGAATGCGGCCATGAGGGCCGCCGACCCGAACGCGAGCGCGGCCGTGATGCCGATCACCGCCCACCGGCGCCCGGCGGTCACGCGCACCATGAGCACCAACGCCAGGGGCCAGACGAGGTACCACTGCTCTTCGATGCCGAGCGACCACGTGTGCCGGAGCGGCGAAGGCGTGGCGAGCTTGGCGAAATACGACGATTCGAACAGCTGACGCCAGTTGGCGACGTACAGCAACGAGCCGAACGTGTCGCCGCGGATGCGCTGCAACTCTTCCGGACGCGCCACGAACACGGCGTACGCGCCGACGGCGACGACGACGAGGACGAGCGCTGGAAGCAGTCGTCGCGCCCGGCGGGCCCAGAACGCCCGGAAGTCGATCCGCCCTCGGGTTCGCCACTCATCGACGAGCAGCGACGTGATGAGGAAGCCGCTCAGCACGAAGAAGGCGTCGACGCCCAGGAACCCTCCCGGCGCCCAGCTCACGCCGGCGTGGTACAGGAGCACACCGAGCACCGCGAGCGCGCGGAGCCCGTCGAGCGCGGGCTGATACGTGAACGACGGCGTCCGGTCGCCGCCGGAGACCCTCGCCTCAGGTTGCTCGGACTGTTCGGGCTGTTCGGCTTCCGGCTCGGCGAGCGAGACCGTCGTGTGCACTCACGACTGATAGCGCCAAGGTCCGTGAAAGGCGTGAAAGCGACATGAAGGACATCTGAGAATGGCCGGTTCCTCCCCCGACGACCACCGGCGCCGGTCACTACGGTGCCCGCCATGCGAGCAGTCCTCTGTCGCCAGTACGGGCCGCCCGAGTCGCTGACGGTCGAGGACGTCGACGATCCGACCGCCGGTGACGGTCAGGTAGTCGTCGACGTCAAGGCCTGCGCGGTGAACTTCCCCGACGTCCTCATCATCCAGAACCTCTACCAGTTCAAGCCGCCCCTCCCCTTCTCGCCGGGCGCCGAGATCGCGGGCGTCGTGAGCTCGGTCGGTCCCGGTGTCGACGCCGTCTCCGTCGGCGATCGGGTCTTCGCGTCGACCGGCTGGGGTGGTCTCGCCGAGAAGACCGCAGTGGATGCTCGTTCGCTGATCCCGATTCCCGAGGGCATCGACTTCGCGCCCGCGTCGTCGTTCCTCTATGCGTACGGCACCTCCCATTACGCCCTCAAGGATCGTGCGCGTCTCGAGCCCGGCGAGACTCTCGTCGTGCTCGGCGCCGCCGGTGGTGTAGGCCTGGCGGCAGTCGAGCTCGGCGCCGTGATGGGCGCGACCGTGATCGCGGCCGCGTCGAGCGACGACAAGCTCGAGCTCTGCCGCGAGTACGGCGCCGCGATGACGATCAACTACGCCACCGAGGACCTGAAGTCGCGGATCCGCGAGCTGACCGACGGCGCCGGCGCCGACATCGTGTACGACCCGGTCGGTGGCGAGTACAGCGAGCCCGCTCTGCGCGCCACCGCCTGGGAGGGTCGCTTCCTCGTCATCGGCTTCGCCGCCGGCGAGATCCCGGCGATCCCGTTGAACCTGACGTTGCTCAAGGGCTGCGACATCGTCGGGGTCTTCTGGGGCGCGTTCGTCGGCCGGGAGCCCGAGCGTCATCGCCGGAACGTCGAAGAGCTGATCGGGTGGTGGCGCGACGGCAAGTTGCGCCCGCACGTGTCCTCGACCTATCCGCTCGAGCGTGCCGCGGAGGCGATCCGGGAGCTCGCCGACCGCCGGGCGAAGGGCAAGGTCGTCGTCACGGTCGGCGGCGCCTGAGCACGCGGTAAGAGCTGTCGCGGTGTGAGGTCCAAGGAGTCTCGCCCGGATTCGATGATCATCCAGCCGAGGCCGATCCGAGCAACTCGGCGGGTCGCGATGAGTCCGGGGCGCGTGCGACGTCTACACCACGTGCCGAAAGCGGGAAGCTGCCCATGACCACCAGCGGGTTGTCGACGGCGGGACTGACTCACCTGCACGACGTCATGTCTGCGCACGTCGAGAGCGGGGAGATGCCGGGTCTCGTCACGCTCGTGGCGCGGGACCACGACGTCCACATCGACACCATCGGCTCCGCCTCGTTCGCCGACGACTCGTCCCTCGATCGGTCGGCCATCTTCCGCATCGCGTCGCTCACCAAGCCGATCACCGCGGTCGCGACGATGTCACTGGTGGAAGAAGGGGTACTGCGCCTCGACCAGCCCGTCGACGATCTGCTGCCCGAGCTCGCCCATCCCCGGGTGCTCCGCGCCATCGACGCCGAGCTCGACGACGCGGTAGCCGCCGACCGGCCCATCACGGTCGAGGACCTGCTCAGCTACCGCCTCGGCTTCGGATCGGTGATGGCGCCGCCCGACAGCTATCCCATCCAGCGGGCCGAGGCCGCGCTCGGCCTCCAGAGCATCGGAGGTCCTCCGTGGCCGCCGGTGACACACGACGTCGACAGCTGGACGGCGGCCCTCGCCTCCATGCCGCTCATGTACCAACCGGGCGAGCAGTGGCTCTACGGCACGTCGGGCCAGGTGCTCGGCGTGCTGCTCGCCCGAGCGACGGGCAAAGACCTCGAAACGGTGATGCACGATCGCATCTTCGGGCCGCTCGGCATGCGGGACACCGGCTTCACCGTGCCGGCCGGTCAATTGCACCGCCTGACGACGTTCTACGCGCCCGATCCGGAGACCGGTGAGCTCTCCGTGCTCGACGACCCCGCGGACAGTTGGTGGAGCACCCCGCCGTCGTTCCCGGACGCCGCCGGTGGGCTCGTCTCGACCGTCGACGACTACTGGTCGTTCGTGTCCATGATGCTGGCAGGAGGCACCCTGCGCGGACAGCGCGTGCTCTCCCCCGAGTCGGTCGCGCTCATGACCACGGACCGGCTCTCGAGGGCCCAGCGTGAGTCGTCACAGCTCTTCCTCGCCGAGGTCGGGAGCTGGGGCCTCGGCATGGCAGTCCCGGCGGCGGGGAGCACGGCGCCCCTGCCATCCGGCTTCGGCTGGGACGGCGGTTCCGGCACGACCTGGCGCTCCAACCCCGGCAGCGGCGTGACGGGGATCGTGTTCACCCAGCGTCAGGCCATGTCGCCGGCGCCTCCACCGGTGATCGAGGACTTCTGGGCCGCGGTCAACGCCGCCACCGACCGCTGACTCGAAGGGCGGCGCTAGCTACCGGCCACGGGTTGGAGCGGTCGTGACTCCTCCGTGACGACGTCCGGTTCGCCCTCCACCTGCACGCGTGGGAGCCAGTCGAGCGCCTTCGGGAACCACCAGTTGCGGTCACCGAGGAGCTCCATCGTGGCCGGAACGAGAACGAGTCGCACCAAGGTCGCGTCGATGAACACGGCAAAGGCCAGCCCGAAGCCGATGAGCTTCAGGACCCGCAGGTCGGAGAGGACGAAGCTGCCGAACACGCAGATCATGACGGCGGCGGCGGCGGTGATGAGACGTGCGGTCTTCGCGAGGCCGTGCGCAACTGCGTCGGCGTTGTCGTGGGTGCGGTCGTACTCCTCCTTGATGCGGCTGAGCAGGAACACCTCGTAGTCCATCGACAAGCCGAACACGATCGCGAACAACATCATCGGGACCCACGCTTCGATGGGGCCTTCCTTGCCGATGCCGACGACGTCCTTGAGCCAGCCCCACTGGAAGATCGCCACGATCACGCCGTAGGCGGCCCCGATCGAGAGCAGGTTCATGATCACGGCCTTCAGCGGCACGAGCAGCGAACGGAACACGAGCATCAAGAGCACGAAGCTGAGGAGCAGGATCGCCAGGAACATGTAAGGCAGGCGTTGCCCGACGGTGTCGGCGAGGTCGACACCGACCGCTGTCTGGCCGCCGACGTGCACGTCCAATGTCGATCCCCGCGTCGCGGTTGGAATCGTGGTGTCGCGCAGGCGGTGCACGAGCTGGGTGGTGCTCTGGTCCTGCGGCGACCCCTTGGAGATCACCTGCAGGAGCACGCCCCGGCCGTTTGGGCTCGAGATGGGCGGGCTGACCTGGGCGACACCGGGATCGCGGGCGATCGTGGCGCCGAGGCGCGCCGCCGTGCCGAGGTCGGCCGGCGACCGAACCTCGCTGGTGACCAGGAGCGGGCCGTTGAAACCGGGCCCGAACCCCTGGCTGAGCAAGTCGTACGCGCGCCGCGTCGTCAACGACGTCGGGTCGTTCCCCGCGTCGGCTACGCCCAGGCGCAACCCGAAGAACGGCACCGCGAGCACGACGAGAATCACGAGCGCACCGATCGCCGCCGGCCAGGGCCGCGCTTGCAGCGTTCGGCTCCAGCGCGCCCAGAAGCTGTTCTCGACCGAACGGCCGCGGCGAGCGCTCGGAAGGGCGAAGCGGTCGATCGTGTGCCCGGCAAAGCCGAGCACCGCGGGCAGCAACGTCACCGCTGCGGCCATCACGAAGAGCACGGCCAACGACGCGCCAACGGCCAGCCCTCGGATGAACGACACGCCGATGAGGAACAGTCCGAGCAGGGAGATCACGACCGTGCCGCCGGCGAACAACACGGCCCGACCGCTCGAGTCGATCGCGTGCACCACGGCGTTCTCGGGATCGCGACCCTCGTGCAAACCCTCGCGGTAGCGAGTGCTGATGAACAGCGCGTAGTCGATGCCGACGCCGATCCCGATGAGCGCCGTGACCTGCGGCGCGAACGACGGCACGTCCAAGACCCTTGCGAGCAGGTTGACGAAGGCGAGGCCGATCCCGATGCCGAACAGCGCCGTCATGATGGGCATGCCCATCGCGAGCAGCGAGCCGAACGCGATCAGCAGGATGACCGCCGCGGCAAGGATCCCGATCGCCTCGCTCGCGGGCTGCGTCTGTTCCGTGAACATCGAGCCGCCGAGCTCTACTTGCAAACGAGGTGAGTTCGCGTCCTTGCCGATGGTGCGCATGTTCGATGCGAGGTCGAGCGGGACGTCGTTCGCTTGCACGTTGAAGAGGATCTCGGCGTACGCGATCTTGCCCCCCTGCGCGATGAAGCGGTTGCCCGCCGGCTCGTACGGCGACGTCACGCTGACGACGTGTGGCTCCTTGCGCAGCTTCTCGAAGACCGGCTCGATCTCGTTTCGCACATCCGGCGAGTTGACGTCGCCGGGCCCCTTCACTCTGAAGACGAGGTCGCCAGTGTCGCCCTTCCGCGCGAACTCACGTTTGAGGACGCTGAAGGCGCGGTCGGATTCGGTGCCGGGCAGCGAGAAGGTCTTGAGGAGGTCGCCCCCGACCGTCTGGCCGAGCACGCTGATGACGACGAGCGCGATCACCCAGCCGACGACCACGCGTCGGCGGCGGCGGTAGCACCACGCGGCCAGGCGGCGGAGCACGGCCCGAGCCTACGCGCGCCGCGCCGGGCCGCTGACCGGCCTGCTTCTCGAACCTGAGATCCGATCCGGACTAGGTCGTCCTCGTGATCTTCCAGGCTCTCGCTATGGCTCCTGCGTACAGCCCGAGCAGGACGACCACCGAGAGCCGTAGGAGCGCCGAGTTGTCGGGGAAGAACAACAGCCCGATGGCAAACGCCAGTTGCAGGACGTAGACGACGATGCTGGCAATCGGAAAGACGATGTTGGTCGTCCGGACCGGGGACGTGCGGGCCCAGTTGCCGGCACGGATCACCCCGGGAAGCAGCCGGCTGGTGGTCCACAAGCCGAACACCGCCATTCCCGCTCCGACCCCCGCGAAAATGCGCACTTCATCGGCGAGGCCGCCCATGGACACGAAGAAGGCATCGAGCAGCTGAGCGAAGGCGCTTCCCGCCAGCGCGTCCCTGTTCGTTCTCGCCCGCTGGTCGGTCTCCTCCAGGTCCGCGATCGTGAGAGAGACGAAGAGCAGTCCGATGAACGCCGCCGAAGCACCTGCACTGGCGAGAAAGAAGTTCGAGTAACGGTCGAGCACGCGTCCCAGTATGGTCGGATCTCGATCACATGAACTTGGGACGCGTGAGCAGCGCGGCACTGATGGCCTCGGGACTCGCCGGCGTCGTGATTCCCGGCAGGGTTGCCGCCAACCTCGAGCTCTCTGCCGGGACCGCACGCGGCATCGCAGAGACGAGAGCCGGGCTCGGCGGTACCTACGCCGCGCTCGGTGGATGGGCGCTCGTCAGTCGCGATCCCACCGCGCAGGCAGCGGTCGGCGTCACGTGGCTCGGGGCGGCGGCTGCGCGGGTGGGCTCGCTCCTGGTCGACCGGCCCAGGACCGATGGCGCGTATTGGGCGTATCTGGCCCTGGAGATCGGCCTCGGCGCGGCCGCCCTGCTCGGCGCGCGGCGGGCGCGCGGCCGACGGTGAACGCCGTCGAGCGCCTCGAAGCGATCGAGGAGATCAAGCAGCTGAAGGCTCGCTATTTCCGTTGCATGGATACGAAGGATTGGGACGGCTTCGCGTCGGTGTTCGCGCCCGATGCTCGCATGGACGTGACGGGCGAGTTCTCGGACGACACAGCCGATGGCAGAGGCGTCACCACCGGAAATCGGGAGATTGCGGCGTTCGTGCGGGCATCGATCGATGAGGTGACGACCGTGCACCACGGCCATACACCCGAGATCGACGTCACGTCATCGACGAGCGCCACCGGCATCTGGGCGATGGAGGACCATCTCTGGTGGCCGGAGGGCTCCCCCATCTCGAAGATGCACGGGTACGGCCATTACCACGAGACCTACGAGAAGCTCGATGGTCGATGGCTGATCACGTCGACGACGCTCACCCGCCTGCGCACTGACGTGCAGACGAGATAGCGCGCGACGATGATGTAGCTCGCTTCGCGCCCAAGTCCTGATCGATGTCACGAGGAGGCCCGGATCAGATGATTGCGGCAAATATCGGTAGCGGTGACGTGCTGCTGTGGCTCGTCGAGTTCTTCCTGTTCCTGATCTATTTCTGGCTCCTGATCGTCGTCATCGGGGACCTCTTTCGTGATCACGAGCTCTCGGGTTGGGCCAAGGCTCTGTGGGTGTTGTTCCTTGTCGTGGCGCCGATGTTCGGGGTTCTCATCTACTTGATCTTTCGCGGTCAGGGAATGGGGCGTCGATCGGCTGCGTCTGCACGTGCGGCCCAAGACCGTTTCGACTCGTACGTCCGCGATGCAGCCGGAGGTGGACAGTCACCCACCGAGCAGATCGCACACGCGAAGTCGCTGCTGGACTCGGGCGCGATCGACCAGGGTGAGTACGACCGATTGAAGGCGAAGGCGCTCGCCTAGCCCCGACCCCACCCACGGGCCCGACGGGGTATGAGCTCGCTCACGAACCAGCTTCGAAGGGGACGGAACCGCCGGCGATCCCTGCGACGAGCTGGGCGTGGTCGCGCTCGGTCTGGTCGGCGTAGGCACGCGCGAACGCGCCGATCGCCTCGTCGAAGCGCCCGCCCTTCCCGATGTACGACGCGATGGCTACAGGATCACCGGTGCGGGCGTGTGAGCGGGCAAGGACGTCGCCGCATGCCGTCGCGAGCTCCACCAGAACCGGCGCGATCCGCACGCTGTCGGGGATCACCTTCATGTCGCGGAATTGGCGAACGTAGAAGTCCATCCCGGCGAACGACGTCCAGCCGACGAACATGTCGGTAGCGCTCTGTATCAGCCGCTTTCCGTTGACCACCCGGGCGGCATGATTTCGGTACCGGCTCTTGGGCAGGTGCGCCTCGTACACCGAAGGACCGGCCTGCTTCACCTGGAGGAACAGAGGATCGTCGCCGCCCCGTCCCTCGAGGAGAATCAGGTGCACGCGCATCCCGACGCTCCCGACGCCGACGACCTGGCGTGCGGTGTCCACGAACGAGAAGTTCTCGAGGCATCGACGTCGGTCTTCTTGGAGGGTCTCCGCGTACTGCTCGAACACCTCGTGCACGATCTCGAGGCGCCGCGGGTTGTCGAAGTGCGTCAACCGAGGCGGATCCTCGATGATCCGGCGCCGGCCTTCGACCGACTCGGTCAGTTTCTCGAACGCGCCCACGCTCGTGCGGCGCTTCCGCCGCTTCTCGATGTGCTTCGACACCCGGGCACGGCGATCCTCGCCGAAGTATCCGAGCAGCTGCTCGACGTGAATGGTGTCGTACCAGATCTCCATCTGGGACGCGGTGGTGTAGTCATGCATCTTCGTGCGGTACGCCTGAAGCGCGGAAGCCACGGCGTGGTCTGCAGTGTCGGGTGCGAGCGCGTTCTCACGAGCCAGCACCACGAGGCTGGCAGCGAGCCGCATCACGTCCCACTCGAAGGGACCCGGCAACGTTTCGTCGAAGTCGCGCAGGTCGAAGGAGAGGTTGCGTTCCGGTGTCGCCCACAAGCCGAAGTTCAATGCGTGGGCGTCGCCGCACAGCTGCACCTCGAGCCCGGTGTTCGGCGCGGTCGCGAGATCTGCCGCCATGACCGCCGCCGCACCCCGGTAGTACGCCCAGGGTGACGCAGCCATGCGCGCATGGCGCAGTGGGACGAGGTCCGCCAACCGCGTCGCGCTCTGGTCCAGAACGACCGCGAGGGCGTCTCGATCCGGAGCCCAATGACCGAGCTCGCGACGTGGGAGCCTTCTGCGGGCAGCCCTTCCGTGTTCCCGACGCTCAGCCGGTGAGGGATGTGACGACAGGATCACGGACACCTTCCTACTCCGACGCCCGAGGCGAGGGAGCTCCATGGTTGTCGGCGTCATCGGAGACCGGGTTTACGTATGCTGCGTCGATGCCGCTGTACATGGACCGCCATGACGCTCCCGGGGTCACTCCTGAAGAGCTCGCCGACCTGCACATGCGGGATGTCGAGGTTCAAGAGCGACATCGTGTCCGTTACCACACGTACTGGTTCGATCCGGCAAACGGTTCGGTCTTCTGCCTCGCAGAGGGGCCGACCAAGCAGGCTCTGGAGGCGGTACATCAAGAGGCGCACGGGCAGCTCGCGGGGACGATCGTCGAGCTCGACCCGAACGTTCCGCTGAACAACTTTCTGGGCGCGCAGCCGGAGTACCCGGCAGGGACGCCGTACGCAGCCCCGGCGATGCGAGCCATCGTGTTCACCGACCTTTGCGGCTCGGTCGAGCAGACATCCCGACTCGGAGACGACGCGCACCTGGCGCTGTTACGCGTTCACAACGAGATCGTTCGTGAGGGGCTCAGTGCCCATGACGGGCGAGAGGTCAAGCACACGGGTGACGGAATCATGGCGGCGTTCACGTCCGTCGCCTCGGCGGTGGCTTTCGCGATCGCGGCGCAGCGGGCCTTCCGTGTCCACAACGAAGGCAATACAGTTCCTCTCGACGTGAAGATCGGCATCAGCGCCGGCGAGCCCATCACCGACGACAACGACGACCTGTTCGGGGCGGCTGTGCAGCTCGCTGCCCGCCTCTGTGATTCGGCTTCGGCGGGTGAGATCACGGCGTCGCTTGCGGTGCGCGAGCTCTGCATCGGTAAGCAGTTCGGCTTCGAGGATCGTGGGCCCGTTCAGCTCAAGGGCATTCTCGAGCCCACGATCGCGTATCGCGTGTCATGGCAGGGCGACAACTAAAGGCAAGGAGGCAGGACAATGGCAGTCTTCAACGGTGCGTTCCCGGTGCTCCCGGGCAAGGTCGACACAGCTCGCGCCTTCGCCAAGGAGACGATGGGGCCGCGACGCTCGGGCTACGACGAGTCGCAGAAGCGGGGAGGCATCACCCGAGAGACGTGGTCGGTTCAGGAGACTCCCGACGGAAGCGCGTTCGTGCTGGTCTGGTTCGAGAGCCCCGATCCCGAGAAGTCCTTCGCAGAGATCGCGCAGGACTCCTCGGACTTCGCCGCCTGGTTCCGCGACCGGGTCAAGGAAGTCAGCGGCGTCGACCTCACCGAGCCTCCGGAGGGTGGCCCCGAGCTCATTCTGGATTGGAGCGCGTGAGCTCATAGGCACGGACCCGTTCGATGTGTCGAGGACGCCGACGCCGGCTACGGCGTGTCGACATCGATACGTCGTCCCGCGAGCGCGGCGCGCAGCTCGTTGAGCTTCGCGAGGGAGGCCTCTGATTCGTCCTGGTGCGTAGCGGCGATGGCGAGCACCAGGGCTTCGATCACGACGAGCGTGATGCCGTGGCTCGCGAAGAGGCCCGGTGCGCCGCGGCCGCACTGGAGTGTGGTGGCGACGGCAGCGCCGAGTCTGCGTCCGAGGACGTCGGTGATGAGCACGACAGGGGCCTCGATCGCTTCGGCGTGCTCGAGGAGCACACGCACGTGTGGTTGGAGCCGACCGTAGGCGAAGAGGACGACTGCGTCGTCGGGCCCGAGGGTGAGCAGCTCGTCGGCGAATGACGTGCCGGTGTGCACGAGCGCGCTACTCGGTTTCCCGATCCGTTGCGTCATGAGCTGCCCATACGCGGCGAGGTGTGCAGAGGGCCCGACACCTCGCCAGACCACTCGGTGCTGGCCGGCGAGAATCGCGACCGCGTCTTGGAACGCTTGCGGAGAGACGTTGCGGGTCAACGTGTCGAGTGCCGACAGGTGATTGCGGATCGCGGAAGGAAAAAGCTCGTCGCCCCGTGTCTGTTCGAGCGTGCGGTGTAGACGTTCGCCGATCGGCGGGCTTTCGCCGTACGCCGCCAGCGCCCGGCGGAGCTCGGCGAGTCCGCCGTACCCGAGCGCCTTCGCGGTGCGGACGACGGTGGCATCGCTGGTGCCGAGCTGTTCGGCCAGTGCGGCAGCAGAGAGCAGCGTCGCCTCGGGGCCGAGATCGAGCAACAAGTCGGCGACCCGGCGCTCGGCGGGCGCGAGCGACTCGCCGCGTTCGGCGACGCGGTCGGCGTAGGAATCCGTAGCACTTGCTACTGGCTGAGCCATGATGGTAGCGTACACTACTAACGCCGAATGTGGCGATGAACCGCGTCCGAACGAGAGGTCGCGATGCACAGCGTTCTCCTGGTAGCCGCCGCGTTCTTGGCGTCCGCCGTCGAGATGGTCGAAGCCCTCACGATCGTCCTCGCGGTGGGAGTCACCCGTGGCTGGCGGTCCGCTGGGTGGGGTGTCGCTGCTGCCGTCGTCGGGTTGGTCGTCATCGTCGCCGGCCTCGGTCCTGCCTTGGCGAACCTGCCGATCGACTCGCTGCGCCTGGTCGTGGGAACGGTCCTGCTGGTGTTCGGGCTGCAGTGGTTGCGCAAGGCGGTCCTGCGCGCGGGCGGTCTGAAGGCGCTGCACGACGAGGAAGCCATCTATGAAGCCGAAGTCGCGCTCCTCCGAGCCGACGGCGAACGACGCGGCCATGACTGGTACGCGTTCACCGTCGCATTCAAAGGCGTGTTCCTCGAGGGCCTGGAAGTGGCGTTCATTGTAGTCACGTTCGGCGGGACCCAAGGGAACGTCGGATTGGCCGCCGTCGGTGCCCTCGCTGCGCTGGTCGTCGTGCTCGTAGCCGGCGTGATCGTGCATGCGCCCCTGACGCGCGTACCCGAGAACACGTTGAAGTTCGGGGTCGGCGTGATGCTCACAGCGTTCGGGATCTTCTGGAGCGCGGAAGGGGCGGGCATCACGTGGCCCGGAGCTGACCTGTCTCTGCTCGGCCTGATCGGGTTCGTCGTGGTCCTGTCGTTCAGTCTCGTGGCGCTCGTGCGCAGATCAGCAGCCGTCCCCGAGATGACCGCGTCATGAAGTGGGTCGCGCAGTTCGGGAAGTTCTGGTACGACTTCCTGATCGGTGACGACTGGCGACTCGCCGTCGGCGTCGTCATCACGATCAGCGGTGTCTTCTTCGTCGCGCACCACGGCGTCAACGCGTGGTGGTTGCTTCCCTTTGCTGTCGCCCTGATCCTCGTGATCTCGGTCACCCACGAGATGCGTCGACAGTCCCGATGAACGCAGTGACCGCGATCGACATCGCATGAGTCGTGATGCAACGCGCGTCAGCGTCATCTTTCCGACCGGCATGCTCGGCGGGGGCTTCCCGGCCGAGACGATCGAACGCGGCATCGAGCTCGGGGCGGACGCGATCGCCGTCGACGGCGGCTCCACCGACTCCGGTCCCTACTACCTGGGGACGGGGACGGCCAAGTCCACCGAGGCCGCGGTCGAGCGCGACCTCCACGTGTTGTTGATCGCGGCACGCGAGGCCGACATCCCTCTGATCGTCACGTCCTGCGGAACCGCCGGAACGAACTCCGGCGTCGACTGGGTCGCCGCCATCGTCGACGCCATCGCCCGCGAGGAACACCTTCGTTTCACTCTTTCGACGATCTTCAGCGAGCTGCGCGCCGACGCCATCACCGCCGCCCTGGCCGCCGGCACGGTCAAACCGCTCTCCCCTGCCGGCCCGATCGACGCGCAGGTGCTGCGCTCCTGCGAGCACATCGTGGGCCTCATGGGCTTCGAGCCCATCGCAGATGCGCTCGCCGGCGGAGCCGACGTCGTCCTCGCCGGCCGCGCCACCGACACCGCCTCTGTCGCAGCGCTCGCGCTCTCGCGCGGCCTTTCTCCCGGACCGACCTGGCACGCAGCGAAGACCGTCGAGTGCGGCGGGTTCTGCACCACCAACCCGCAGAGCGGCGGGGTTCTCGTAGACATCGACGACGCGGGATTCACCGTCCGGCCCCTCGACCCGAACAGCGCCTGCACACCGACGACAGTGGCCGCGCACATGCTCTACGAGAACGCCGATCCCTTCCGGATGCGGGAACCATCCGGCACCCTGGACACCTCACGGGCCGAATACCGGGCCGTGGACGACAAGACCGTGCGCGTCGAAGGATCCGGATTCGAACCGGCCACCCAACACACGATCAAGCTCGAAGGGAGTGCGATCGCCGGCTACGAGACGATCGCTCTCGTTGGCATACGAGACCCCAAGATCCTCGCCGAGATCGATACCTGGATCGAGATCCTCGACGAGATCCTCACTGATCGCGTCCGCGCCCTCCTCGGTCTCGAGCGCGCCGAGTACGACACCCAGTTCAGGGTGTACGGGCACAATGCCGTCCTCGGCGCGATCGATCCCGACACGGCGACACCGCGGGAGGTCGGCGTCCTCCTCAAAGCACGCGCACGCGACCAGGACACGGCAACCGCTATTGCCAAGATCGCGAACCCGTTGCTCTTGCACCTACCCCTTCGTGTCGAGAGCGCCCTGCCCAGCTTCGCGTTCGCGACCTCACCACCAGAGATCGAACGCGGCGCGGCCTACGAGTTCGTCCTCAACCACACCATCGACGTCGCCAGTCCCGTGGAACTGTTCCGCACCGAGACGATCAAGGTGAGCCATGCGTAGTCCCCGAACTCTCGGAGACGTCGCAGACCTCGTCCGTTCCAAGAACGCCGGGCCGTTCTGGATGACGCTCGACATCTTCTTCGCCACCGACGCGGACTACGAGGTGGTCGCCGCTCCCGGCGTCCTCGAACGGCGCAACGTCGCCGAGCTCTACCGAGTGCCGCCTGACGACGTCCGCATCTTCCACCTGCCCAGCATTCGGGCGATCAAGATCTCGTTTCCGCGGCCAGTCACCCAGGGCTCCTTCGCCGATCGCGACATCCACGCCGGCCAGCAATACATCCCGCTCAGCGAACTGCCCGTGCAGTAGTGCGCCCGGCTCAGGCCGCGCTCGGCAGCGCCTCAGGCGCGGGCTCGAGTGCGACCGTGAGCACGTCCTTCACGTCGTCGGCCAAGTGGAACGACAAGGCGTCGCGTGTCGCTTCCGGCACGTCGTCGAGGTCGGGGCCGTTGCGGGCGGGCAGGATCACCTCGGTGAGCCCGGCCCGTTGGGCCGCGAGCACCTTCTGCTTCACGCCGCCGATGGGCAGGACGCGTCCCTGCAGCGTGACCTCGCCCGTCATCCCGACGTTGCTCCGCACCGCCCGGCCACTCAGCAGGCTCGCGAGCGCGGTCGTCATCGTGACGCCGGCCGACGGACCGTCCTTGGGCACTGCGCCCGCGGGAACGTGCAGGTGGAAGCGGCGCTTGAGCGCGTCGGGCGCTATGCCGAGCTCTTCGGCGTGCGCCTGCACGTACGACAACGCGATCTGTGCCGACTCCTTCATGACGTCGCCGAGTTGCCCGGTCAGGGTGAGCCCCGGCTCGCCGTCCATGACGGACGCCTCGATGAACAGCACGTCGCCTCCGCTGCCGGTGACGGCGAGGCCGGTCGCCACGCCGGGACCGTTGATCCGGTCTGCGACCTCGTTGAAGAACTTCGAACGACCGAGCGCGTCGCGCACGACCGCCTCATCGACGGTGACGGGCGCCTGTACCTCACCGCCCACGAGCCGCGCCGCGACCTTGCGCAGGAGCTTGCCGATCTCCCGCTCGAGGTTCCGCACGCCGGCTTCGCGGGTGTAGTCGGTGACGACGAGCCGGAGCGCGTCATCTTCCACGGTGACGTCGTCGTCGCGCAGCCCACTACGGTCGCGCTGACGCGTGAGCAGGTGATCGTGCGCGATCGCGACCTTCTCGTCTTCCGTGTATCCGTCGAGGCGGATCACCTCGAGACGGTCGAGGAGCGGCCCGGGGATCGTCTCCGCGACGTTGGCAGTCGCGAGGAACAGAACGTCGGACAGGTCCAGGTCGATCTCGAGGTAGTGGTCACGGAACGTGTGGTTCTGCGCCGGGTCGAGCACCTCGAGCAGCGCCGACGACGGATCACCGCGCCAGTCGTTGCCGAGCTTGTCGACCTCGTCGAGCACGATGACGGGGTTCATCGTCCCGGCCTCGGTCAGCGCGCGGACGATCCGCCCGGGACGGGCGCCCACGTACGTGCGCCGGTGACCGCGCAGCTCCGCTTCGTCGTGCACACCACCGAGCGCGACGCGCACGAACTCGCGACCCAGTGCGCTCGCGATCGACTCGCCCAACGACGTCTTCCCGACGCCCGGAGGGCCGACCAGCGCGAGGATCGCGCCGGCGCCGCGACGACCACTGGCGTCGTCAGCCATGTTGCGCTCGGCCCGCAGCGTGCGCACCGCGAGGTACTCCACGATGCGGTCCTTCACGTCGTCGAGTCCGGTGTGGTCGGCGTCGAGCACGGCGCGTGCGGCCACCACGTCGAGCGTCTCCTCCGAGCGCGTGCCCCAAGGCACCTCGAACACGGTGTCGAGCCACGTGCGGATCCACCCGTGCTCGGGTGACTGCTCGCTCGTGCGCTCGAACTTGTCGACCTCACGCTCGATCGTGTTGCGCACGTCGTCGGGCAGCACCAGCTCGGCGAGCTTGGCGCGGTACTCGGCGACGGCGTCGTCGGCGTCACCGTTCTCACCCAGCTCCTCGCGGATCGCCTGCATCTGCTGACGCAGCAGGAACTCGCGCTGGGTCTTGTCCATGCCTTCGGTGACGCGGTTGCGGATCTGCTCCGACACGTCGAGCTCGGCCAGGGTCTCACGGACCCAGGCCAGCGCCTTCTCGAGGCGCGCCTCGGGATCGAGCTCCTCGAGCAACACCCCCTTGCGCTCGACCGACAGGTCGGGCGCCCACCCTGCGGTGTCGGCGAGCGCGCCGGGGTCGTCGACACCGGCGAGGGCGTCGGCGATGCGGGGGTTGCCCAGCTTCTCGGCG
>DASYFC010000011.1:0-6747 GCA_036498645.1 Acidimicrobiia bacterium | reverse complement strand
CGCGACGACCTCGAGACGATCCTCATCGTCGGGAGCGGGCCCATCGTGATCGGCCAGGCGTGCGAGTTCGACTATTCGGGAACGCAGGCGTGCAAGGTGCTGCAGTCCGAGGGGTACCGGGTCGTGCTCGTGAACTCGAACCCGGCGACGATCATGACCGATCCGGAATTCGCGGCGGCGACGTACGTCGAGCCCCTCGACGCGCCCAGCCTCACGCGGGTCATCGAGCGCGAGCGTCCCGACGCGTTGCTCCCGACACTCGGTGGCCAAACGGCGCTGAACCTCGCCGTCGAGCTCCACGACGCCGGCGTGCTCGACCGGTTCGGCGTCGAGCTCATCGGCGCCAGCGTCGAAGCGATCCGCGTCGCCGAGAACCGCCACGAGTTCAAGGCGGCCATGGAGGAGATCGGGCTGGCGGTGCCGGAGTCGGGGTTCGCGACCACGCTCGGCGACGCCATGGAGATCGCCGAGCAGGTCGGCTATCCGCTCATCGTGCGCCCGTCGTTCATCCTCGGCGGTGGTGGCACCGGCGTCGCCCACTCGGCGGACGAGGTGCGCGACATCGCCGAACGAGGCCTGGCCGCGAGCCCGGTCACGGAGATCCTCATCGAGGAGTCGGTCGCGGGCTGGAAGGAGTTCGAGCTCGAGGTCATGCGCGACCACGCCGACAACGTCGTCGTCGTCTGTTCGATCGAGAACTTCGACCCGATGGGCGTGCACACCGGCGACTCGATCACAGTGGCGCCCGCCCAGACCCTCACCGACGTCGAATACCAGCGGATGCGCGACGCCGCCTTCGCGTGCATCCGCCGCATCGGCGTCGACACCGGCGGCTCGAACATCCAGTTCGCGGTGAACCCGGCCGACGGGCGGCAGCAGATCATCGAGATGAACCCGCGCGTGTCACGATCGAGCGCGTTGGCGAGCAAGGCGACGGGGTTCCCGATCGCCAAGATCGCCGCCCGTCTCGCCCTCGGCTACCGGCTCGACGAGGTCATGAACGACATCACGGGGGAGACCCCGGCGTCGTTCGAGCCCACCATCGACTACGTCGTGACCAAGATCCCGCGCTGGGCGTTCGAGAAGCTGCCCGGCGCGACGGCGACGCTCGGGACGATGATGCAATCGGTCGGGGAGGCGATGGCGATCGGCCGCACGTTCCCCGAGTCGCTGCAGAAGGCGATCCGGTCACTCGAGACCGGGCGCCTGGGCTTGAACTGCGACCCCGGCGAGGAGCCCCTCGCCGAAACGAACGCCGACGATCTCGTACGCGCCGCCGCCGTGCCCACGCCCGACCGGCCGTTCGCTCTCGAAGCGGCGCTCCGGCGGGGCGTGCCCGTCGAACGCCTCGCCGCTGCGACCGGCATCGACCCCTGGTTCCTCGACGGGATGCTGCAGATCGTCGAGGAGCGCACGCGCCTCGCCGCCGTCACGCTCGGTGACGCGACCCGCCGCGATTGGCGCCGGGCGAAGCGCGTCGGGTTCTCGGACGCACAGCTCGCATACCTCTGGCAATCCGACGAGGACACGGTGCGGGCGGCGCGGGTCGCGGCCGGCGTCGACGTGACCTACAAGACCGTCGACACCTGCGCCGCCGAGTTCGAGGCGAAGACTCCGTACCACTACGGGACGTTCGAGGACGAGGACGAGGTCGCGGTGCTCGAGAAGCCGGCCGTCGTGATCCTCGGCAGCGGTCCGAACCGCATCGGTCAGGGGGTCGAGTTCGACTACTGCTGCGTGCATGCGGCGTTCGCGCTCTCGGGCGCCGGCTACGAGACCGTCATGGTCAACTGCAACCCCGAGACGGTCTCGACCGACTACGACACCAGCGACCGCCTCTTCTTCGAGCCGCTCACCGGCGAGGACGTCCTCGCGGTCTGCAACGCGCTCGCCGGGCGCGGCGAGCTCGCCGGCGTGATCGTCAGCCTCGGGGGCCAGACCCCGCTGAAGCTGGCCCGCACACTCGCCGACGCCGGGATCACGATCCTGGGGACGAGCCCGGCGTCCATCGACCTTGCCGAGGACCGCGAACGCTTCAACGAACTGTGCACGAAGCTCGGCATCCCCCAACCCGAAGGCGGCACGGCGGCGTCGCCGGCGGACGCGCGCAAGGTGGCAGACGGCATCGGATACCCGGTCCTCGTCCGCCCGTCGTACGTCCTGGGCGGGCGCGCCATGCAGATCGTGTACGACGGTGACGGGCTCGACGGCGCCATGGCGGAGCTCGCCCGCACCGGCAGCCTCGGCCGGGAGGGCGGGTTGAGCGCGACCCGGCCCGCGCTCATCGACCGGTTCCTCGAGGACGCGATCGAAGTCGACGTCGATGCGATCCGCGACCGGGTCGGGGATGTGGTCATCGGCGGAGTGATGGAGCACATCGAGGAGGCCGGTGTGCACTCGGGGGACTCGGCGTGCGCGATCCCGCCGCCGACGCTGGCTGCGCCCGTCATCGCGACGATCGAGGCGCACACCCGTGCCCTCGCGGATGCGCTCGACGTGCGAGGGCTCCTCAACGTCCAGTACGCGGTCAAGGGCGGCGAAGTTTCGGTCATCGAAGCCAACCCGCGCGCCAGCCGCACCGTGCCCTTCGTCAGCAAGGCCACGGGCGCTCCACTGGCGAAGCTGGCTGCCCGGGTGATGCTCGGCACGACGCTCGACGAGCTCCGGGAGGAAGGTCTTCCCCTGCCGGCGCCCGGTCGGAGCAACGGCACCCACGTCGCGGTGAAAGAGGCCGTGCTGCCCTTCCAGCGCTTTCCGGAGGTCGACACCCTGCTCGGCCCCGAGATGCGGTCGACCGGCGAGGTGATGGGCATCGACCGCTCGTTCGGGCTCGCGTTCACCAAGAGCCAGGCCGCGGCCGGCAACCGCCTGCCGGAGCAGGGGACCGTCTTCTTCTCGCTGGCCGACCGTGACAAGCCCTCCGGGCTCGTCGCCGCCCGCCGCCTCGCCGAGCTCGGGTTCTCGCTGGTGGCGACGGCGGGGACGGCCGACGCACTCCAGGCGAACGGCATTCGCGTCGACGCGGTCGTCGGCAAGCTGGGGGAGAGCGACGCGTCGGGCGTGGACGCGGTCGAGCTCATCTCGTCCGGCAAGGTCGACCTCGTCATCAATACGCCGCGAGGACGTCCGGCGCGCCCGGGCGACGGCGATCACATCCGCCGGGCCGCCACCGCGCACCGTGTCTCCTGCGTCACGACGGTCGCCGCCGCCCTCGCAGTCGCGTCGGGCCTGGCCGAATGGAGTGCCACCGAGCCCCAGGTCCGGTCCTTGCAGGAGTACCACCGCGACCACCAGCTCCGGCTCGAGGTGTGATGGCGCGCCGCCGTCGACGTCACGACGCGGTGGGGCTCGACACCCGCGTGCAGCTCGGGCCGCTGGAGCTCCCGAACCCGATCGTCGCCGCCTCCGGCACGTTCGGGCACGGCGACGAGCTGGCGCGTCAGTGCGACCCGGCGCGTCTCGGCGCGGTGACGACGAAGTCGCTGGCGCCCTACGAGTGGCCCGGCAACCCCGCGCCCCGGCTGCACATGACCGCGGCAGGCATGCTCAACGCCGTCGGCCTGCAGGGCCCGGGCGTCGAGCACTGGGTCGACCACGACCTGCCCGCGCTGCGCGCCCGCGGCGCCCGCGTCATCGCGTCCGTGTGGGGACGGTCCACCGAGGAGTTCGGCCGGGCGGCGAAGCTCCTCACGCCGGCGCGTGACGAGCTCGTCGCGGTCGAGGTCAACGTCAGCTGTCCGAACCTCGAGGACCGGTCGACCATGTTCGCCCACTCCGCGACGGCGACCGCCGGCGCGACCACGGCGGTCCTCGACGCCGACCTCGAGCTCCCGGTCTTCGTCAAGCTCTCGCCCAACGTCACCGATCTCCGCGAGATCGCCGGCGCCGCCATGGCCGCAGGCGCGACCGGCCTGACGCTCGTCAACACTCTTCTCGGACTCGTCGTCGACGCCGAGCACCGCCGCCCTGCCCTGGGCGCCGGTGGGGGCGGCCTCTCGGGCCCCGCGATCAAACCGGTCGCGCTCCGGGCTGTGCACGACGTCGCGCGCGCCTACCCCGACGCGCCGATCATCGGGACCGGGGGCGTGACGACGGGGGTCGACGCCGTCGAGATGCTCCTCGCGGGCGCGAGTGCCGTCGGTGTCGGCACCGCCACGTTCCACGACCCACGCGCGTCGCTGCGTGTGCTCGACGAGCTCGTCGGTTGGTGCTCGACGCACGGCGTCACGAGCGTCGCCGACCTGACGGGTGTGCTGGAGGATCCCGCGTGACCGACGTTCGTGACCGGCTCGCGCTCGCCCTCGACGTCGGCGGTGCCGCGGACGCGGAGCGGGTCGCGCGCCGGCTGGCGCCCTGGTTCGGGATCGCCAAGGTCGGGCTGGAGCTCTACGGGGAGGCCGGCCCCGACATCTTCGAGCGGTTGCGCGCGCTCGGACTGGCGATCTTCGCCGACCTGAAGCTCTACGACATCCCGACCACGGTCGAGCGGGCCGCCCGCGTGCTCGGTCGGCGTGGCGTCGACTTCCTGAACTTCCCGGCAGCGGGGGGCGCCGCGATGCTCGAAGCGGGCGTCACCGGCCTCGCCGAGGGCGCGCGAGACGGCGGGCACCAACCCCCGCGTGCGTTGGCGGTGACCGTGCTCACCAGCGAGACGGACGTCTCCGCCTTCGACACGCGGCTCGAGGCGGCCGAAACGGCAGGGTGCGACGGCGTCGTGTGCTCGGCGTACGAGATCGAGGCGGTGAAGACGCGCGCCGCGCGACTCGGGACGATGGTGCCCGGCATCCGTCTTCCCGGCGAGGCTCGGCACGACCAGGCCCGGGTGGCAACCCCGGCGGAGGCGTTCGGGCGGGGGGCCGACTGGCTCGTCATCGGTCGGGCGGTGACCGCGGCCGCCGACCCGGAGAACGCCGCGGAAGACGTCACGCGCGACGCCGCCGGCGCCCTTGCGCGTCGAGCGCGCACGCGCTAGTGCGCGGCCGGCGCAGCCGGTTGCTCGCGCGAAGCCGCTGCCTATACTGACGCCGTCGTCGGGCTGTGCGGCACTGCAGGGAGCGGACGTCCGTGACGGCCTGAACCAACCGAGCTCGACTGCTCGCTGAGTTGGAGGTCCGTTCCCGATGCCCCTCCCGCCCGCGCTCACCCCGGAGCAGCGCCAGGCTGCGCTCGAGAAGGCCGCCGTCGCGCGGCGGCAGCGCGCCGAGGTGAAGGAGAAGCTCAAGGCGAGCTCGCTCACCCTCGCCGAGCTGTTCGAGCAGGGCGACAGCGACGAGACGCTCGCCAAGCTGAAGGTCGTGAGCGTCCTCGAGTCCCTGCCCGGCGTCGGCAAGGTACGGGCACGGAGGCTCATGCAGGAGCTCGACATCAGCGAGAGCAGGCGCCTGCGCGGCCTCGGTCGCAACCAGCGCGAAGCGCTGCTCAAGCGCTTCGGCTGATCGGCGGCAGGCCCTGGGCGTCCTGCTGGTCCTCGCGGGCCCATCCGGGGTCGGCAAGGGCACGATCGTGCGCAAGCTCCTCGAGCTCGAGCCGGGCCTGTGGTTCTCGGTCTCGGCGACCACGCGCCCGCGCCGAGCAGGCGAGACCGACGGCAAGGACTACCTGTTCCTCGACCGGCGCGAGTTCGAGCGCATCCGCGACGAGGGCGGGTTCCTCGAGTGGTTCGACGTCTACGGCGACCTGAAAGGCACGCCCCGCGCGCCGGTCGACGAGCACCTGGAGGCCGGCGACGACGTCCTCCTCGAGGTTGACGTGCAGGGCGCGCTCGCGGTGCGCGAGAAGTACCCGTATGCGGTGCTCGTGTTCGTGAAGGCCCCGTCGCGGGAGGAGCAGCGGCGCCGCCTCCTCGAGCGGGGGCAGGACGATCCCGAGGCGATCGAGCGCCGCCTCGCTCGGGCCGAAGAAGAGGAGCACGCCGCCGACCGTTTCGACGCCGTGATCGTGAACGACGACCCTGGTCGGGCTGCTCGTGAGGTCGCTGCTATCCTGGAATCTCACCGGGAGGCCTGACCGCCCCCGCAACCCCTGCCGGAAGGTCACGACAATGGCGGAACGACGCGCCTCGCTGATGGAGCCTCGGACCGAGAGCCTCCTCGCCCGCGTCGACTCCAAGTTCACGCTGGTCACGCTGGCGGCCATGCGGGCCCGGGAGATCAACGACTACTACAACCAGCTCGGCGAGGGTCTCGGCAAGATCGTGCCCCCGCAGGTCACGTCGGTGTCGCGCAAGCCCCTGTCGATCTCGCTCGAGGAGATCGAGGCGGGCAAGATCCGCGCCATCCCCAAGCCTCCCGAAGAAGACGCCGAGGCTGAGGCCGAGGCCGCGTTGCTCTCCGACGCCGAGGAACCCGACAAGGCCTAGCAGGCGCAGGCGACGCCCATGGCCGCGCCGAATGCTCCCGATCCGCTCGTGGCCCTGCGCGGACGTCGCGTCGTCCTCGGTGTCACCGGTGGGATCGCCGCCTACAAGGCCGTCGACGTCTGCCGCCGGCTCGTGGACGCCGGCGCACACGTCGTCCCCGTGCTCACGGACGACGCGCAGCGTTTCATCGGCGCGCTGACGTTCTCCGCCCTGGCGTCGGAACCGGCGCGCACTTTACTGTTCGAGGGTCCCGATCCGATCCCGCACACGCGGCTCGGCCGGGCCGCGGACCTGATCGTCGTGGCACCCGCCACCGCCCGACTGATCGGCAAGTACACGCACGGCATCTCCGACGATCTCCTCACCGCCACGTTGCTGGCGACGAAGGC
>DASYFC010000010.1:0-11463 GCA_036498645.1 Acidimicrobiia bacterium | reverse complement strand
CCCCCCGAACTCCGGCACGCCGACCGCCGGCGCGCAGGCGCCCGCGGTCCGTCGGGGCCAGTTCCAACCGCTCGGCCTCCCCGAGTACGCCGCGCTCCGCACCGACCGGTACACCTACGTCGAGTACGTCACGGGAGAGCGACAGCTCTACGACCTGCGCACCGACCCGGATCAGCTCCACAACATCGTGACGACCGCGGACCCGAAGCTCGTGCAGGATCTGGCGAAGCAGCTGTCGGCCCTGCGCCAATGCAAGGGCGGTGGTTGCCGGACGGCCGATCGGGGGTAGACGCCCCGTATCCTGGCGGTTCGCATCGCGCCGTCGGACCCGCCAAGCTTGCACGGAACCGTGACCGAGGAGACGTCGAGCTTCGATCATGAGCCCCGTACTGACGCCCGCACCCCCGCAAGAAGCGTCGACCCGGCTGGGCCGCAACGTCGCCGCCGTCGTGGTCGGGGGCCTCGTCGCCTTGGTGTTGATCTTCGCCGGGACGCAGGCGCTCGGTGGGCCCGGTGTGATCGAGCGGGTCACGATCAACAACCCGACCCCGTACCAGGTCGAGATCGCCGTCGCCGGCGGCGAGGGTGGCAGCCGGCTCACGCTCGGCCCGGTCTCCTCCGGAGAAAGCCACGCATTCGCGTCCGTCGTCGATCAGGGCGACCGCTGGGTCGTGCACGTGACGAGCGCGCGCAGCGACGGCGGCGAGTTCGTGGTGCGTCGCGCCGACCTGGAACGCAGCAAGTGGGTGATCACCATCCCCAACGAGGTCGCCTCGAGGCTGTCCACCGGCGGCGCGTCGCCTGGTAGCCAACTCGGCTAGCTCGGCGCGCGGCTCAGGAGAAGTGAGTCTTCGGCCTTTCCTGGCGTTCGCCGTCCACGATGATGTCGACCTTCTCGTTGAAGAACGCGACGAGCCCGGCGATCTTGACGGCTTCGGGCAGCGGCGTCCGATACGACCAGGCAAGGTCCTCGAAGGTCTCGTCGCCCGCCTCGACTGTCCAGTACCGGGCGAAACCCTTGTACGCGCAGCCGGTGGTCTTGTCGGTCGGTGTGAGCAGGTCGAGCCGGACATCGACCTTGGGGACGTAGTAGCGCGTCGGGAGGCCGGTCTCGAAGAGGAGCGTCGGCTGATGGGTGTCGGCGACCGTGACGCCGTTCACCTCGATCTCCACGTGACGCGAGCTGTGCAGGATGTCGATCCGCGAGTACGGGTCATGCGGGTGGACGAAGACCTCCTCGTCCTCCTCGAACCAGCCGTCCATCGCGTCCCAGTCGAAGCGGATCAGGCCGCGTAGCTCCTCGACCGGCGACTCGGGGTAGTGCCACGCAGCGTCCTCGGCCTCCCGGTTGCCGCCCTTGACGGTGAAGTTCCGGGCCTCGCCCCGGCTCGTCGAGTGCCGCGTACGGCCGTTCGGCGTGAGGAGCTCCATCCGGACGTCCTCGCGCGGGAAGTAGTAGGCGGGGTAGTAGGGGATCTCCCACACCAACTTGGGACGGGTCGTGTCGGCGACGACCTCGCCGCCCAGGTACGTGCGGACCCGCTTCGGCCCGTCCTCGATGCGAACTCCGTCTCGTTGGTCGGGCATCAGCGCCTCCAGGCGGGGAGAGAACTCGAGTGGTTCGAATGCGCGAACGCGGCGCTCGGCCCGAGTGTTCCCTGCCGACTAGGGGCGCGTTCCGGCAACGTGCTCGAGGAACCAGCGAGCCGCGAGATCGGCGACGGCTTCGAGCGCGCCGGGCTCCTCGAAGAGGTGCGTTGCGCCGGGGACCACTTCGATCCGGTGCTCGCAGGCCAGATGGCGCGCCGCGTCGCGGTTCATCTCGAGGACCGCTTCGTCGCGTCCACCGACGATCAGAAGGGTGGGCGCACGCACGGAGTCGAGCCGGGCGCCGGCGAGGTCGGGGCGGCCGCCGCGAGACACGATCGCTCGCACGGGCGAGTCGGGCTCGGCCGCCGCCCACAACGCCGCGCCGGCACCGGTGCTGGCGCCGAACAAGCCGATCGGGAGCGCGCGGGTGTCGTCCCGTTCGAGGAGCCAGGCGGTCGCCGCGCCGAGGCGCCCGGCCAGAAGCGGGATGTCGAACACGTTCGCGCGGTCCGCTTCCTCGTGGGGCGACAGGAGGTCGAACAACAACGTGCCGAGGCCGGCACCGTTCAGCGCACGCGCCACGGCCTGGTTGCGGGGACTGTGCCTGCCGCTCCCGCTGCCGTGCGCGAAGACGACGAGCCCGCGGGCGCCGGCCGGGATCGTGAGGTGCCCCGGGAGCTGCCCGCCCTCGGCCGGGATCTCGACTTCTCTGTCGACTCCGTCGATTGCTGCGCGCACGAGCAGCTCGACGACCTCCTCGTCGGACGTGGGGGAGAAGTCGGAGTACCAGCCGCCGATGGCGAAGAACGGCTCGGGGGTCTCCACCGCCACGACGTCGTCGGCGTCGCGTCGAAGCGTGGCCACGCTCTCGGGAGGAGCGACGGGCACCGCCAGAATCACCCGCGCCGCGCCGCGCTCGCGGGCCACACGCACGGCCGCGCGCGCCGTTCCGCCGGTGGCAAGGCCGTCGTCGACGATCACCACCGTCCGGCCCTGGAGTGGGATGGCCGGGCGACCACCCCGCAGCCGCGTCGCCCGCTCCTCCACCTCGGCGCGCTCACGCGCCTCGACCTGCGCCAGCTGCGTCTCGGTGACGCCGGCCTGGCGAAGGACGTCTGCGTTCAGGACGCGGACGCCGTCCTCGCCGACGGCGCCCATCCCCAGCTCGGGCTGGTAGGGGACGCCGAGCTTCCGCACGACGAGGATGTCGAGCGGCGCCCCCAGTGCCTTCGCCACCTCGAACGCCACCGGGACGCCGCCGCGCGGCAGGCCGAGGACCAGGGGCGACGAGGCCCGCAGACCCGAGAGCCGCTCGGCCAGTCGCCGGCCTGCCTCACGCCGGTCGCGGAAGGGCATCGGACCACCATCATGGCCCGCACGACACGATCACCGTGCGTGGTCGCCCGGCTCCGAAAGGGGGACCTTCGGCCCTGTTCGGGGCGTCGGCGCCTGCCTACTTTTGCCCGCATGTCGCTCGTGCAGGACTTCGTCCCCGTCTCGGAGCGCTCCGAGCAGGCCGGCATGGTGCTGGTCGCCGGCCGGGCGTCCTGGCTGGCCGACCTGGCCGCGGCCGCCGTCGCGCCGGCCGAGCTCGTGTCGGTCGAGTTCGGAGCGCCCCGGTCGGTCGAGCACGCTCTGATCGTCCCGTTGCACTGGGAGGCCGAGAGCGGGCCGTTCATGACGCTCGACGCCGACCTCCGGCTCGAGCCGGTGCCACGAGGAGGATCGCACCTCGGCTTCAGCGGCACCTACGAGACGTCATCGAACGGCGCCGGCAGTCCGGATGCGATCACCCGCCAGCGGTCCATCGAAGCGTGCGTCCGCCGGTTCATCACCGCCGTAGCCGCGACGCTCGAACGGGGCGGCGCGGACGTCCACGCCGCGACCATTCCGCACTAGCGATCCGGCGCCCAGATCCCGGCGCGAGATCAGCCGAGCGGCACTCGCCACTCGACGACGGTGCCGACGACTTCACCCGGCCGTACCTCGGCACGCCCGCCGAGCTCCAGCGCCCGTCGTTCCATGTTTCGCAGCCCTTGACCATGCTCGATCCGCTCGGGCAACCCGGCGCCGTCGTCGGCGACCACGAGCAGGAGCTCGTCCCTCGCCTCGACGACGACGTCCACATTTGACGCGCCTGCGTGCTGGGCGACATTCGACAACGCTTCGTACAGCGTCGACAGGAGATGATCGGCGGTCGTCTCGGGGACGGCCGAGTCGATCGGGCCTTCGAGCCGAAGCTCGGGAGTGAACCCGAGCATCTCGCGCGCGGCATCGACGTGGGCGAAGATGTCCACGCGTACGCCGCGCCGCGATCGAGCCTCGAGGGCGAAGATCGTGCGGCGGATGTCGCGGATCGTCTCGTCGATCTCCTCCACGGCCTGCGTGATGTGGCTCGCGACCTCGGAGCGGGCGATCGGCAGCGTCGTCTGCAGCGTCATTCCCGCCGCGAACAGCCGCTGGATGACCTTGTCGTGGAGCTCTCGGGCGATGCGCTCCCGGTCCTCGAGGACGGCGACGTGCTCGAGGCTCGATTGCAGGCGGGCGTTGTCGATGGCGACGCCGGACGCGGCGGCCAGCGTCACCGCCAGCCGCTCGTCCTCCTCGCTGAACTCCTCCGTACTCTGCTTGTCGGCGAGGTAGAGGCTCCCGACGGCTTCACGGCCCCGGATGGGCACGCCGAGGAACGAGGTCATCTGCGGGTGCCCGGCCGGGAATTCCTGCGCCAGCGGGTGCTCGCTCAAGTCGCGCAACCGCACCGGCTTGGGATCGCTCAGGAGCACGCCGAGAATGCCCCTGAACTCCGGAAGGCGCCCGACGGCCTGATGGGTCTCGTCCTCCACGCCGCTCGTCACGAGATCGGTCAGCTGGCCGTGGTCGTCTACGACGCCCAGGGCGCCGTACCTCGCGTCTACCAGCTTGCAAGCCGACTCGACGATCCTCTGCAGGACCGTGGGCAGGCTCAGGTCCGAGGCGATGCTGAGCATCGCGTCGAGCATTTGCTGGAGGCGCACGTCGAACCGTTGCGTGCTAGCCACCGATGGCCATTTTGGCCCCGAACTCACCATTTGAGAAGAGTCTCCGCTACAAAGGGGCGCCGAGGGTAGCGCCGGCCCTGCCACCGGCGCCCGTGATTCCTACGACTCTGAGGGGTGGTCTGGATTTATCCCTGTGCGTAGAGCATCCCGAACCGGTTCGTCAGCGCCCGGTTGGTGCCCATGCGCTTGGTGAACTCGTCGCTCACCCGCTTGAACTGCCCCGGCTGGAGCCCCTGCTGCTCCGCCCACTGGTCGACCTCGGCCTCGTCCTTGAGGCCGGCACCGGCCACGGCCTTGCAGAGTTTGGCGTACTGATCGAGCGTCACACCCTCGACCGGCTCGAACCCCGGGTCGTTGGGGTCGACCGTGTCGGGGGTGAGCCCGACCTGCAGGGATTCGGCCTGGGCGTCCGCCGCCTGCTTCGCAGCCGGTGCGTTCTTGGCCGCCTCGGTCGCGCTGCCGAGGGTGCTCTTGATGTCCTTGAAGAAGCCCACGGTATTTCCTCCTCGTTCTGAAGCTGTGTGCGAATTGGTCCGGGTGGCGCGGCGCTACATCGCCGCCTGCGACATGAGCGTCCCGATGCGGTTGGCGACGTGCTGGTACTGCTGCATGCGCTGCGTCCACCCCATCGAGACGTCGCCCCAGGTGCCGGGCTTGACGCCGTTGTTCGTCACGTACGCCTCGACGTTCTCGGGGCCCATGACGCTGTTCTTCTGGAGGCCGCCCATGATCCGGGCATAGGTGTCGCAGTCGACCCCCTCGATCGGGGCGAAGGCGGGGTCGTTGGGGTCGTAGCCGAGCTCGCCGGACTGGATTCCCGAGATCTCGTTGCCGAGCTGCTTGCTGTACTTGGCCGCCTCGGTCGCGCTGCCCATGGTGCTCTTGATGTTCTTGAAGAATCCCACCGGGGTGCCTCCTGAGTGTCTTTCGGGGGCGGACGCCCGCCGTTGGTCACAGGGTGCCTGCACGCGTGCCCTACCGCCTGAGTAGGCCCTACTCATTTCCGGCGTTCGGTCTTTTGAGTACCGCCTACTCAGGCGCCGCCGTTCTGAGAACGGTTTGATGCTGAGGAGGAACGGCCGCCGCACAAGGAGCTGACGCCGTGGGACTGTTCAAGAAGGACAAGGAGAAGAAGCCGCCCAAGGACGACGGGAGCGACAAGTCCTGGGGCCAGATCATCCGCGACATGCCGAAGATGCCGACCACCCGCGACATGGCCCAGGGCACCGCCAACGCAGCATCGTTCATGAAGAACATGGCCAACGCCGGCGACACGTCACGGCTCCGCTCGACCGGGCTCAAGGGCACGGCGGTCATCCACAACTTCACCGACACCGGGAACAAGGTCGGGATGAATCACGTGATGGAGCTGCAGCTCTTGGTGCACGTCGACGGGCGGCCCGACTGGCCGGTGACGCACCAGGAGTCGATGGCGCCGATCATGGTGAACGGTCTCGCCAACGGGAAGCAGCTGGTCTGCCACGTGGATCCCGACGACCCGGCGAGCATGGTCATCGACTTCTAGACCGAGCGCGGGTCGAGCACTTCAGCCGGGGCGCGCCACGTCCTCGCGTACGACGTCACGCGGGTCGCGGTCGTCGCGCAGACCGAGATACACAGGGGCGCGAACGGCGCCGGCGTTCGTCCACTCCGTGAACTCCACCTCGGCGACGAGCTCGGGGTCGACGAACACCGCGCCCTTCACCCGCGGCGCGGGCGAGAACGGGCTCGTGTCCCGGCGCAAGGGCTCGAGCAGCTCGACCAGCCGGCGCAGCTCGGCCTCGGTCAGCCCGGTGCCGACCCGTCCGGCGTACTTCAGCCGCGCGTCTGGGTCGGTCGACTCGTAATAGCCGATCAGGAGCGCCCCCAGGCTCGTGCTGCGCGCCCCCTTCCCGGGCGCCCACCCGCCGACCACGAACTCCTGGCTGTTGTGGTTCTTCACCTTCACCCACGCGCGTGATCGACGGCCGGGCTCGTAGACGCTCTCCAGGCGCTTGGCGACGACGCCCTCGAGCCCCAGCCGCTTGGTCGCGTCGAGCAGCTCGGTGCCGCCGCCCTCGTGCGCGGCGGGCGTCTGCCACGACGGCCCTTGCGGCGCGAGCTCGTCGAGCAGCTTCCGGCGCTCGCGGTACGGCAGCTCCAGGGTCGAGCGGCCCTCGAGCCAGAGGAGATCGAAGATCACGTAGACGACCGGCACCTCGCCCATCAGTCGCCGTACTGCCCGCTCGTTGCTGACGTGCATGCGGCGTTGCAGTCGCTCGAAGCTCGGGCGCTCGCCCTCGAACGCGACGATCTCGCCGTCGAGCACGGCTGCCGTCGAACTGAGCGCGGGACCGAGCCCGCGCAGCTCCGGATACCGCGACGTGATGTCGCCGCCGCGGCGGCTCTCGAACCGAGCCCGGCCTCCCTCGACGTACGCGATCGCACGCACGCCGTCCCACTTCACCTCGAACGCGTAGTTGTCCTCGTCACGAGGGAGGCTCTTGGCGAGCGTCGCGAGCATCGGTTCGATGTGCTTGGGCAGCGGCTCCCGGTCGGGATCCTCGGGCGGGTCCATCCGGTGGATCATCCAGTTGTCGCCGTCGGTCTGGAACAGCGCGTACCGGCCCCGGGCCCGATCGCCGCGCAGCGTGACGATCACCTCGTCGTCGTTCATCTTGTGCGCCTCGTAGCGGCCGCGATCCCAGACGCGCATGCTCCCGCCGCCGTACTCGCCACGGGGGATGTCGCCTTCGAACTCGAGGTACTCGAGAGGGTGGTCCTCGGTGTGGACCGCCAGGTTGTTGCGCTTCGGGTCGAGCGGGATGCCACGCGGGACGGCCCACGACAACAGCACCCCGTCGTGCTCGAGGCGAAGGTCCCAGTGCATGCTCCGGGCGTGGTGCTCCTGGATCACGAACCGCCCGCCCGGCTCCCCGTCGTCGGGGGCGCCGGCGGGCTCCGGCGTCGCTTCGAAGTCGCGCTTCTGGCGGTACTTGTCGAGGCGCTCGCTCACTCCACCCTGGTGGCCCGCCGCCGGGGCCTCTGCGTCACGCGTGCTCGACGCGCCGCCGCAAGGTGACCCGGGTGCCCGATCCCGCCTCGGAGGGGGCGATCTCGACGGCGTCCATGAGCCCGTTCATCAGCGTGAGCCCCCGCCCCCGTTGGTCGGTCCGGCTCGGTGCCCGCCACTCGCCTTCGTCCTCGACGATTACGACGAGCCGGCCGTTGTCGTTCCGGGCCCGCACGACCAGCTCGCCCGAGCCGCGGGGATAGGCGTGCTCGACCGCGTTGGCCGCCGCCTCGTGGACGGCCAGCGCAACCTCCGCCGCGACCTCGGGCGGCGCGCCCTGCCCGTCGAGCCACGTCCCCAGCGCGTGGCGGATGCTCTGCAGCTCCTCCGCCTGGGCGGGGATCCGCATCTCGAAACCGTCCGGGGCCCGGTCCTGCCTCTGGGCCACGAGAACAGGGTAAGCGCCGGGAATGGCGAAGTCGGGTCACGGGACGGCGCCGCCGCAGCTGGCTCCGCGCTCGCGCTCGCCTCACAGTCCGCTCATGCGCGTGGTGTTCGCTGAGCGGGTTCGCACACGAAGGGAACCAGGATGAAGAAGCTCGTTGCAGCGGTCGCGGTCACGCTCGCCGGTGTGCTCCTCGCCGGCGGGAGCGCGGCGTGGGCCCAATCGGACGGGTCCGGTGGATCGGGCGCGTCGGGCGGGGCGGCCCAGCAGGGCAGGCGCGGACACGGCGTCCGGCTGGCGCTCCAGACGGCGGCCACCACGATCGGCGTCTCGCCTCAGGACCTCGCCGGCCAGATTCGGGGTGGCAAGACGGTCGCCGCGGTGGCGACCGAGCACAGCGTCGACCCCGGCAGCGTCGTGAACGCGGTGGTCGCCGCGCTGACCCAGCAGATCGACCAGGCGGCGGCGCAGGGCAAGATCGACGCCAGTCGAGCCGACCAGGCCAAGCAGAAGGTGCCGAACGTCGCCAACCGGTTCGTCAACGAGACGAAGTCGAAGCGGGGTCGAGGGCGCGCCGTCCTCAAGGACGCTGCGAACGCGGCGGCCAAGGAGATCGGCGTCTCCCTGCCCGACCTGAAGCAGGCGCGGAAGGACGGCAAGTCGATCGCGCAGGTGGCGAAGGACCACAACAAGTCCGTCGACGACGTCGTGAACGCGATCGTGAAGCAGGCGACGAGCGACATCGACCAGGCGGTCAAGGACGGCAAGCTCGACTCCAAGAAGGCCGACCAGATCAAGCAGAAGCTGCCCGATCGCGCGAAGACGCTCGTGAACCGCGAGCCCAAGCAGGGCGGCGCCGGGACGACAACGACCTCGACGCCGACGACGACGCAGAGCTAGCGCGTTACGCCGGGTACACGCTGACCTCGGTGGCCTTGATCGACGCCCACACGGCGGCGCCCGGAGTCAGCTCCAACTCGGTCACGGCGGCGGGGGTCACCTCGGCGGTTACGGGGACGGCCCCCGCCACGATCACCCGCACGCGGTCGCCTTCGACGTCGAGGTGCTCGACGGTCCCGGGGAGCACGTTCCGCGGGGTTCCCTCCGGCTCGTGGCGGTGCAGCGCAACCGCCCGCGGGTGCACGACCGCGAACACGTCGCCGCGGGCGTGCCCGGCGGCGACCAGCTCGCCCTCACCGCGCAGGCGGATCCGCTGCCCGTCGGCCGCGCCGCGGTAAAGGTTGACGCCGACGAGATCGGCGACGTACCGGGAGCGCGGCCGTTCGCGCAGCTCGGCCAGCGGTCCCGCCTGCACCACCCGGCCGGCCTCGAGCACGATCACCCGATCGCCGAGGGTCATGGCGTCGACGGGGTCATGTGTGACGACGATCCGCACGCCCGGATGGTCGTCGAGGTGGCGGCGCAGCTCCCGGCGCGTGTCGACCCGCGCGGTGGCGTCGAGCGCCGACAGCGGCTCGTCGAGCAGGAGGACGCGTGGCTCGAGCACCAATGCCCGAGCGAGCGCGACCCGTTGGGCCTGCCCCCCGCTCAGCGCACCCGGGCGCGCCCCCGCGTGCTCAGCCACGCCGACGCGCTCGAGCCACATCTGCGCCTGCTGATCGGCCGAGCGCCGGCGCGCGCCTCTCGCCCGCAACCCGAACGCGACGTTCTCCAGTGCGCTGAGATGCGGGAACAGGGCGTGGTTCTGGAACACGTATCCGATGGGTCGGCGCTCGGTCGGGACCCACGCACCGGACGTCGGGTCGTCGAGCACCTGGCCGTCGACGACGACACGCCCGGCGTCGAGTGCGATCAGCCCGGCGAGGACGCGTAGCAGCGTCGTCTTGCCGGCGCCGTTGGGCCCGAGCAACACGACCGTCTCGCCGGGTTGGGCGTCGAGCTCCACGTCGAGTGTGAGCACGCCGAGCCGGACGCCGACGCGGGCCTCGAGGCTCACGCGGGGAACCATCGGTCGCGCAGCGACACGAGCACGACGACCGACACAGCCAGTAGCACGAGACTCAGTGCGATCGCGCCGCCGAGGTTGGTCTGGAGCTCGACGAAGATCGCCAGCGGCATGGTCTGCGTCTTGCCCTGAAGGTTGCCGGCAAAGAGGATCGTCGCCCCGAACTCGCCGAGCGCGCGGGCCCACGTGAGCGCGGCACCCGCGATCACGGACGGGGCGATGAGCGGGAGCACGACGCGTCGGAACGTGGTGAATCGACGGGCGCCGAGCGTCGCCGCGGCCTCCTCGTACCGCTGATCGAGTGAGCGAAGACCGGCCTCGACCACGATCACGAAGAACGGCATCGCCACGAACGCCTCGGCGACGATGGCGCCCCACGTGGTGAATGGGAGGCGGATGCCGAACCAGTCGTCGAGGTACTGCCCGACGAGCCCTGAGCGGCCGAACGCGAGCAGCAGCGCCACGCCGCCCACCACAGGGGGGAGGACCATCGGCAGCAGGACGAGCGCTCGCACGAGGTGTCGTCCCGGGAGGTCGGTGCGCGCCAGCACCCACGCCAGGGGCAGACCGAGGACGAAGGCCAGTGCGGTCGCGCCCACCGAGCACACGAGCGAGAGCCGCAGCGCGTCGCGCACGACGGGGTCGGTGAGGTCGTCGGCAAGGTCCGACCACGGCGCGCGCTGGAGGAGTCCGACCAACGGGATGACGAAGAACGCGACGGCGAGCGCGGCGAGGACGCCGACGACTACCGATGGTCGTCGCCCTCGGCGTCTCAGGGCGGAAGGAACCCGAACTTCCTCAGGGTCTTCTGCCCGTCCTTCGACTCGACGAACTGCACCCATGCCTTGGCCGCCGTGGCGTTCTGACTCTCCTTCACGACTCCCATCGGGTATGTCGCGATGACGTTCTGCTTGTCGGCGATCTTGACGCCGCTCGCGGTGCCCTTCGATGCCTTCACGTCGGTGACGTACACGATGCTGGCGTCCGCTTCGCCGATCGACACTTTGCTGAGGGTCGCTTTGGCGTTCTCCTCCTTTGATGCCGGGGAAATGCTCACCCCGGCCATTGCGAGTGACTGGGCGGCGTACTTCCCGCACGGGACCTGGTCGGCGCACAGCACGACGACCAATCCCGACTTCTGGAGATCGGCGAGGCTCTTGATCTTCTTCGGATTCCCCTTCTCCACCGCGATCTCGAGACGGTTCTTGGCGAACACGACCGGCGGCGGCGTGACGGTGCCGGCGTCGATCGTCTTCTGCAGGTTGTCCTGGTCGGCGGAGGCGAACACGTCGGCCGGCGCACCTTGGTTGATCTGGGTCGCAAGGTTCGACGACGCGTCGTAGTTGAACTTCACCGTCACGCCCGGGTACTTCTTCTCGAACTGCTTCGCGATGGCGTCGAACGACTCGGTGAGCGACGACGCCGCGAACAC
>DASYFC010000009.1:0-2716 GCA_036498645.1 Acidimicrobiia bacterium | reverse complement strand
CACGGTCAGCTTGATCTGGTCGAAGAACCCCTCGTTCTTCGGGATCTCCGGGTCCATCATCGACGCGATCTGCCCGACCGTGTAGCCGCGGGTGTTGCCGAACGTCGACCACGCCTGGATCTCCTGGCGCGTGTCGCTGCCGGTGTAATCGATCTTGAGGTCGTGGCCGTCGACGGTGATCTTGACGTGCAGCTTGATGTCGGGGTTGCCGAGCGGGTCGTGGTCGACGAATGCATCGGCCTCGTACACACCGTCGGGCCAATCGGTGACCTCTTCACGGAACCGGCGTGCGGCGTAGTCGATCATGAAGTCGACCGACTGCTCGACTGTGTCGACACCGGACCGGGAGATGATGTCGCCGAGGCGGTCGGCCGCCAGCTGCGCCGCCCCGATCTGGGCGCGCAGGTCGCCGATGTAGTCGGGAAGCCGGTTGTTGGCCGCCATCGCGTAGAGCACGTCGCGACGCTCGACACCCCGGTCCATCACCTTCACGACCGGCCAGCGCACACCCTCGCCCCAGATGTCGTTGGCGGTCACGTTGTAACCGCCGGGCACGTTGCCGCCGGTGTCGCCGTGGTGGCACTGGATGCTTGCGATGAGCACCATGCGACGCTCACCCGTGTTGGGGTCGTCGCCGAAGACCGGCGCGAACACGTTGTAGTCGGGGAGGTGGCCGCCGCCGTGGTACGGGTCGTTGGCCGCGAACACGTCGCCCTCGTGGAACTCGTCGACCCCGAGGTACTCGAGCGCGAAGCGCACCGGCAGCGTGGAGGTGAGCATGAACTGCGGGATCCCCACCGACAGGGCTGCGAGGCGACCCTTGGCGTCGAGGATCGTCGCGTTGCGCTCGTTGCTCTGGTTGAGGATCGGCGTGGTCGCGGTGCGTGACACGTAGGTGGCCATCTCGAAGCAGATGGTCTCCATCGCACCCCGGATCACCTCCGCCGTCACCTGGTCGACGGTGGGGCGCTCGTGGAGGCGACCCCGATGGCCGGCGAGCTGGACGAGATCGACGTTCATGACGGACTCTCCTGGCTCCTGCGTGGTTCCTGGACGGCTTCCGGCGGGCGCACCGAACCTGACGCCTACGTCACGTATATCGTACCCTTCGGCCGTCGCAGAGAGATAGAGGAGCCGGCTGTGTCCGAGCATCGCGAGTTCAAGGACATCCGCGGGTCCGGCGCCGAGAACGCGCCCGGGCAACCCGTCGACGAGTTCATGGCCTCGCTCGAGGCGCTCCAAGCCGAGGTCGCCACCGAGAAGAACCTCGTGTGGGAGCGGGTCGCCGACGGGACCCTGTCGATGGACCTGCTGAAGCGGCTGTGCAAGGAGTACTACTTCCTCGGCAAGTGGTACACGAGCGAGTTCGGCTCGATCGTGTCGAACGCGCCCGACGTCGACGCCGTCGATCTCGGCGGCAGCGAGCATTTCGTGCACTGGGCGCAGAACCTCGCCGACGAGATGGGGTTCGCGGGCGATCGCAACCACCTCGACATGAAGGTCGAGTGGGCCCACCAGCTCGGGATCACCGACGAGGAGCTGGTGTCGTACCGGGCCATGCCGGAGTCGATCGGCTCCGTGTTCACCACGCTCTTCTACATGCGCCGGTCGTACGACGAGGGCCTGGCCGCGTTCGGCTGGGCAGGGGAGCGCTTCGCCGCCTCCACGAACTACGCGGTGAAGATGTACGAGGGCATGCGCGACCACTACGGCATCGATGTCGAGAACTTCAAGGTCCATGCCTACGCCGAGGAGGACCACGGCCGGCAGGCCGATTACCTCCTCCGGCAGGTGGTTGTCACAGCCGGACAGCAGCGGCGCGTCCGCCGGGTCGTCGAGCACGTGCTCGTCTGCCGGAACGCCCGGACGGCGGCGCTGAACCGCTGGCTCGACGAGCCCGGCGCGCTTCGCTCGTAACTCGCCTCGAAATCCACCGCAATCCCGCGCGCGGCGTGGAGAATGTGGCCGTGGCGGCGCGCATGCGACTCGGTCTGGCGGGAGCGGCGGGGGTCCCGTTCGCGGCGATGGCGGCGGTCGGAACGGTCGCCGCACAGTTCTGGTACGTCGCGCACCGGCCGCTCCCGAGCTTCCTGGACCTCGATCCCGACGGTGTGTTCGGCCCGGATTCGGCGCCCGAGGTCCGGTTGGCGCTCCTCGGCGACTCGACCGTCACCGGCCCCGGCCTCGATTCCCCGGACGACCTCTGGTCGCGGCAGGTGGTCCGGCGACTCGCCGCAGATCTACGCATCCGGCTCGTGAGCGTCGCCGCCGGCGGGTCGAGGGTGCGCGACGTGCTCGTCGGGCAGGTTCCGGCCGCGCAGCAGGTGCGGCCGGACGTAGCCGTCGTGTCCGTCGGTGCGAACGACGCCACCCACGGGACCCGGCTCCGACGCTTCGAATCCGATCTGGACGCCGTGGTCGAGGCGTTCGGCGAGGCGGGAACGGACGTCGTGCTGACGGGCATCGGCGACCTCGGCAACATCCCGCGGCTCGTGCACCCGCTGAAGGCGCTGGCGTCCCGGCGGAGCGCCGCCTTCGATCGCGCCCACGCCCGGGTCGCCGCCCGCCACGACCATGCCGTGAAGGTCCCGATCGCCGAGCTCACGGACGCCCGGTTCCGGACGGCCGAGGTGTTCTGCGCAGACCTCTTCCATCCCAACCGGATCGGTCACGCGGCGTGGGCCGACGCCGCCTATCCGTTCATCGCCGACGCGCT
>DASYFC010000008.1:0-4298 GCA_036498645.1 Acidimicrobiia bacterium | reverse complement strand
AGGACCTCGATCGCCTTCCGCTCGATCGCCTTGGCGAGATCGACCTTGGGGCCGCCGAGTCGTTCGGCGATCCCGCGCAGCATCGTCGACCGGGGGTCGTCGGTCTTGTAGACGCGATGCCCGAAGCCCATCAGCCGGTCGCCCCGCTCGACGGCGTCCCGCAACCACGGTTCGGCTTTGTCCTCCGTGCCGATGGCGTCGAGCATGGCCAGCGCCCGGCTCGGCGCGCCGCCGTGCAACGGCCCCGACAAGGCGCCGATCGCGCCGACCACGGCCGAGCCGAGGTCGGCCCCGGTCGACGTGATCACTCGGGCGGTGAAGGTCGACGCGTTGAAGCCGTGGTCGATCGTGGAGATCAGGTACTGCTCGACCGCCCGCGCGTACTCGGGCTTCGGGATCTCGCCCTGCATCATGTAGAGGTAGTTGGCGGCGTACGGCAGGTCGGGGTGGGGATCGATCGGCTCGAGCCCGTGCTTGAGCCGGTAGAGCGCGGTGAGGAGCGTGGGCACGACGGCGCACGTCTGGAGCGCCTGGGCGCGCAGCTCGGCGCGGCTGCCGTCGAGCCACGGTCGGTAGTCGAGGTCGACGGCCATCATCGAGTACGTCGTACGCAGCATGTCGAGCGGTGGCGCTTCCGGGCCGCCCAGGACCGCCACCTGGGGCAGCAGGTCCTTCACCTCGACCGGGATCGTGCGCCACGGCTTCACCTCGTCGATGAAGTCGTCACGCTGTCGCAGCGACGGCAGCTCACCCTCGAAGAGCAGGTGCCACACGTCCTCGAGCGTCCGCTTCTCCGCCAGCTCGATCGCGTTGTACTGGCGGTAGTGGTAGAAGCCCTCGAGGCCGCGTACGTCACCGATGGTCGTGTCGGCCACGACCACGCCCTCGAGACCCTTCGGGACCTCGGCTGCCGGACGTTCGACCGGCTGCACCTGGGCGATGCGCATCAGGTCGCGCATCGACACCAGCCCGACCAGCTGCGTGCCGTCGACGACCGGGATGTGGCGGTAGCCGTGCTCGGCCAGGCTCGCGAACGCCTCCGCGGCGGGCACGCCGGGAGCCACCGAGTCCGGGTTCGATGTCATCCACTCCGACACGTGCGCCCGACTCGTGTCGGCGCCGGCGGCGGCGATCCGGATCATGTCGCGCTCGGTCAGGATGCCGACAGGTTTGTCGTCCTGCACGACGACGACGGATCCGACGCGCTTCTCGCGCATGCGCCCGGCTGCCTCGGCGAGGGTCTCGTCGGGGGATCCGGTGACCACCGGAGTGCTCATGAGCTCGGCGACAGTCGGCGCGCTGGAACCGTCGGTCATGAGCACCGCCCCTTCTTGGTCATCCTTCGCGGAGTCTAGGTCGCGCTCTCCGAGGCCGGCGCGCCGTGACGGCCCGCGCCGGCAGCGAATCGCGCCGCTCCCTCGAGAGTCTCACCCGACGCGATCGTCGCCGCGCCGCGCGCGAACTCGTTCGACAACGCGTCGTCGAGCGACAGCCCCCATTGCTCGTAGCTCGAGAGGCGATCGCTGCGGAGGCACAACTGCGGGAGAGCGGCGAGCTCGCGCGCCAGAACGAGCGCATCCTCGAGCGCCCCGCCCGGCTCGGCGATCCGGTTCGCGAGCCCCATGGCCAGCGCCTCGTCGCCCGAGACACCGCGGCCGGTCAGGATCATGTCGAGGGCGCGGCTGTGCCCGATGAGTCGGGGAAGGCGCACGGTCCCGCCGTCGATCAGCGGGACGCCCCACCGGCGGCAGTACACCCCGAAGACCGCGTCGCGGGCGGCGACACGCAGATCGCACCACAACGCGAGCTCGAGCCCTCCCGCGACGGCATGCCCTTCCACGGCGGCGATCACCGGCTTGTCGAGGAGCATGCGCGACGGGCCCATGGGCCCGTCGCCGTCGGGCGTGGCGCGGTTGCCGCCGCTGGTCGAGATCGCCTTGAGGTCGGCGCCGGCGCAGAACGCGCCGCCGGCACCGGTCAGGATCCCGACGTCGCGATCCGCGTCCTCCTCGAAGGCACGGAAGGCTTCGGCAAGCGCGTCGGCGGTCGCGCGGTCGACGGCGTTGCGGACCTCGGGTCGGTCGATGGTCACGACGGTGACCCGTCCGTCGTGGTCGATGCGCACCGTGCTCATGCCGGCTCCTCCTTCGCGTCCATCGTCGCCACCAGATGGGCGGTCTCGTTCAGCGTCACCACCGAGCGCTCGCCCGTCCGAGCGGCGGCGACGCGGCTGATCGACGTGTACCCGGGCTCGAACCACAAGTGTCGTTCCAAGCCGAGGACCGCAGCCAGATAGACATTGATCACGCCTCCGTGGCAGACGGCGGCGACCCGCCTCCCCGCGAAGCGATCGACGACGGCATCGACGCACGGGACGATGCGGGCGCGGAACCGGTCGGGCGCCTCGCCGCCGAGCTCTTCCCAGCGCCCTTCGACCATCGCCCGCCAGCGGTGGTCGCGCGTCTCGCGCATCTCCTCGACCGGGATGTAGTAGTCGGCTTCGGCGTCGTACTCCATGAGACCGTCGACGACCTCCACGTCGACGCCGAGGGCGTCCCCGACGACGTTCGCCGTCTCCGCGGCACGACGCAGCGGGCTCGACAGCACGGCGTCGATCGGCTCGCGGGCGAGCCAGCGCGCCAGCCGCGCGGCCTGGGCGCGGCCTCGGTCGGTCAGACCCGGGTCGGCGGGAGCGGTGCTCGATCCCGGCGCAATGCGCACGGGCTCGGCGTGGCGGATCAAAAGGAGGTCCACCGCGTCAGTGGTCGAGCTCGAAGCCGAGCACGTCTTCCAGCTCGGCGAGCGCAGTATCGGGCTCGGCGACTTTGATCGTCGTCATCCCGAGCTCGCGTGCCGGCTTGAGGTTCGCCCCGAGGTCGTCGAGGAACACGGTGGCGGGCGGCGTGACGGCAAGGCGCTCGCACACGAGCGCGTAGATGCGCGGGTCCGGCTTGCGCAGGCCTTCCACCGCCGATTCGACCATCACGTCGAACCAGTCGCCGGTCGGTGACGCTCGATCGGTGCGCGCCTGATCGTCGGCCCAGTTGTTGGTGAGCGCCGCCGTCTTCAGTCCGTGGCGCCGGATCGCGCCGATCGCAGTCACCATCTCGGGCCGAGCATCGAGCCCGACGCGAACGGCGTCCATGAGCGCACGCGCCGAGACGGTGCCGCCGTGCGCCGCGCACTCGGCGTCGAACGCGTCGCAGAACTCGTCGAAGTCGACCTCGCCTCGTTCGAGTCGCGACCACGCGCCGTGTTCCGGATCCGCGAGGACCACCTCGCTGAGGAACCGGTGGGGGAGGCCGTGCTCGCGCTCGTACGCCCGGAACACGTCGAGCGGAGATGGGAAGACAACCCCACCAAGGTCGAAGACCACGGCTTCGAATTTCACGGGTCGATCAGGACGCCGGGGTTCAGGGTGGCGTGCGGGTCGAGCGTGGCCTTGACCGACCGCAGCGCCTCGGCGAACAGGGGCGGGCGCTGCTGGTCGTACCACCGCCGGTGGTCGCGGCCAACAGCGTGATGGTGCGTGATCGTGGCGCCGTGGCGCACGAGCGCTTCGGAAGCCGCGTCCTTGACGACGGCCCACTGCTCGAGCTGCGCGCCGGGACGCCCGGGCGCGATGACCGTGAAGTACGGCGCCGGCCCGTCCGGGTACACGTGTGTGAACCGGCAGGTGACCACGCCCTTCGGCGCGCCGATCTCGACGAGCGCGCCCCGCACGGTGTCCATGACGTCGCGGTACAGCGCGTCGAATCGGTCCCAGGTAATCGCGGTCTCGAACGTCTCGTTGACCATGCCCATGGCAACGAGTGCATCCCGTGTGTAGGGGGCGCGCAGGAACGCGCTGCGCCACGCGCCCGCCGAGCCCTCGGGGGTGGAGTCGTCGGTGCGCGTGCGGAGCGCTTCGTCCGGTACGTCGCCACCGTGGTCACGCGCCAGCTCCGCCGCTCGCGCGAGCCACGCATCGAGTGGGTGATCCGCCGACTCGAACGCGATGAGGAGCAGATGCGCGGAGCCGTCGTCGGCGCCCGTGATCATCGCCTCGGTGGCGTCGAGCAGCCGGCAGTTCGATGGGTGCAGGCCGCTCTGGGCCAGCGCTCGCGTCGCCTGCCACCCTTGCTCGAAGCTCGGGAACCGGGCCGCCGCCGAGGCGCGAAACCGCGGCCGGTCCTGCAGGCGCATCCACGCCTCGGTGATCACCCCGAGGATGCCCTCGGAGCCGAGGAACAGACGATCGGGCGATGGCCCCGCTCCCGAGCCCGGCAACCGCCGTGACTCGACCACGCCACGGGGTG
>DASYFC010000007.1:0-6914 GCA_036498645.1 Acidimicrobiia bacterium | reverse complement strand
AGGATGATCGCGGCCGACTTGCCGCCGAGCTCGAGGCTCACGCGCTTGAGCTGCTCACCGCAGATCGACGCGATGCGACGACCGGCCGCGGTGGAACCGGTGAAGGCGATCTTGTCGACGCCGGGGTGGCGCACGAGGTGCTCACCGACCTCACGACCGGCGGGAATCACGCTGACGACGCCCTTGGGGATGCCGGCCTCGTTCAGCAGGTCGGCCATGAGGAACGCGTCGAGGGGCGTCTCGGGCGACGGCTTCACGACGATCGTGCACCCGGCGATCAGCGCCGGTGCGAGCTTCGACATGATCACGAACTGCGGCACGTTCCACGGCACGATGGCGCCCACGACGCCGGCGGGCTCGCGGCGCACGATCACGTCGCTACCCAGGACGCCCTGGCGACGCTCCTCCCACGGGTACTCCGCCGCGATCTGCAGGAACGTGTTGAGCATCATCCACGGCGCCGGCGACTGCGCGAGGTTCGAGAACGTGATCGGCGAGCCCATCTCTTCGGTGACGACTGCGGCCATGTCGGGGATGTGCGCGGCGTAGACCTCGCTGAACTTCTGGACGGCGGCGATGCGCTCCTCGGGCGACAGGCGCGGCCACTCGCCGTTGTCGAACGCGTCACGGGCGGCGGCGACGGCGCGGTCGATGTCGGCCGCGGTGCCTTCGGGGACGCGCCCGACGAGCTCCTCCGAGTGCGGGGAGATCACGTCGATGGTGCCGGTGCCCGCCGGCTCGACCCACTCGCCCCCGATGAACAGCCGCTGGTGCTCGCGCATGGACGCCCTCCTCGATCCGTGTCACACACAGACTAGAACCGGTTCTACAACCGCGGCCACCTGGGCGCGCTCTCTTCTCTCTCTATCTCTCTCTGTGTGCACCTAGATGTCGCGCAGCAGCAGGCGGGCGGCCGACTCGAGCTCCTCGCCGACGGCGCCGACGTTCGTCCACCCGTTCACCCATCCCAACAGGGCCGAGAACCACACATGCGAGAGGGCGCGGGTGATCTCGGCCTTGAGCTCGGGGTCGATGTCGCCCATCGGCCCGGCGAGCACCGCCGCCATGACGCCTGTCACCTCGCGCTGGCAGCCGGAGACGGCGGGATCGGGCGACGAGATGGCGGTGACCATCGCGGCGGTGAGTTGCGGCTGGCGCTCCTGCGCCCGGGTGGCGCGCCGCAGCACATCGACGACGCGGTCGGCGGCGGTGTCGCCCTGGGTCGGGCGGAGCTCGAGACGACGTTGCTCGGCGCGCGCAAACTCGACTTGGCACGCCGCCAGCAGATGGTCCTTGGACGTGAAGTACCGATAGATGGTCCCGAGCGCGACACCCGCTTCACTCGCGACGTCGCGCATCTGCACCGCGTCATAGCCGCCGTCGGCGGCCAGCTTCATCGCGGCGTCGATCACGCGCTGACGCCGCGCCGCCTGGTTGGGCGTGAGCGCCTCGACATCCAGCTCGACAGCCATCAAGCAAGGGTAGGCACGCCGGCGAGCAACGCGGCGATCTCGGTGAGCCGGTCGTCGAGCTCCGCCGCCGTGAGTCGGTAGAAGTCGATTGGCTCCCCCGCCGGGTCCGCGATCTCGTCCACTGCCCGGCCCAACGGGCTGCGGTGCGGCCGGGCGGCCGCGGCGCGTTCGGCCCACTGCGCCGGCGGCTCGGTGGCGCCGCGCGGGCCGACTGCGGCGCCCAGCCGCGCCAGTTCTCCGACCAGGAACGTGCGTCCTCGGGCGCTCGGGCTGCGAGCGATTGCGATCGACACATGGTCGCGGGTCATCCCGAGCACGAGGTCCGCCTGTTCCACGAGCTCGCGCGTCACTTGCCGGTTCTCGTGGCCGGAGATGTCGAGGCCGTGCTCGCGCATGACCTCCAACGCGGGCGCCGTAGCACCTGAGCTCCACGGCATCGTTCCCGCCGATGTGACGCGCGCGTCGACGCCGCGGTCGGCGAGCCGCTGCTGCAGGATCGCCGCCGCCATCGGCGAGCGACACGCGTTGCCGGTGCACACCATGAGGATGTTGATGGCACGGCATTCTACGGACGGGCGTGGTTACGATTCGCGGTCATGGCCATCGACACGACCCGTCGAACACCCACGGGGAAGCTCCCCGAGCCGGACCTCGGCACCGGGCTGATCCCGAAAGAGCGCTATCTGACGCCCGAGTTCATGGCGCTGGAGTGGGACCGACTCTGGACGCGCGTTTGGAATCTCGCGTGCCCCTTGTCCGACATCCCGGACGTCGGCGATTACTTCGCGTTCGAGCTCGGTGCCGAGTCGATCATCGTCGTCCGGTCCGAGCCCGACCGCGTGCGCGCCTTCTACAACACGTGCCAGCACCGAGGACGACGCCTACGCGAAGCGGGCGGCGGCCACGCGTCCGAGCTGCAGTGCCCGTATCACCTGTGGACGTACGGGCTCGACGGGCGCGTCACCTCGGCGCCCGACGCCGACGACTTCCCGCAGGGCGACCCGACCGAAGGCGTCTGTCTCGCCGACCTGCCGTGCGACGCGTGGAACGGATGGGTGTTCGTGAACATGGACCCGGATGCGGCGCCGCTGCGCGACTTCCTCGGGTCGCTCGCCGAGCACCTCGACCCGTACGACTTCGGGGGCCAGTACCACCTGGTCGAGGACATCAGCATGCTGTGGGAGTGCAACTGGAAGGTCGGCGTCGACGCCTTCAACGAGGTGTACCACGTGCAGGGGATCCACCCCGAGCTGCTGTCGTTCACGGACGACGTCGACTGCCCGATCGACATCCTCGGGAACCACAGCCGCTTCCTGTTCCGCGTCGGGTACCCGAGCCCACGGTGGACCGACGAGATCGCCCGGCGCGAGGGCTACCAGGACCGGAACCAGGTCACCGCGATGATGCGGGTGATCATGGAGGGCGTCGGCCTCGACGCCGACCGGTTCGACGGCCGGCTCGACGAGGTGCGTCCGGCGCTGTTCGAGGCCAAGCGCGAGCACGGCCGGCGCAACGGGCTCGCGTACGACGCGTTGACCGACGAGCAGCTCACCGACGACTTCCACTACTTCATCTTCCCGAACATCACGCTGAACATCTCCGCCGACCACTTCTGGTTCTTCCGACACCGCCCGCACCCGACCGATCCCGAGCGCATGTTCTGGGAGTTCCAGACGTATGTGCGCCTCCCGGCCGGCGTCGACCCGCCGCCGCGTCCGGATCGGATCGACTGCGTGTTCGGCGACGGCACCGAGCGGAAGCTGCATCTCGCCCTGCAGCAGGACGCCGCTGCCGCGCCGCCCGTGCAGGCGGGCATGCGTTCGCGCGGCTACGAGGGCCTGTACCTCGCGCACCAGGAGCGGCGCATCCGCCACTTCCACAGCGTGCTCGACCAGTACCTGTTCGGTGGGTGACGCCGAGCCCGGATATCGATTCGCGATCGCCGCCGGCGAGGTCGCTCCCGGCCGGTCGCGCCGCTGTGTAGTCGACGGCCACGCCGTGCTCGTGTGCAACGTCGGGGGTGACTTCTACGCCCTCGCCGACACGTGCACGCACGACCGGGGGCCGCTCGGCGAAGGGCGCCTCCGCGGGCACCTCCTCGAGTGCCCGCGCCACGGCTCGCGCTTCGACATCCGCGACGGCGTTCCGAAGACGCCGCCGGCGATGCGGCCGGTGACGACCTACCCCGTGCGCCTGCGCGGCGACGCAGTCGAGGTGCAGCTGCCCGAGTAGCTCAGGGGTTGTGGGCGAAGGCCTCGAGGTCGCGCTGCGTGAGCCTTCCGGTACCCCGGTGAACAGACCCGTCGTGTGCCCAAACCGCTTCGACCTCGTCGCCGACTCCGTGCTCGCGCAGGAAGAACATCACCTCACGGTTACCGAACACCGCGCCGGCACCGAGCTGCAACAAGATGTCGCCCGGCTGCAGGCCGACCTCGTCGGCGAAGCCGCCCGCCTCGACGTCCGCGACTTCCGCGCCCGGTCCGGCGTCCACGAACAGCGCGCCGAGCCACGCCTCGGTGGTGATGTCGCGGTGGCGTGGGTAACTGACGCCGTGGTCGAGGTAGAGGATCAGATCGGCGTAGTTCTCGAACATGCCGTTACGGACCGAGTCGGTCTTGAGAATGGAGTCGCCGCCGAAACCGGCGTGCGTCACGGTGATCCTCGTGCCGCCCTCGACCGGCTCGAACACGACGGTCACGTCGATGCCCGTCTCCGGGTCTGCGGCCCACTGGCGGTAGCAGAGCAACTCGTCGCCCTTGATCTGGGTGACTTCGAAGTGCACGTCTCCGCCCGGGCTCTCCGCCTGCGCCTGGACGCCCGGCGCACCTTCTTCCTCGTCGGCGTCGAACTTCGGGGTGAACCACTGCTCGAGCTCGTTCGGATCGGTGAATGCCCGGAACGCCCGCTCCGGGGGGACGTGCACCGAGAACGTCTTCTCATAGTCGTTGCTCATGGTTCTGCCCTTTCTTCAGGCTCGGATGCCGGATGCGCGGCCAGGACGACGCGGTACGGCAAGCCCTCGCGGCCGCCGTACCGGTCGCACAGGTTCTGCACGGCGGTCAGGTACTCGTCGAGGAACGCGGCGCGATCCTTCTCGTCGGCGAAGTGGACGTCGGCCTCGACGGCGGCGCTGGCGATCTGCTCACCGTCGAAGGCGGCCCGATCGAGCAGCGAGATCGCGTCCCGCTGCAGTTGCGCGCCCACCATCACCAGGTTCTCGAGCGAGTGCTGCTGGCGCAGAGTGTCGAGCCGGCGCGGGTCGGACCACGCGACCTGCGGTGACACGAGGAAACTGCGGCCGGCGGCTTCGTAGAGCGTCTCGATGAAATTCCCGGAGCGACGCTCTCCCACCGGCGCCACCAGGCCGACCCGCTCGAGCTCTTTCAGGTGGTAGTTGATCTTCTGGCGGGTCTCGCCCAGCTCCCGCGCGACGGTCGCCGCCGACCCCGGCTCCCTCAGCAGCTCGAGGATCCGCACCCGCAACGGGTGCCCGAGCACCTGGAGAGCCTCGATGTCCTCGACGACGTGCACCGGCTGGGCCACCCGGGCTCCTTGGAAGAGATCCTTGCCTGGACAATAATTCTTGTCCAGGCAGCGGTCAACCCCCCAGGTGCTCGCGGACGAGGCGCTCGGCGCGGGCCGTGTCCTCCTGCAGAAAGAAGTGACCGCCCGGCAGCGTGACCAACGCGCCGCCGGCACGCGCCGCCTGCAGGGCGAACCAGTCGCTCGGCAGGTCGCTGTGGTCGCCGCGGGCGACGGTCGTCGGCGCGGTCATGGCGTCGAGATGACGCCACGCCGCCGGCGCGCCCGGAGGCTCGCCCGACACCTCGAAGATCGTCGCCTCGACCTCGGGCGGGCACGCCAGCTCGACCTGCCCGTCGGCCCGATCGACGAAGCCCCAGCGCACGTACGCGGCGAGCGATTCGGGTGCGAGCACGTCAAACGGGGGCCGGCTCCGGTACGACGCGAGCACCGCGTCACGGTCGGGCCAGACGGCCCGGCGCTTGCGGGCGATCTGGGACATGAAGTTGCCGCCGTCACCGGGCCCCTCCCCCCGCGGACGGCTGGCCATCGCATCGGGCGAGAACGCGACCGGCTCGCAGAGCAGCACCCGCCGCAGCAGGCCGGGCCTCAGCTCGTCGACGAGCACCGAAACACCACCGCCGAGCGACTGGCCGAGCGCGACGGCGCTGTCGATCCCCAGGTGGTCGAGCACCGCGAGGACGTCGGCAGCCATGAGCGGGAACCCGAAGCGGTCGCGCCCCGCCGGCGTGTCGGTGCCGCCGTGGCCGCGCAGGTCGACGGCGACGGGCCGGAACGCATCGCGAAGTCGGAGAGCCAGCGGCTCGAACAACCCGGCGCACAACCCGTTCGGGTGCAGGAGCAACAGCGGCGTGCCGTCGCCGCCCCAGTCGAGCGCGGCGATGCGCAGGCCGTCGTGCTGTACCTCGATGCGTGCAGGAAGCCCGCTCAGCGGGCTCTGTGCACGCATCTGGCGGGGACCGCTCAGGCCGGCTCCGCGGCCAGGATCTCGCCCAGCTTGAGCAGCTGCGGTGTGGCCCCGCCCAGCGTCAGCTCGAGCTCCTTGGCCCACAGGAAGTAGCGGTGCAGCGGATAGTCACGGTCGACGCCGATGCCACCGTGCAGGTGCTGGGCGCCGTGCACGACGCGCTGCCCGCCGTCGGCGGCCCAGAACTTCGCCACCGCCACTTCGGTCGCCGCCGGCAGACCCGCTTCGAGCCGCCACGCCGCCTGGAGCGCGGTGAGGCGGATGGCTTCCGTGTCGATGTACGCGTCGGCGGCGCGCTGCCCGACGGCCTGGAACGTCGCGATGGGCCGGTCGAACTGCTCGCGCGTCTTCGTGTACTCGGCCGTCATCTTCAGCGCCTGCTCGCACACGCCGGTGGCGATCGAGCACAGTGCGGCCGTGGCGCGCTCGACGATCCAGTCGACGATCGCGGCGCCCGAACCGGCATCGCCGAGCACGTCGCTCCCGGCGACGTGCACGCCGTCGAGCTCGAGGCGCGCCTCGGGGATGCCGGATGTCGTGTCCTGCCGTTCGCGGGTGACGCCGTTGGCGGTCGGGTCCACGATCAGCACGACGAGGGTGCCGTCGTCGCCCGCCGAGGCCGGTACCAAGACGCGGTCGGCGACGAGCCCGGCGGGGACGCACGTCTTGACGCCGTCGACGCGCCAGCCGTCGCCGTCGGCGCGTGCCGTCGTCGTCGGGTGGAGCGCGTCGGTCCCCGTCTCGACGAGCGCCGCCGTGAGCACCGTGTCGCCGGCGACGACGCCGGGCAGGTACTGCTGCTTCTGGGCGTCGCTGCCGAACTGCGCGATCGGTAGCGCGCCCAGCACGACGGTCGGCAGTACCGGGACCGGCGCGACGGTGCGGCCGATCTCCTCGAAGAGCCGGCACAGGGCGACGAACCCGAGCCCACT
>DASYFC010000006.1:0-18836 GCA_036498645.1 Acidimicrobiia bacterium | reverse complement strand
GGCGTAGTTCGCCTGGTTCTCCTGGATCGCCAGGAGGCCGCCGCCGAGACCGGCGATGCCCGCGGACAAGGCGAACGCCACGACGCGCGCCCGGGCGGGGTTGATACCGATCGAGGTCGCGGCGGTCTCGCTGCCGCGCAGTGCGTCGAGATATCTCCCCGTAGTGCCCTTCCGCACGAGTATGACGAGTATCGAGACGATGACAAAAAGCCCGAGGGCTAAGAACAGCACGCCTCGATCACTCTCGAACAGTGGTGGGCGGGGGACCTTCGTCGGCAGCACACCCCCGCTCACCCAGTCGAGGGGCACGAAGATGCTCTCGAACATGAGCGCGAAGGCGAGCGTCGCGAGCGCGAGGAAGATGCCACCGAGCCGCAACGCCGGGATTGCGAGCAGCGCCCCCACGATCGCGGCCATCGCCGCCCCGATGACCATGGTCAGGAGCACCGGCATGTCGAAGCGCTGGGCCAGCTGGGCGGTGCCGAACGAGCCCACGGCTGCGAAGGACGCCTGGCACAACGAGATCTGCCCTGCCATCCCGGTGATCACCGTGATCGACAGGAAGATGAGGGAGAAGATCACCGCCCTCGTGATGATGAGCAGCCAGAAGTTGTTCACGACGAACAGCGCGACATAGAGGCCGACGATGATCACCAACGCGCCCAGCCCCCAGGTCGTGTACGTGAGGAGCCGCATGCGTTTCTCGGCCGAGAGCCCGGGCGGTGGCGGGTCCACACCGGACAGCGGGTCGACGATCTCGCGGCGCTGGCGCAGGCCGGGCCAGAACAACAACAGGAGGAACAGCACGACGAACGGCAGCGACGGGCGCAGCCCGTTGGACAGGACGCTGTCCGCCGGGAGGTATCCGCCCAGGACCCCCTGGGCGACGCCGAGCAGGATTCCGCCGATGAACGCGAGCGGGATGCTCGTCAGGCGGCCGAAGGCGGCCGCCGCGATCGCGGCGATCAGCAAGATGGTGAAGTTCGGCGCCGCCAGTTGGGCGAAGAGGGGCGCGAGGAGCACCCCGGCGAGGCCGGCGAACGCGCTCGACAGCATCCACGAGAACGCGCTGACGCGGTCGGCGTTGATGCCGGCCAGCTCGGTCATACGGGGGCTCTCGACCACCGCCCGCATCTGGAGACCGATCGTCGTGTAGCGGAACAGCAGACTGAGCAGCAGCACCGCGGCGCCGGTGAAGATGATGGTGGCGACCTGGTTCCCGTCGAGCACGTAGTCGCCGAAGTGGTAGTAGGCGAACGGGTTGGGCCAGATCGTGGGCGGGTTGAACACCGAGCTCTGGAGGAAATCGAAGTCGGGCAGGAGCTTGACGATCTCCGGGATCGCGATGAGCAGGCCGATCGATGTCACCAACTTGGCGATGGCGGGCGCCGTGCGCAGATGCCGGTACAGCGCGCGGTCGAGGATCAGGCCCACAAGCGGCGCCACGATCAGCACCGAGAGGATGAACGCAGGGAGCAGCGGCCAGTCGTGGTTGGTGACGGTGTTGTAGAAGACCGCCGCCGACACGAAGGCCTGCGCGCCGAAAGCCAGGTTGAAGACGCCCGACGTCTTGTACGTCAGGACGAGCCCGACGGCGACGAGCGCGAACACGCACCCGAACGGGATCCCGAGGATGATGTAGTTGAGGAGGTCGCTCACGCGGGCGGTCTCCCGTTCGGGCTCGGGACGGCCGAGCCCACGCTCACTTGAGGGTGGGCTGCGACTGCAACTTGTCGGGCAACGGATTCAGCTGGAAGCAGACGAACGGCTTGCCCGGCTGACCGAACGACGGCACGAACTTGCCGTTGTCGATCTTCGACAACACGTTGCACCCCTGCGCGGGATCGCCCATGTGGGCGACGCTCCAGTCGATCCCGGCGAGCAGCCCGTTCGCGGTGAAGTTCTTCTCCGCGTTGATGGCGTCGACGACCTTCTGGCGCGTGAAGTCCGGGCCCGCCTCCTTGAGGCCGGTCACGAACTGGTCGGCGTTGATCCAGCCCGCCATCGAGTTCTCGTTCTGCGCGAAGCCGCCCTTCTTCATCCACTTCTGGAAGTCCTTGAGACCCTGGGGCTTCTGCTTCACCTCGAACGGCGTGAAGAACGTCAGGGCGTACGACCCCTGGAAGAACGGGGCGTTGTCGGAGATGAACTTCTGGTTGTACGCGTTCGGGAGGTACTGAACCGCGTTCAACCCCTGCTTCTTCATCTCCTTGGCCAACGTGAGGGTTCCGTTGTTGTCCATGCACGTCGTCACCAGGTCGACGCCCTTGTCCTTCATCTGCGAGACGTCATTGCTCAGGTCGGTCACGCCGAACGCAAGGCTGGTATCGACGAACTCGATCTTCGCCGACGGATACTTGTCGAACGTGGCCTGCACTCCCTTCGCGCAGTCGGCCGACTGCGGGACCTGGTAGGCGAGCAGGCCGATCTTCTTCTTGTGCAACTTCTGCGCCAGCCACGGGGTCGTCTGCGACGCGCACGTGAAGCACAGGTACGAGCCCTTCTCCCCGAAGAGGTTCGGCGGTCCCGGGGCCTGCTCGGATCCCCACTCGGCGTTGATGTTCCACCCGAAGGTCGGGATCCCGGACTGACCTAGCAGGTCCGCCCCCGTGAACAGCAGCGTCGCCACCGGCAGCACCGCGAACACGTTGTCCTCGGAGATCAGGCCTTGGACCTCCTGGCGGTTCTGGCCGACCTGATCGTCCCGCTTGGACGAGAGATTCAGCTTGCGCCCGTAGACGCCCTTGTCCTTCGAGGCGTTGACCATGTTGAAGTAGGCCTGGACGCCGTCGAAGGCCGCGGCGTAGTCGCCGCCGAGCGGGTTGGTCTTCGCGACCACGCCGCCCACGTTGATCTGGGTACTGGTGACCCCGGGCTGATCGACCGGTGGGAACTGCTGGCTGGGCGTGTCGGCCCCAGCCGAGACCGGCCCCACCGCCGCGAGCAACCCTGCGGCAATTACGAGACTCGCGAGCCCCGCCATCGCACGACGACCACGCATCGGTAACCCCCCAGAACACCAAGGCGAATCGAAAGTTTGCTAACTCTAACGTCAGGTTCCGCGCGGGACCATAGCGGGACCCATGCCGGCGTGGCTCGCGGGTCAACTCGACCGGTCGGTCAAGAGCGAGGGACCGCTCTGCGACGCGCGAAGATTCCCCCGTGCCGCACACGCTCGTGACCTTCCACGCCCACCCGGACGACGAGGCCATCGCCACTGCGGGAGTGATGGCGAAGGCGGCCTCCGAAGGACACCGCGTGGTGCTCGTCGTGGCCACCCGGGGTGAGCACGCCGGCTTCGGTCACGACATGCTCGAGCCCGGCGAGAAGATGTCGGAGCGGCGGGTGCAGGAGACGCGGCGGGCGGCAGAGATCCTCGGAGTGTCACGCGTCGAGTTCCTCGGTTACGTCGACTCCGGGATGATGGGGACGCCCGAGAACGACGCGCAGGGTTCGTTCTGGACCGCGGACGTCGACGAAGCCGCACAGCGGCTCGCGAAGATCCTCGACGAGGAACACGCGGATGTGCTCACCATCTACGACGACCATGGCGGGTACGGGCACCCGGACCACATCCAGGTGCATCGCGTCGGCGCCCGGGCGGCCGAGCTCGCCGGAACCGAGATCGTGTACGAGTCCACGATGAACCGGGATCACATCTACCGCTTGCTGAAGGAGCGTGTCGCCGCCGGCGAGACGGAGATCCCCGGCGACATCGACCCCGACGATCTGCCCGACCCGAACGACAACACCTTCGGCTCACCGGAGTCGCTGATCACCACCACGGTGGACGTCCGCGAGTTCCTCGACATCAAGCGGGCCGCGATGGTCGCACACGGGAGCCAGATCCAGGAGTCTTCGTTCTTCCTCAAGATGCCACTCGACGCCTTCCGTGAAGGGTTCGGCTACGAGTGGTTCATCCGCCGAGGGGCGCCGCCCGGCACGAGCGAGGACGACCTCTTCGCTCCGTTGCGCTGACTCGATCGCGCCGACCGGCTACCGGTCGTGCGCGGCCTTCAGGAGCTCGGCCAGGGCGTCAGGTACCGCGTCCGCGATCGCGTCGATGTTCGGGACGATCTCGCGACAGCCGATGAGCCCGAAGCCCACCGAGTCGAGATAGCTCAGCACGGTGATGTTGAGCCCGGTCCCGGCCAGTAGCGGGCCGAGCGGGAACAGACTCACGAGGCGCGCGCCCGCGCAATAGAGAGGGAACGTGGGCCCGGGGACGTTCGAGACGATCAGGTTGATGATCGGTGGATGCCGGCCTTCGAGGAGCCGCTCGTACAGGCGCATGCCGCGCGAGAACAGCATCGGCGCCGCCACCTCGGCCCACTCGTGCAACGTGTTGCCGCCGATGTCCTCGTGCACCTGCTTGGCGCCGCTCATGACCTCTCGGGCGGCGAAGAGGCGGTCGACCGGGTCGTCGAGCTGGGTAGCGAGCGTCGCGAACATCGCCGACACGCGGTTGCCCATCACGCCCCGCTGATCCTGGGTGCGGACCGAGGCCGGGATGGCGGCGAGAAGCGCCTTGTCGGGCAATTGTCCGCGCGTCTCGAGGTAACGGCGCAGCGCTCCCGCGCACACGGCCAAGACGACGTCGTTCACCGTGACGCCGAACGCCTGCTTGACCTCCTTCACGTCCGCCAGCGGCACGGAGTTGAACGCCACGCGCCGGTGCGGCGTCAGGATGCCGTTGAGCGCGCTCGGGGGTGCCGTCAACGGCACGCCCGCGCTCATGGGTTCGGATCGAAGTCGCTGCACCACGCGCACGGCGGAGCGCGTGAGGTTGCGCACGGCGCGGTACGCGAGGAGAGGCTGCCGCGCGATCGAGCTCACCGCACCCACGAGCAGCTCGGCATCGGACGGCACCCGCTCGGGTGCCGACTCGTGCTCGGGTGGAGGCTTGGGCTCCGGATGGCGTTCGAGGTCGAAGATCTCGGTCATGAGGTCGACACCCATCACGCCGTCGATCGCGGCGTGATGCATCTTGGCGATGACGCCCACGTAGCCGCGCTCGAGGCCCTCGACGACCCACAGCTCCCAGAGCGGGCGGCGGCGGTCGAGCGGTCGTCCGGCGATCTCTGCCGTGAGCTCGGCGAGCTCGTCGAGGCCGCCGGGGGCCGGCAGCGCCGCCCTCCGGACGTGGTAATCGAGGTCGAAGTCGGGATCCTCGACCCACACCGGGTGATACACGCCGAACGGGATCTCGACCACGCGCCGGCGGAACGGCTCGAGGCGCGGCAGACGCTCGGCGATGAGCTCCCGCATCGTCTCGACCGTGAAGCCGCCGGGGACGTCGGAGGGGTCGAGGACCATCGTCGCCATGACGTGCATGTGCGTCGACGGGGTCTCGAGCGCGAGAAAGGCGGCGTCGAGGCCGGTCAGCCGCTGCATTCGCGCTCCGATCGAAGGTCCGTTCGCGCGCAGCGTACGAGGGCGGGTCGTGGTCCTCAAGGGGCCGGCGGCGCGGCAGAATGTATGGATGGGTTGGGCCTATCTCGCCGTGAGCATCGTGGGCGCCTGGTTCACGTTCAACGCCTACCGGCCGTCGCGCCGCTGGCAGCTCCTCACGCTGAGCTTCTTCGCCGGTTGGTTCACGTCCGAGCTGGCCGTCTTCCACATCGCGTGGCAGGTGGCCGCGACCGTGCTGTTCGTCTGGCTCGGCGCACTCGGTTCGTGGGCGGGGATCGTCGGGCTCGTCATCACGCTCGCGTCGTGGGCCGGTCTGTTGGGACTCCAGCTCGTGTCCGGTCGGTCGGCGCAGGTGATGGAGGACGCGCTGCGGGAGGGGCTGGGGCCGGACTACCGCACCGAGATCGCGCCGGGTCTCGCCGAGCGCCTGGCGCGGCGGGGGTCGCGACGACACCTGCTGCTCCCCTTCTATCTGCGCGACCGTCGCGTCGAGCGCGTCAAGGACATCCAGTACGCGCCCGGCGGCGGCCGGCGTCACCTTCTCGACGTGTGGCGGCCGAAGGGCGGCGCGCACCGCGCCCCGGTCCTCCTCCAGCTGCACGGCGGCGCGTGGATGGTCGGCGACAAGGGTCAGCAAGCCCTCCCACTCATGCTGCACCTCGCCGCCGAGGGTTGGGTGTGCGTGGCCGCCAATTACCGGCTCAGCCCGCGGGTGGCGTTTCCCGAGCATCTGCTCGACTGCAAGCTCGCGCTGCGCTGGATCCGGGAGCACATCGCCGAGTACGGCGGTGACCCCGAGTTCGTCGTGGTGACCGGCGGGTCTGCCGGGGGCCACCTGGCCGCGCTCCTCGCCCTCACGCCCAACGACCCGGCGTTCCAGCCCGGCTTCGAGGACGTCGACACGTCCGTCACCGCGTGTGTGCCGTTCTACGGCGTATACGACCTCGTCGAGGAATTCGACCCGCGCGACCGTGCCGGCCCTCGCGGCGAGCGCGTCGGTCACTGGTTCGCGCGCCGGATCGCGGGCGCGACGGTCGAAGAAGATCGCGACCGGTTCGTGCAGTCGTCACCCATCTCGCACGTCGGACCGGACGCGCCGCCGTTCTTCGTGGTCCACGGCAAGAGCGACAACCTCGTTCCCGTAGAGCAGGCGCGCCGATTCGTCGCTGCCCTCCGCGAGGTGTCGAGCAAGCCGGTGCTGTACGCCGAGATCCCGGGCGCGTCGCATGCCTTCGAGGTGTTCCATTCGCTCCGGACCGACAACGTCGTGAACGGCGTCGACCGCTTCCTCGCCTGGCTGCACAGCGCGCATCGGGCGCGCCGTCCTGACGTGCCCGCAGACCCCGTCGACCCGCAGTCAGCGGCCGAGTCGGCTGCGGCGACCGCGGCGCGTGATCGGCGGTAGCGGCACGCGCCGGAGCGACCGGTCGGACGACCACATCGCGTACGGCGCCATCGTCAAGCCCGCCAGGCCCACGAGCACCGAGTCGTAGTTCACGCGCCACCCGTTGAAGTCGATCCACGCCTGAGCGAGGTCTGACTTCAGCGGGACTCCGGCGTCCGCGAGCTGCCGGCACGCGTCGTCGAACTCCTCCTGGGCAATGCTCGTCGGATCGGTCTGCTGCGGGTCCGGGTCGTACGGGATGCTGAAGAAGTCGGAGATCGCCCGAAGCGCCGAGTACCCGGCGCGCACGCACAGTGCCGCGTAGGGCGAGCGCGGGATGTCGATCGTCGAGTTCGCGAATGATGCCGCATCGAGCACCACTCCCGCGGCCGTCACCCACGAGCGGTCGTTACGCGGCGAGCGAAAGAAGGGCAGCGACGCCTGCGAGGTGTGCGTTTCCTCGACCTCGGCGAACCAGTTCTGCCACTGCTCCCACACGTCGTCGAGCCGACCGAGCTCGTCGATGCGACTCACGCGGATGAGGAAGTCGATCGACGACGGGGGCGTCCCTGCTCGGGCCGAGAGCTTCGCGACGAGCACCTCGCGCCGCGAGAACGCGTTATAGATGTTCGGCAGGTACGCGATGAAGAGTGCGAGGACGCCCAGGCCGATCGCAGCCTCTGCGAACGCCAAGAAAGTCGTGGGCAGGTCGCGAGGGTGCACGAAGCCGAGCGTGAACAACGACGAGCCGCTCTCGCTGAACGCCGAGCGCCAGCTCGAGACGCCGAACGCATGGAACATCATCATGCAGCCGACCAGCACCATCGCCAGCCAGACCGCCGGCTGCACCAACAGTGTGAGCGGCGCGTACAGCGCCATGACCTGGTCGCGACCCTCGTAGGTCTTCCTGGTGCTCGCGATCAGGTTGAAGACGCGCCGGGTACTCACCCAGATGATCCGCGTGAGTGTGACCACCGAGCCCCGCGGGAGCACGAGCGAGCGGACCGCTGAGTCGATCACGGCAAAGACCAAGGCGAGCCCGGCGACGAACCACGCGACCTTGACGACTGTCTCCACTTCGAGTCAGTCCTCCGTCCCGGGCCGCATTCGCCGCTGACGCTTGAGGTCGCCTCGCCGCCGTTTGGCCTCGATGCGGCGGCGGCGCGCCGCCTTGGTCGGCGCCGTCGCCCGGCGGGCCCGGGGGGTACGGAGGGCGTCGGCGAGCCGCTCACGGAGCCGCGACAACGCCAGCTCGCGATTGCGGGCCTGGGACCGCGTGTCGGCTGCGACCACCCGCACCGAGGGCCCGAAGCGGTCGAGCAGCCGGGCGCGCTGCGATGGGGTGAGCGACGGCGACCCCTCCACGTCGAAGCGCACCTCGACACGCGTGTTGGACGTGTTCGCGTGCTGCCCCCCGGGCCCGCCCGGACCCGAGAAGCGCCACTCGAGCTCGTCGAGGGGGATCCCGCACGTCCCGGTCACCCGGAGCCACCGCACGTCCGGCACGGTACCCGCCGCACCCCGCGACACCCCCCGAATCCCCACGTCAGCGGCCTGTCGGCCTCGCGCCGGGTGGGCCGCCCGCGGTTGACATCGGGCCGGTTGCACCTAGAGTGTCGGCCGTCACACTCGACTGGTCGGTCAAGCCGGCCGGGGCTTCTGTGGGACGGGGCGGGGCGGAAGCTCCGATGGATTTGGGGGGCGAGACGTGCGCGATTCGTACCGACACCTGACGCGCAAGCGGTGGCTTCGGGTCGTGGCGCTGGGAGCGGCCGTAGCGCTCACCGGCGCGCTCGGTGCCATCGGCACCGCCGGGGCGAGCGCGCCGGAGAAGAGCGGCGGGGGGAAGCCGAAGTCGGGCGGGACGATCACGTACGGCCTCGAGGCACCGACGACGAACTTCTGCCTCCCGAGCGCCCAGCTGGCCATCTCGGGCATCATGGTCACGACGGCCATCTACGACACGCTGACCGTGCCGGACAAGGACGGGAAGTACGTCCCGTACCTCGCCCAGTCGGTAGACCACAGTCCCGACTACATGTCCTGGACGATCAAGCTCCGGCCGAACATCTCCTTCCAGAACGGTGAGCCGCTCAACGCGGATGCCGTCAAGCTGAACCTCGACGCGTACTCGGGGAAGAGCTCGAGCGTCAGTGCGCCGCTGTTCGGCTTCGTCTTCTCGAACGTGGACTCCACCCAGGTCGTCGACCCGATGACCGTGCAGGTCAACATGAAGACGCCCTGGGTCGAGTTCGACCAGTACCTGTGGGCGACGGGCCGGCTCGGGATGGCGGCGCCGGCGCAGCTCAACAGCTCGAACTGCCAGACCAACATGATCGGCACCGGACCGTTCAAGCTCCAGAACTTCGATGCGGTGACTGGGAACGTCGACGTGGTGAAGAACCCGAACTACTGGCGATCGGGTCTCCCCTATCTCGACGGGATCAAGTTCGTCCCCGTCGTCGACGGATCCCAGCGGGTGACGCAGTTCAGGGGTGGCGCGCTCGACATCGCCCACGACTCGGTGGGGCGTGACCTCACGCAATACCAAAAGCTGGGCAGCGAAGCGAAGATCACGCAGCAGCCCAACGGGCGCATGGAGATCACGCACACCCTCGTCAACGTCACCCGGCCGCCGTTCGACGACCCGAACGCGCGGAAGGCCGTGGCGGAGGGCGTCGACCGCAACGCCTTCAACCAGCTCGTCAACGACGGCAAGGCCAGGCTCGCGAACGGGGTGTTCGACACCAAGGTCGAGGGGTACATGTCCAACGCGGGCGTCCCGAAGTTCAACCCGACCGACGCGAAGAAGCTCGTCAAGCAGTACAAGGACGCGCACGGCGGACAGTTCCAGTTCTCGTACCAGTCGACAACCGACCAGCTCGGGATCGACTCGGCCCGGTTCTTGAAGTCGCAGCTCGAGAAGATCGGGGTCACGGTCAACCTTCCGCAGCCCGTCGACCAACCGACGATCATCAGCCAGGCCATCGGGGGCCAGGTCGACGCCTTCGGCTGGCGCAACTACCCGGGTCTGGTCGGCGACAGCATGTACGTGTGGTTCTACGGCACGACCGCAGGCGGCGGCGGGGCGAACCCGGTGAACTTCAACCACATCAACGACCCACAGATCAACCAGGACCTCGATCAGGCCCGAGCGCAGGCTGACCCCGCGCAACGCAAGACCCTCTACGAGGACTACAACAAGCGCTTGACGTCGCAGTTCAGCCCCTTCTGGGGCTGGTACACGCCGTGGTTCATCGTCACGAAGCCGAACATCCAGGGTGTCATCGGACCGAACCTGCCGGACGCAAGCGGGAAGACGGGTTCGGACCCGCCGGCTGACGTGCTCGCTGGATACCACCAGCTGCTCGGGATCTGGAAGGGGTGAGAAGCTCGGGACGAGACCGAGATCCTGCCGAACGGCTCATCGCGGGGGTCAGCCCCGAGGTGAGCCGCGGCGGGCCGGCTGGGTCACGACGAAGCTGATAAGGGGCCTGCGTGCGGACGCTTGTCACGAAGCTGCTGCGCTTCATCGTCGTCATCATCGCGGTCACGTTCTTCTCGTTCTCGCTGATCAAGCTGGTGCCGGGCGACCCGGTCAACTACATCATCCCGTTCGGCAGTAACGCGATTAAGGCGCAGCTGCGGCACGACCTGCATCTCGACGACCCGTTCTTCGTGCAGTACTGGCACTGGTTGCGGAACTTCTTCACCGGCAACATGGGCCGCTACTACGGCACCTCGTTCGGGGGCGGTGTGTCGGTGAGCAACCAGCTCTGGAAGGCACTGCCGTTCTCGTTGGTGCTCATTCTCTACGCGCAGGTGCTCGCGCTCGCCGTCGCCATCCCGCTCGGAGTCATCACTGCGTACCGGGCCGGCACGAGGTTCGACGGCGCCTCGAACGCGGTCGCGTTCGGCTTCCTCGCGCTCCCGAGCTACGTGCTCGCCTTCTTCCTCGCGATCTGGGTGGCGGTGAAATGGGGCTTGCTCCCGGTCTCGGCCGCCGGGAAGGAGATCTCGCCCGTCAGCGACTGGCGCTACATGATCCTCCCGACCATCAGCCTCGCCGTCGCGCAGATCGCCGTGTACATGCGGTTGTTGCGATCCGACATGATCGCGACGCTCCGCGAGGACTTCATCACCACGGCCCAAGCCAAGGGCGTCCCGAACCGGCGCATCCTCTTCCGGCACGCGCTCCGGCCGTCGAGCCTGACACTGCTCACGGTGGCCGGCTTGAACGTCGGCGCCTTGATCGGCGGAGCCGTCGTGGTCGAAGTGATCTTCGCGCTCCCGGGTATGGGCTACGCCCTGTTCCAGGCGATCGGCGCCAAGCAGTACGTTGCCATGCAGAGCTACATCGCGGTGATCGCGATCGTCTACGTCGTGATCAACTTCGTGGTGGACATCCTGTACTCCGTCCTCGATCCCAGGATTCGCCATGCCCGAGCCGCTGCCTAGCCCGGCCGAAGAGCTCGCGACGGAGGAAGCCCAGGAAGGGCTCCCCGTCGACGCGGGGACCCAAGAGATCGCAGCCGTCATCGCCGTCCCGGGCGCCACCGCGGCGCGCCGGAGGAAGAAGCCGTTCGGAGTCGGGGCGTGGCTCGCGCTCGGCTGGCTCGTGTTCGTGATCGGCATCGCGCTGCTGGCGCCGGTCCTACCGTTGAAGGACCCCATCAACTGGTCGGACCCGACTCTGAAGCTCCAAGGACCGCAGTGGGGCCACATCCTCGGTCTCGATCAGGGCGGCCACGACATGTTGTCGCTCCTGGTCTGGGGTGCCCGGCCGTCCCTCGAGATCGGGTTCGGTTCCATCGCCATCGGCTTCGTTGTCGGCGGGACCCTCGGCCTGATCGCCGGGTACTTCCGGGGCCTCATCGGCGAGCTGCTCGGCGGCTTGTTCGACATCATGCTCGCGATCCCTGCGGTCATCCTCGCGCTGGCAATCGTCGCAGCCACGAGCGCGTCCGTGACGGAAAACACCGGTAGTCATGTCACCAACGTCACGATTGCGTTGGCGATCGTCTCCGTGCCGATCCTCGGCCGCATCACCCGCGCGAGCGCGCTCTCCTGGTCGGACCGAGAGTTCGTCCTCGCCGCCCGAGCGCAGGGAGCCTCGCACTTCCGCATCCTCTGGCGCGAGCTCCTTCCGAACGTGCTCCCTGCGATGTTTTCGATCGCCGTCCTGGGTATCGCCGTCGCCATCGTCGCCGAAGGTGCGTTGGCCATCCTCGGCGCCGGCGTGAACGCAGCGTCGACGCCGTCGTGGGGCAACATCATCATCGGCGGTCAAGGAAACCTGTCGGAGGCGTCGCACATCGTCATCGAAGCATCGATCGCGATCTTCCTCACCGTCCTCTCGCTCAACCATCTCGGTGACGCCCTCCGTGCCCGCTTCGACGTTCAGGAGGCGCGAATCTGATGTGGTTTCGGCGGCGAAAGCGCCGCTCGCTCGAGAGCGCCGACCGCTTCCCGTCCGCACCTCCCGACGTCCCGTTACTCGAAGTTGACAGCGCGCAGACGAGCTTCGTGACGGACCGCGGCACTGTCCGTGCCGTGGATGGCGTCACCTTCTCGCTCGAGCGGGGCCGGACCCTGGGCATCGTCGGAGAGTCCGGCTGTGGAAAGACGGTCCTCTCCCGCTCGGTGATGGGCCTGCTGCCGAAGCACAACGTCGTTCGATCGGGGAGCGTGAGGTTCGAGGGTCAGGAAATCGGGAACTGGGCGCCCGATCAGATGCGGCCGTTGTGGGGCACGCAGATGGCCATGGTCTTCCAGGACCCGATGACGTCCTTGAACCCGGTGATGAGCATCGGGAACCAGATCACCGAGCCGCTTCTCTACCACTTCGACATCTCGAGCGGCTACGCCCGTGAGTTGGCGGTCGCGCTCCTGCAGTCGGTCGGGATCCCGGAGCCGGATCGACGCTTGCGGCAATTCCCCCACGAGCTGTCAGGCGGGATGCGCCAGCGTGTGATGATTGCGATTGCGATTGCGTGCGGCCCGAAGCTCTTGTTCGCCGACGAACCGACGACCTCGCTCGACGTCACGGTGCAGGCCCAGATTCTCGACCTTCTCCAGACGCAGCAGCGCGAGCGATACATGGCGATGATCCTGGTGACGCATGACCTCGGGGTCGTCGCCGGTCGGACCGACGACATCGCAGTCATGTACGCCGGCAGGATCGTCGAGAAGGCCCCGACGAGAGTGCTGTTCTCGCAGCCGCGCATGCCCTACACCGAGGCGCTGCTGGCCTCGATCCCGAAGCTGGGCGACGCTGCGCACAGCAGGCTGGCGACGATCCCGGGACGGCCACCCAACCTGATTCATCCGCCGCAGGGCTGCAAGTTCAGTCCTCGGTGTGCGTACGTGCAGGACAAGTGCCGGGTGGAAGAGCCGCCGCTCCGCCCGGGCCCCGAGGGCAAGCACGAGTTCGCGTGCTGGTTCCCGGTCGGCACTCCGGAGGGGCGCGCTGCCTTCGAGAGCAACAAGAAGGCGGGGGTGGCCGCAGTTGAAGCCCGCCTCGGCGGCGAGACCGTGCCAGTCGAAGGAGTGAGCTGATGGCGGGGAGCGGGACGGCCCATCTGCGGCCCCGAGACGAGACGCTTCTGCGGCTCGAGAACATCGTCGTAGAGTTCCCAACCCGAGGGCGTGGCACCGTGCACGCCGTCTCCGACGTCAGTCTCGACATCAAGCGGGGCGAGACACTCGGCCTCGTCGGAGAGTCCGGATGCGGGAAGTCGACGACGGGTCGGGCCGCGCTCCAGCTTCCGAAGCCGACGTCCGGCCACGTGTGGTTCGACGGCACGGACCTCACGACGCTGCGCCGCTCGTCGCTGCGCCGCGCCAGGCCGCAGCTTCAGATGATCTTCCAGGACCCGATCTCGTCGCTGAACCCGCGTCGCCGGGTCAAGGACATCGTCTCTGAGGGATTGGACATCTGGAGTGTCGGCGACAAGCTGGATCGCGCCAAGAAAGTGCGGTCACTGCTCGACGAGGTTGGAATCGACGCTGACGCAGCCGTTGATCGCCATCCACACGAGTTCTCAGGCGGGCAGTGCCAGCGCATCTCGATCGCTCGGGCAATTGCGACCGAGCCGAAGCTGATCATCTGCGACGAGCCTGTATCGGCGCTTGATGTCTCGGTCCAAGCGCAGATCCTCAATCTCCTGGAACAGCTCAAGTCGCGTTATGGCCTCACGGTGATCTTCATCGCCCACGACCTCGCCGTCGTCAAGAACGTGAGCGACATCGTTGCAGTCATGTATCTGGGGAAGTTGTGCGAGATCGGCCCTCCCGACCAGCTGTTCCAATCACCCGTCCATCCCTATACGGCGGCGCTCCTCTCCGCGATCCCCGTACCCGATCCGGAGTCGAAGCCACAGCAGCTGGGCGGCGTCGGGGGCGAGGTCCCGTCGCCGCTCAATCCGCCCTCCGGATGCCGGTTCCGAACCCGCTGCCCTCGTGCGGCCGAGCGCTGCGCCGAGGAAGAACCGAAGATCCGCGAGATGCGTCCCGGCCACTACGTCGCGTGTCATTTCCCACTCGAGGTCGATGACGTGGGGGTGACCGCACCTTCGTCGGATGGCGCGGGTAGCTAACGGACACGCCCGACCCTCCCCTTGCGCAACTCCATCGCTCGTCCACGGCGGCCCCTGTCGCGACGGGTCGGCGTGCTCGGCGTCACGCTGGTGTTGTGCACCGGAGCGTGTGGAGACCGAAGCGACAACAGCGCGCAGCCGGTCAGGTCGGATGGGAAGGCCTCGTCCCCGGTCGAGGGTGGCTCGATCACCTACGGCATCGAGTCGGAGACAAGCGGCGGCTGGTGCCTGCCGAGCGCCCAGCTCGCAGCGGGCGGTACCGAAGTCGTTCAAGCCGTCTACGACACCCTGACCGTGCCGAATGCCAAGGGGCGGTTCGTTCCTTACTTGGCCCGGTCGATCAACCACAACGCGGACTACACACAGTGGACAATCGCTCTGCGCGAGGGCATCACCTTCCATGATGGTGAGCCCCTGAACGCTGTTGCGGTCGTCCAGAACCTCGATGCGTACCGAGCCGGACCGCTCTGGGCTGCCGTCTTCGCCGACATCTCGGACGTTCAGCCCGTCGACAACCTCACAGTGCTCGTCACCACGAGAGTGCCATGGATCGCCTTTCCTGCCTTCCTCTGGGGAACGGGTCGTGTAGGGATCGCGGCGCCGGCGCAGCTCGATGACGTCGCGACGTGCGCGACGAATCTCATCGGGACGGGCCCGTTCTCGTTGAAGAGCTGGGTGCCGAATGACAGCCTCGTCGTCACCAAGAACCCGCGCTATTGGCAACGGGACAGATCCGGCAACGCGCTCCCCTACCTCGACGAGATCACCTTCAGGCCCGAAGAGGACACATCGCAGCGTGTGAATGGGCTCAAGGGCGGCGACCTCGACCTCATCCATGTCACGGACGGGAAACAAATCGCGGGGCTCCGAAACGACTCGCGGGCAGGACTCGTCAAGCTGCTCGAGAGCCAGCGCGACGCCGAGGTCGACCACACCATGCTCAACGCCGGCAAGCCACCCTTCGACCACCGCTCGTGTCGACTCGCGGTCGCCCACGCGATCGACACGAAGGCGCTGAGCGAGCTCACCGGCGCGGTGACTCCGGTTGCGACCCAGCCGTTCGCACCCAAAGCGCCCGGATACCAGCGAAACCCCGGGTATCCGAGTTACAACCCAGATGATGCCAAGCAGTTCCTCAACCAATGCACGAACGAGCTCGGAGTCGACCAGCTGCGATTCACGTTGGATTCGACGTCCGACCCGCCCGTGCAAGCGCTCGCAAGCGCGATGAGAGACCAGTTGGCGAAGGTCGGCATCCGAGTCGAGCTGGCGCCGCCGACCAATCAGAGTCAATCCATCGACGTCGCGGTCGCGGGTCAGTTTCAGGCCATCTTGTGGCGCAATTTCCCGAGCACTGAACCCGACACCATGTACCCGTGGTGGCACAGCACCGCCGTCCAATCCGGCACCGATGCGACGGTCCGCAACCCGTTGAACTTCAGCTCGATCAGCGATCCGGTGATCGACCACGACCTCGAGTTGGGCAGATCGGAACCCGACCCGGCGCGCCGCAAGCTCCTCTACCAGGCAATTGGGCGGCAGTTCGGGAAGGAGGCCTACAACCTCTGGGGCTGGTACGTCGACTGGGCGTTCGCCGCGGGGCCGAGGGTGAACGGGCTACAAGGCGTCGATCTTCCCAACGGCGACCATCGGGGCTTGCCGATCACGAGCGTGCAGCCGGTGCTCGGCCTCTGGGTGGGTCGGTAACCGCTCGTTACGCCCCTTCGAGCTGGTCCTCGATCGCGCTCACGAGGGCGGGATCGTCGGGCGTCGTGAGCGGACGGAACCGCCGGACGACCTCGCCGTCGCGCGACACCAGGAATTTCTCGAAGTTCCACTGGATGTCGCCCGCCTCGCCTTCGTCGTCCGCGTGCGCGGTGAGCTCTTCGTAGAGAGCGTGGCGGCCGTCGCCGTTGACCTCGATCTTCGAGAACAGGGGGAATGTGACGCCGTAGCTCGTCTCGCAGAACGCGGCGATCTCGTCCGGGGAGCCGGGCTCCTGGGCGCCGAACTGGTTGCAGGGAAAGCCGAGAACGGCGAAGCCCTGGTCGGCGTACTGCTCGTGCAACTCCTGGAGACCGGAATACTGCGGCGTGAGCCCGCACTGCGACGCCACGTTCACGATCAGCAGCGCCTGGCCCTGATAGTCGCCGAGCTCGGCCGGGCCGCCATCGAGCGCCGCGACATCTGCGTCGTAGATCGCCATTGCTCCTCCTCGTCGAGAGAGCGCCCAGTATTACCGACGATCCAGGACCGTCCGTCCCGGCTAGCCCTCGGGCCGGGCCATCTTCTCGGGGCGGACGAGGCGCTCGAACTCCTCGTGGGTCAAATGCCCCAGCTCGACGGCAGCATCACGGAGCGTCTTGCGGTGTTTGTGCGCGTGCTTCGCGATCTCGGCCGACTTGTCGTAGCCGATGTGCGGCGTCAGCGCGGTAACGAGCATGAGCGAGTTGCTGAGGTTCTCGGCGATGCGTTCGCGGTTCGCCTGCACGCCTTCGACCGCGAACTCCCGGAACGTGCGGCACACATCGGCGAGGAGGTCGACCGAATGCAGGAAGTTGAAGATCATGACGGGCTTGAACACGTTGAGCTCGAGGTTGCCCTGGGATCCGGCGAACCCGATCGTGACGTCGTTGCCGATCACCTGGGCTCCCACCATCGTCATCGCTTCGCTCTGCGTCGGGTTGACCTTCCCCGGCATGATCGACGAGCCGGGCTCGTTCTCGGGGAGGATGAGCTCGCCCAGCCCCGACCGCGGCCCCGACGCGAGCCAGCGGATGTCGTTGGCGATCTTGATCAGGGAGGCCGCCAGGGTCTTCAGCGCGCCGCTGGCGAACACGAGCTCGTCGTGGGCGGCGAGCGCGGCGAATTTGTTCGGCGCCGGCACGAAGGGCAGGCCGGTCAGCTCGGCGATCTTCGCCGTGCACCGCTCGTCGAAATCGGGTGGCGCGTTGAGGCCCGTCCCGACGGCGGTGCCTCCGATGGCGAGCTGGAGCAAGCCGGGGAGCGCGAGCCGGATGCGCTCGAGGTCGGCATCGAGCTGGGCGACGTAGCCGCCGAACTCCTGTCCCAGCGTCAGCGGCACCGCGTCCTGGAGGTGGGTCCGCCCCGTCTTGACGATGTCGCGGAACTCCTCGGACTTCACCGCCAAGGCGTCGCGCAGCTCCGTGACGGACGGAATGAGGCGCTGCACCACCTCTTCGGCGGCGGCGATGTGCATTGCAGTCGGGAAGGTGTCATTCGACGACTGCGACATGTTCACGTGGTCGTTGGGGTGGATCGGCGCCTTGCTGCCGCGTTCGCCGCCGGCGAGCTCGATGGCCCGGTTCGAGATCACCTCGTTGACGTTCATGTTCGTCTGCGTCCCGCTCCCGGTCTGCCAGACGTACAGCGGGAACTCGTCGTCGTGCCCGCCGTCGATGATCTCGTCGGCGGCTTGGACGATCAGCTTCGCCTCTTCGGCCGGGAGCTTGCCGAGATCCTGGTTGGTGAGGGCGGCTGCCTTCTTGAGGATGGCCATTCCCCGGATGACGGCCTTCGGCATGCGGTCGTCGCCGATGGAGAAGTGGTGGAGCGACCGCTGCGTCTGCGCCCCCCAGTACCGGTCGGCCGGCACCTCGACCTCGCCGAGACTGTCCGTCTCCCGCCGTGTGTTTTCGCCACTCATAACTCTCTCCTCAGGCGCCGTCGCGAGCTCCGGCTCTGCGGCGCCGGTCGGCAAAGCCGCCGTCGCCGCGACGGTACCGCCGCGCACCTCGTGCGGACCGATCGTCCGCGCTGCCGGGCGCTCCCCCGCTGCCGCATCGAGTAGACAGTGCGCGCATGTCGGAGATCTACGACCTGTCCGACCAGTTCGTCGACCGCTTCGCCGCCCTCGATCCGGTGTCCGCCACCCTCGAGGGACTGGCGGGTCACGACGACGAGATGACGGACTTCTCGCCCGGCGGCTACGAGGAGCGGAACGAGCACAGCCGGGCGACGCTCCAAGCGTTGACGGCCGCGGCACCGGAAGGCGATCGAGATCGCATCGCCGCCGACGTGCTGCGCGAGGCCCTGGAGACCGGTGTAGAGCTCTACGACACCGGCGAGCACCTCCGCGAGCTGAACGTCATCGCCAGCCCCGTGCAAGCGGTTCGCATGTGCTTCGACATGATGCCCACGGAAACCGAGTCCGACTGGGAAGTGATCGCCGCCCGCATGGCGCTCGTGCCTGAAGGCCTCGAGTCGTACCAGCAGAGTCTCGCCGAGGGCGTGCGCCAGGGGCTCGTGGCGGCTCGTCGTCAGGCCGTCGAGTGCACGCGTCAGGCCGAGACGTGGAGTGGAGTGAACGGCGAAGCGCGGCCGTTCTTCCTGACGCTGGTCGACCGCTACGACGAGGGAGGTGTCGAGAACCACGTGTTGCGCGACACGCTCGTCGAGCGGGCGACCCGCGCCTCCGAGGC
>DASYFC010000005.1:0-3563 GCA_036498645.1 Acidimicrobiia bacterium | reverse complement strand
TCACCTGGCAGGATGGTGTCACCGCTCTGTGGACGCTCGTGAAGTACCGGTTCGTCGACTAGTGCCGGCGAGCGAGACCGAGCCCGACTGGGCCGCGGTCGTCATCAACTACGAAGCGGGCGAGGCACTGTGCGAATGCGTCCGGTCGCTCCTCGACGACACGAGCGCGGGCCGCCCACCCGAGGTCGTGGTCGTGGACAACGGATCGTCGGACGGCTCGGCGGCGGCGGTCGCGCGGTCGCTGCCGGCGGTAACGGTGCTGCACCCGGGCGCGAACCTCGGCTACGCGCGCGCTGCCAACCTCGGGATCGCCGCCACTCACGCGCCGGTCGTCGCCGTGTGCAACCCCGATCTCGAAGTCGAGAAGGGCGCCGGCGGCGCGTTGGTGCGGCGCCTGGATACGGAGGCCGATCTCGGCGCCGTCGGCCCGTTGATCCGGAACACCGACGGGACCATCTACCCGTCGGCGCGCTCCGACCCGCGGGTGAGGGACGCGGTGGGCCACGGGCTCCTCGGGCTCGTCTGGCGGACCAACCCGTTCACGCGCCGGTACCGCCAGCTCGACGCGGACCCGAGCCGCCCGCGCGACGTCGACTGGGTCTCGGGTGCGGCGGTCTGGCTGCGGCGTGACGCCCTCGAAACCGTCGGCGGATGGGACGAGCGGTACTTCATGTACGTCGAGGACGTCGACCTCTGCTGGCAGCTCCGAAAAGGGGGCTGGCGGGTCGGGTACGAGCCCGGCGGCGTCGTCACGCACGTGCAGGGCGCGACGACCGCGAAGCACCCGTACCGCATGATCAGCGAGCACCACCGGTCGCTCTACCGCTTCGCGTCGAAGCGCTGGCGTGGGGCGCGACGGCTCGCGCTCCCGCTCGCGGCGGCATTCCTCGCGGTGCGGGCCGCGCTCGCCATGGCCGACCACGGCCTGCGGCGGCGACCAAGACCGCCACAGGTGACCGGGTAATCTCGGCACGTCATGCCGAAGTCCCGCAACCGATACGCCCGGGCGCAGGCCCGGGCTCGTTACCGTAAGCCCAAGCGCCGCGGGGGGTCGTTCGGCTGGAACATGGGCATCGCGCTCGTCGCCGTGGTCGGCATCGCCTTGCTCGTCTGGACCGTCGCCGGCCGGCGCGATGAAGCCAGCGCCGCGCCCCGGGCCGGCGACCCGACGACCGGCGCGGCCGGCGACCACTGGCACGCGTCGCTCGACGTGAACGACTGCGGCGCGTGGCTCCCGCCGGCGCCGCAGTTCGAGACCGAAGCCGGGAATCCCCAGATCCGGGTCGGCATCCACTCGCACGCAGACGGCCTGATCCACATCCACCCGTTCAACTCGTCCGAGAGCGGGAGCCATGCCACCGTCGGGCGCTTCCTCACGTACGGGGGCTGGTCGGCGAGCTCGGACTCGCTGGACCTGTGGGCCGGTGCCGACGGCAAGCCGGTGAAGGTGAAGAACGGCGACGCGTGCACGCAGGCCGACGGCACGAAGAAGAACGGCACGCTCACCTGGTACGTGAACGGCAAGAAGCAGTCGGGGAGCCCGGCCGACTACCAGCCCAAGGACAAGGACAAGATCTCCCTGATCTTCGGTCCCGCCGGGACCACCCTGGACTCCCTGTCGGCTGATCCCGCCGTGGGCCCGCCGCCCAACGCCAAGCAGCTCCAGCAGCCGAGCGACGAAACGCCGTACAGCACCACCCCGCCGGCACCACCGTCCTCGTGAGAGCCATCGTCCTCGTGGGTGGCGAGGGCACCCGGCTCCGCCCCCTCACCTACACGACCCCGAAACCGCTCCTGCCGATCGCCAACCAGGCGTTCCTCGAGCGCCAGCTGACCTGGCTCGACCGTCACGGCATCGAAGAGGTGGTGTTGTCGCTCGGGTATCTGCCCGACGCGTTCGCGGCGTGGTTCCCGGAGAACCGCTTCGGCAACCTCACTCTGCGGTACGCGGTGGAGGACGAGCCGCTCGGCACCGCGGGCGGGATCCGCTACGCGGCCGACGTCGCAGGGATCGACGAGCGATTCGTCGTGTGCAACGGCGACGTGCTCACGACGGTCGACCTCACCGAGATGGTGGGATTCCACGACGCCCACGGTGGCGAGGCGACCATCCACCTCTGTCGCGTCGACGACCCTTCGGCGTTCGGTGTCGTGCCGACACGGCCCGACGGCGAGGTGATGGCGTTCGTCGAGAAGCCACCGCCGGGCCGCGTTCCCAGCCACTGGATCAACGCGGGCACGTACGTGCTCGAGCCCTCCGTGCTCGCACGCATCCCGCCGCGCTTGACCGTCTCGGTCGAACGCGAGACGTTTCCCCGCATGCTCGACCGGCGCGGCCGCCTGTTCGCGTTGCAGAGCGACGCCTACTGGATCGACATCGGGACGCCGGCGAAGTACCTCGAAGCGCACGCCGATGTGCTGGCGGGCGCGCTCGGCGCGCCGCCCGCGCCCGGCGCGATCGAGACGACGCCCGGCGTGTGGACGCAGGGAAGCGTCTCGATCGCGGCCGACGCGCGCGTCGAGCCCCCGGTGCTGCTCGGCCCCGACGTCACCATCGCCTCGGGCGCGCACGTGAGCCAGGCCGTGCTCGGCGCCGGAAGCTCGGTCGAGAAGGGCGGGAGAGTGGTGGGGTCGGTCATTCTCGAGCGGGCGTGCGTCGGGAACGACGCTTCGGCTCTCCACGCGGTGCTGGGCCCGGAGGCGATGCTCGAGGAGGGGGCCGTCGCCGCCGACGGGACGATTATCGGGGCCTCCGCCGTGATCGCGGCGGGATCGAGGTTCTCCGGTGCTCGCGTGCCGGTCCAGGTCCCGACGACCCGGTGAGAGCGCTCGTCACCGGCGGTGCCGGTTTCGTCGGGTCCACGCTCGTGGACCGCCTGCTCGCCGAGGGCTGGGACGTCGACGCCGTGGACGACCTCTCGACCGGGACTCTCGCGAACCTGACCGACGCGCGGGCCGCTCGCAATCACCGCTTCACGTTCCATCGCCTCGACATCCGCCGACCGGACGTCAGCGACCTCATCATCCGGCGCAAGCCCGACACGATCTTCCACCTCGCGGCGCAAGCATCCGTGCGCGAGTCCGTCGCGCGACCGACCCTCGATGCCGAGATCAACATCCAGGGCTCGCTCAACGTCTTCGAGGGCGCGGTGGAGGCGGGGACCGGCAAGATCGTGTTCGCCGGCTCCGGGGGGACGCTCTACGGCGTGCCGGAAGTGGTACCGGTCGGCGAGGACCACCGCCAGGCGCCGGTGTCGCCGTACGGCGTTTCGAAGAAGGCGGTCGGGGACTACCTCCACTACTACCGCGCGGCGCACGGCATCGAGTACACGGTGCTCGCGCTGGCGAACGTGTACGGCCCGCGCCAAGACCCGCACGGCGAGGCGGGCGTCATCGCGATCTTCGCCGGGCAGTTGATCGAGCCGATGCGTCCGACGATCTTCGGGGACGGCGAGCAGACGCGCGACTTCGTCTACGTCGACGACGTCGTCGACGCCTTCGTGCGCGCCGCCGACCGCGGTGACGGCCTCATCCTGAACATCGGCACGGGCGTCGAGACTGCC
>DASYFC010000004.1:0-12782 GCA_036498645.1 Acidimicrobiia bacterium | reverse complement strand
CCAAGACGTTGCGGGAGATCCCGAGGCTCTCGTGGAACTCGTCGAAGCGTCGAAGCCCCAAGAAAGCGTCGCGAATGATCAGAAGGGTCCACCGTTCGCCCACAAGCTCGAGGGCGCGCGCGATGGAGCAATTCTGCCCTTCGTACTCGCGGTTCTGTACGCCTTCATGCAGAACGTCGGAGTGATCAACGACCACATCCATGGATGCTTCCGAGCCACCGACTACCTGCGGCACGCAACTACGACCGGCGGCCGGTGAGGTTCGGCCTACCGAAGAGTCGGCCTGCGTCGAGCCGTTCGAGAAGCCTTACTGGCAATGCATCATCTGTCGAGGCGGGTCATCTCGCGTGAACGGTTCCCGGACAAGCTCAATACGGCGTTGCTTACCGCTGCGCCTTCTCGACCCGCTGGACGGGATGGCGAATGATGTCTGCCAGTTGAGGCACGCCTTGGCTCTGCACACCGAACTTGAAGCCGAGAACTGCGCGTCCAACTCGAACGTAGATCAGGTCCAGGGGGCCGGTCATCATGCTCTGTTCGCTCGTGGACGCGGTAATCGTTGCTGCGTAACCCACGGTGTCGTCGCCGATCGTGTCCAGACCGCTCACCGGCGTGAAGTCGGTGACGGCGATGGTGGCGCTCGGGTTCCGTCGCTTGAACTCGTCCTCATTGGTCTGGTGCAGGCACGCCGCGGCAGTGCCCGCTTTGTACGCGGAGAGGAACTGATCCGCGAGGGCGGAGTTCTTGAAGACTCGGACAAGATTGCTGGCTTGGGACGTGAAAGCACCCTCCGGAGTTGCGGGGTCGTAGAAGCTTCGCGACGGCGCACGGCGCTGGTCCAGAGCAAGTGCAGCGCTCTGTTCTTCGCAACCGGCGACGCCCTGCAAGGCGTTGGTAGAGCCCAGGGAAACTGACCGCGATGCCCAACCCTTGGGTAAATCTCTTGAGACCAGGACACCGGCCTTGAGCAAAGCCTTGTCGCTGCCGCCCCTTTCGGTGGGCGCGCTCCACGCCGCGTTACTGATCGCCGTGAGGAACCCAACGGCGAGCACAAAGGCAATGATGCTGAATCGGTGAGCGATCATGTTCTTCTCCACCCTTTTTGGCTGGGCGCGCCAGCCGATCAACGCCAGTAGCGAGATCCTCATCACTTCCCGGAAGTCCGGAAGAGAAAACCCCCCAACGTGATCGCACGTGCGACAGGCAGGCCGAGGCCGAATAGGCCGGGAAAGACTGGGGGCGGTCGCACGGTGGTGGAGAAGCCTTCGACGGCGTCCTCCCCTCGCCCTTCGTGAAGCCCACCAGCGAGACGTTCACCGTTGCCCTCTGCGCGCGACCGCCGTGACAGCGAAGATCGCGCGGATTGCCGAGCAGACGCGAGACCAGCATCGCATTCAGCAGTACGCGTATCGAGGAGCCAATGGCCCGCGGTTCTAACAGTGGAGGCGTCGGATCGCGGGCTGGCGTAGCTGGAGCCGGCCTGCACGCTAGGAGCGGCGCCCGCTGCGCTCGCGTGCCCGAGCGCTGTGGCGCTCTCGCCATGGTGTAGCGAAGGGCGCGCCACAGGCCGCATCGAGCGCGACGTCGGCGCAGGTGACGATTGCGACATCGGCGGGGGTTCGGAATCGAATGATCCCGTAGAAGAGCGCGGCCGTGATCGTGACCAACGCGGCCAACGCCACCATCGGCAGGATGGGCTCCTTGCGCTTCCGGAGGGCGACGAGCCCGCCGATGGCCAGTGGGATGCGGTCAGGCGCTGCTGTCGGTAGCCTTCGGCGGTGCGGTGAGTTTGTAGCTGCTGCCGACCACGCTCGGGGCGAATCGCCCTGGGGAAAATCGCTCGGCAAGTGCGTGCGCGGCGCGCCAACCGGTGCAGTGGGCGGGCGCGACGACGCGTGGGCTGATCAAACGGTCGAGGTCGTCGACGGTGGCCGGGATGCGTGGTTCCATCGCTGCGCCCGCAAGGTGGTAGCCGCCGAGCACAACGTCGATTGGCACGCCGGGGAACTGGCGTTGTGCGGCGAGACAGGCGTTGACAATGCCTGCATGCGAACAAGCAGAAAGCACGCTCACCCCACGTCCACGCACGTGGGCCGCGACGAAACGCTCGTCGAGGATGACCGGATCAGCACGGCCAACGTTGCCTCGGAAGCTCACGTGAGTTTCGGTGCCCGTCTCGTAGCTGGTCACGCGGTCGATGAGTCCGCTCACTGCGAAGAAGCCGTTCGCGACGCGGTGCGGCTCGTCGTGATGGTTGACTCGGCCACCAGCGTCCGTCATCTCGCTGGGCGTTGGCTCCTCGGCCAACATCATGACGGTGCCCGAGGGCGTTACGAAGCCGCGCTGGTCAGGCCGGTCGGGATGAAGGTCGACAACGACCGGGTCGATGGTGCCAACGCGCTGCCGCGCCGCGGCGATCGCAGCGATCACGGTCGAAAGGCCGCCGCTGTGGTCCCAGTGCCAGTGTGAAAGAACGATCGCCTCGATGCTGGCCAGGTCGATGTCGAGCCGCGCTGCGTTGTCGATCCACACGTCGCCGTACGGACCGACGTCGAACAACATTGTGTGCGACTCGTCACCTCGTCGCCCTCGAACGAGTACCGAGAGTCCATGGCACGCCACGCAGAAATGGTCGAACACTGCGATCGCGTCATGACCGTCGTAGCGTCGGGTTGGCGGGATACGACCGAGTAGCGACACGACCTCAGGAAGCTGCGGGATGCCGGTATCGACACTCGACAGGGTGTCGGTCGCGTTGTCGACGACCACCGTGAGGATCAACTCGTCGAGGGCGGTCGGCGCGATGTCAGGATTCACAGGGCCACTCCGCTTGCGACATCAGATCGACGGCGATGCGCCCCATAGCGCGACCATCAAATCCCGGATCTGCCACGACGCCAGGACGGCTTCGCTCGCCGCACTCGCTGCTTCGGAATGATGGCCAGGAACCGTTCGGGTCATTAGGCACCGCAGTCATCGAGCGATACAGGTTCTCGCAAGCACGGATTCGCCTTCGGAGTCGCTGTCATCTGCACCACAACTGCCGCTTGAGGATCTGCTGACTTCCAACGATTCAGCGATCTGAATGGCCAACGACGCAAGCTTTCTACCGCCCTAATTCTCATCCCACGGCCGAGCGAACGCGAGACTTTGGTCGGCGATCGTCCGGCTGAACGGTCGCACAAGCTCGCGCAACCGGCTGCACTGCGCTTCGCCGAGCTGTTGCCAACACACGAGCGCGAGCTCGTCGGTGCGATCCTCGACCCATGCTCGTGCCGCGCGTCCGTCCATCGTGAGCGAGCCATCGTCGGCGAGCCAGCCACGGTTCCGTACGCGGTCGACGGCCGCCGCCCAGTCGGCGTCGGGCCACGCTCGGCTCGCTTGCAACAGACCTGCTGCGATGTCGCCGGTCGTCTCGTGCACGACGAGCGCCTCGCATCCGGTGAGGCCTTGGGCGACGAGCGCCGCGACGTGACCGTCGCCGCGGAACTCGCGTAGCAAGGTCTGCGCGTGCCACAACACGAGATGCGGATCGTCGGGCCACGGTTGGGCCGCGTGGCTTGCATAGAGTGGATGCCCTTCTCGGAAGCAACCTGCGGTTGCCGCTCGAGAGAGATCAGCAGCTTCGCGCATCGCGTCGCTCGTGATCGCGTCTCCCAGCATGCGCCGGAGCGCGGCGTCGGCAGCTCCGAGCCGTGCGTCGACGACTTCAGTGGGCGCGGCTTGCTGCCACGCCGCCGGAATTGCGCGGCGAACCACATCGGGGGAGAAGTTGAAGAACGTCGCGATCACGACCTCGGCGCTAACCGCGCCCATCGCGGCTGAACGCGACGCGAAATAACCCATGCGCCGGCCCCGCAAACCAATGCGTTCATACGCGTCGTTCGCTTCCGGGACGAAATAGATCATCCCGTGGTATGGCTCGAGGGTACGGAGCATCTTGCGAGGCAGCGCGAGGTCCATGCCCCGCACTTTGGCATGGCCGTGGCCGGGTCGACTCGGGTCGGGATCGGGTCGCTCCGGGAGGAGTTCGACGTCCTGCACTGCCCTTCGACCAGCGCACCGAACACTGTCGCACGACCGCTTTGCGGTATTTGAGCAGGGTCGGCAGTTACCCGCGCCACGGAAACCCTGCGACTCGCGGTTAGCGAGGTCGTAGGCGCTAGAGATCGGTCACCCAACGACGCCGTGTAGCGCCGTAGTGGCACGTTTGTGGCACGACTGAAGGCCAGGGCCGTTAGGTGAGCCGTACTCACGTCGCGGTAGCCACATGACCAGCTCAAATGCGAGTGGAGGTGATGGGACTTGAACCCACGACTTCTACGTTGCGAACGTAGCGCTCTACCGGACTGAGCTACACCCCCGGGAACGAGCCAGGTTACCCGTCGCGCCTCGGCGCTTCGCCCTCTATGGCGTCCTGCATCCTCGCCATGACGAGCGCGTTGGTCACGTCGCCCCGGGTGCGCTCGAGCACGCCGCGGAGCGCGTCGCTGGCGCGGCGCAGCCCGCCGGTGAGCGCCTCCGGGTAGTCGATCGTGATGAGGACCGTGTAGACGTCGTCCATCACCGCGAGGAGGTTCTCCGCCTCCCCGAGCTCGCCGCGCCGGAGACAGTCGAGCGCCTGGCGGCGGAGCTCACTCGCCGCCTCGGCCATGCCGTTGAGGTACGCGGGCGTCTCGACGCGCAGCTCCTCGGCGCCCGGGATCGGCTGGCCGGACACGAACGCGAGCGTGAGGTTCGCCTCGGCGAACTCCTTCTTGGCATCGTGGAGGCTGCCGCCGTAGCGGACGTCCTGGTGACCGTCGAGAGCGGCGTCGGCCTCGGCGAGGAACGCGGCGGCCTCCGCGATCAGCTCGCGCGCGGCGAGGAACTCGCGCCGGTGCACGGCCCGGATCGCCGACGCGCACGCCCGAATCGCGCGGCGGGAGGCGTTGTACGTGATCTCGCGGGCGCGGTGCTTCTCCTCGAGGACGTCGCGAGCGCCGTTCCCGGCAGCCGCGAGCTCGGCGGACCGGTCGGTCGCCAACTGTCGCCGCCGCTCGGGTCGCTAGCCCGTGGCGGATCGGCGCGGCCTCGAAGCCCCCGGGAGCGGCGCCAACTCCGGGCGCGCCGGAGCGCGGGGATGCGCGAGCGCCACCGGTCGGGGCGGCGACGCGGGCCGCGAGCCCCAGAAGTCGTCGTCCACGGTGGACGCCAGCGAGCCGCGCCGGTGCAGCACGAGCAGGTACAGGTAGACGGCGAGGAGGACGTCGGCAACCCCATGGGCGATCCACAGCATCGGGCTCACCAGGACTGCGAGACCGAGGCTGAGGATGGCACCGCCGATGAGGATCGCCAGCACGGTCCGCCGCCGCTTCTGGGCTGGAGTCATCTCCTGGGAGGATAGGGCGCCGGCACCCGTCGAGGCACGTTGACCAGGGGCGGAGCGGCCGCCGGGCCCTCGGGAGCGCGTCGGGGCCGTGAGCGGCGGGACCGGACGCAGGGGGACCCGGCTGCCCCGGGATCCCGTCGACCTTGGCCGCGCAGAGCGGTGGGTCAGCGTGCCCAGCCGGGAGTGGAGGTCACCGATCCCGCCCCGACGGCTTTCCGACCGGGACCGCAGCACCGGCGGCACCAGTACGGCCGCCCACAGCACTGCAAGGATCAAGAGGACAGGGATGCCCAAGGTTTCTCCGCCACTTTCCGCGTGTCGTCGACGCTAACAACGCACGTCGGGCAAGAGGTGGACCCTCAACGCTCGCCGAAACCGGCAAGCCCGTCAGATGCCCAAGTCGTCGTCGTCGAGCGGCGGCGGGCGGCGGTACATCCCCGAGCGGCCGCCGGTCTTCTCCCACAGCGTCAGGTCGCCGATCGTCATCGAGCGGTCGATCGACTTGCACATGTCGTAGATCGTGAGCGCGGCGACGGCGCACGCGGTCATTGCCTCCATCTCGACGCCGGTGCGGTCGACGGTGTCGACCTGCGCCTCGACCTCGACGTGGCTGTCCTCGATCCGGAAGTTCACGAACACGGACCCGACGAGAAGCGGGTGGCACAACGGGAGCAGGTTCGGCGTCTGCTTGGCGGCCTGGATGCCGGCGACCCGGGCGACGGCGAACACGTCGCCCTTGCTGATCGCGCCGGCGGCGATCTTCGAGGTCGTCTCGGGCTCCATGACCACCCGGCAGCGGGCGACGGCCCGACGGTGCGTCGCCTCCTTGGACGAGACGTCGACCATCCGGGCCCGCCCGAGCGGGTCCAGGTGCGTGAACTCCGATGCCGACAAGAGTGCTCCTTTGGTCGCCCTCGCAGGCTCGGGCTCCTGCGGCACCGGTCGGCTAAGCCGCCCTCGCCGCCAGCGCGAGTGTAAGGGCTAGCCGCCGATCTGGCTCATGGACCGAGCAGGGCGCACGAAATTGACCTGTCCGATTCGGTGCCCGGCCCACTTCGTGCCGACGGCCCGCTCGATCTCGGACGCGAGTCTGTCGTCGATCTGAACGTCGTCGTGATCTTCGTGCGCGCCGGTCGAGTCCCGCAGGATCGCCCGCAGGTCGAACTCTTCCAGCGCGAACAGGCACGTGCGGAACTTGCCCTCGGCCGTCACGCGCACGCGATCGCAGTGGTCGCAGAACGGCTCGGTGACGCTCGGGATCACGCCGACGTCGCCGGCGCCGTCGAGGTACCGGTATCGGGTGGCGGGCTCGGTGTCGCCGGGCGCCACCTCTGCCTCGAGCGGGAACACAGCGTGGACGCGATCGAGGATCTCCCGGGCAGGGACGACCTGATCCATGGACCACGTGCCCTCGGCGTCGAGGGGCATGAACTCGATGAAGCGAAGACCGACGCCCTTGGCGCGCCCGTAGGCGGCAAGGTCGACGATCTCGTCGTCGTTCACGCCCCTGATCACGACGCAGTTCACCTTCACGGGGTCGAGGCCGGCGTCGATCGCGGCGTCGACGCCGGCGAGGACGCGCTCGAGGTCGTTGCGGCGCGTGAGCGCCGCGAACGTGTCGGGGCGGAGCGAGTCGAGCGAGACGTTGATGCGCCGGAGGCCGGCACCGGCGAGGTCGTGCGCCATCTCGGGCAGCTTCACGCCGTTGCTGGTGAGCGCGAGATCGACATCGAGGGGGGCGAGCATGGCGATCAGACGGGGCAGGTGGGCGCGCAGCGTCGGCTCCCCACCGGTGATGCGGATCGCCTCGAACCCGAAGCGCTCGACACACACGCGGGCGATCCGGGCCTGCTCCTCGTAGGTGAGGAGCTCGTCACGGGGTAGCCACTTCATGCCCTCGGCCGGCATGCAGTACGTGCAACGGAAGTTGCACCGGTCCGTGATCGAGATGCGGAGGTCCTTGACGCGCCGATCGAACGGATCGACGAGCGGGACAGGCGCGGCCATGCGTCCAGGGTAGGGCGTTACTCGGCCGGTGCGTTCAGGGAGGCGCCCGGCCGACGCCGGGCAAACGCATCAGTGGTCGGCGGGCCAGTCGAGGCGCATGACCCGGACCGCGCCGCCCTCGGGGACGCCGTCGCCGTCGGGCAACAGGGCGAGGCCGTTGGCCGCCGCAGTGGCGGAGAGCACGTTGCTGGCCTGATCGCCGGTGCGGGCAGCGAGGTAGGTATCGCCGTCGGCGCGCACCCGCACCCGGTCGAGATGCAGCTTCCCGTCCGGCTTGCGGGGCATGGCTCGCTCGGCTGTCGCGATCACTTCGGTCCGGAACCGCGCCGCGTGCCCCATCATCAGGAGCAGCGCGGGGCGGGCGAAGAGCTCGAAGCTCACCAACGAGGACACCGGGTTGCCGGGGAGGCCGAACACGGGCGTCCCGTCGATCACGCCGAACGCCAGCGGCTTGGCCGGCTTGATCGCGACCTGCCACGGCTGCATCCGCCCCAGGCGTCCGAGCGCCGCCTTCACGTAGTCGAAGTCCCCGACCGAGACGCCTCCGCTCGTGAGAACGGCGTCGCAGCCGGCGATGGCGTCCTCCAGCGTGCGCGTGATGATGCTCTCGTCGTCGGGCGCGAGGCCGAGGTCGGCGGCGTCGGCACCGGCGTCGGCGACCTGGGCGAGCAGCATCGGGCGGTTCGAATCGCGGATCTGTCCCGGGCGCAACGGCCCGCGCTCGACGAGCTCGTCGCCGGTGGAGAGGACGCCGACGCGTGCCCGTGGCACCACCTCGACGTCTTCGAAGCTCGAGCTGCTCAAGACGCCGAGGTGCGCGGGGCCGAGCGCGGTGCCGGCCGGGAACACCAGGTCGCCTGCGGCGAGGTCTCCACCCGCGGCGCGCACGTGATCGCCGCGACGCGCGGCGTGCAACACCCGCACCGCGTCGCCATCGCGTTCGGTGTACTCGACCATCACCACGGCGTCGGCGCCGTCCGGCATGGGTGCGCCGGTCATGATCCGGATGGCCTCGCCCTCCCCGACGGGCTGCTCGGGCGCCCGACCGGCCGGCAGCTCCCCGGCGACCGCCAGCCGGACCGGCGCCTCGGGGCTCGCGCCGGTCGTGTCGTCGGCGCGCACGGCGTAGCCGTCCATGGCGGTGTTGGCGAACGGCGGCACCGCCTCACCGGCGATCACGTCGCGCGTCGTGACGAGGCCGAGCGCGTCGCGTACCGGAACCGTCACCGGCGCGAGCGGCGCCACCGCGCCGAGGATCTCGCGCTGGACGTCCGCGAGGGGGATCACGAGACCGATCAGGCGAGGCCGCGCCGGCGCACGACCTCGACGATCATCGCTTCCACGTCCGCCGCAAGGTCGGGCCGGTCGAGCGCGAGCTCGAGGTTGGCCCGCAGGTAGTCGACCTTCATGCCCGCGTCGTAGCGGCCGTGCGTGAACCGCCGTCCGATGACCGTCTCCTCCTTCAGCAACAGGCCGATGGCGTCGGTGAGCTGGAGCTCGCCGCCGGCGCCCGGCTCGATGCGGTCGAGGGCGTCGAAGATGGCGGGACGGAAGACGTAGCGGCCGATCACGGCGAGGTTGGATGGAGCGTCCTCCGGTTTCGGCTTCTCCACCACCGACCGCAGCCGGAACTCATCCCCGTTGATCGGCTCGACCACCGCACACCCGTACGACGAGATCTCGTCCGGTTCGACCTCGAGCAACGCGACGACCGACGCCTGCTCCCGATCGTGGATCTCGATCATGCTGCGCAGCAGGGCCGCATCGTCGACCATGACGTCGTCGCCGAGCAGCACCGCGAAGGACTCGTTCCCAACGTGCTGGCGGGCAACCGAAACCGCGTGGCCGAGGCCGAGCGGCTCGTGCTGGCGGACGAAGTGGAGGTCGGCGAGGTCCGCGAGCGCCTGTACCTGCTTCAGGAGATCGTGCTTGCCCTTCTGCTCGAGCGCCGCCTCGAGCTCGGGCTCGCGGTCGAAGTGGTCCTCGATCGGTCCCTTGCCCCGACCGCTCACCACGAGGATGTCTCGGATACCGGCGCGGACTGCCTCTTCGACGACGTACTCGATGGTCGGACGGTCGACGATGGGCAGCATCTCTTTCGGGATGCTCTTGCTCGCCGGCAAGAAGCGCGTCCCCAACCCGGCGGCGGGAATCACGGCCTTGCGCACCGTGGTCATCACTCCGAGACGCTACCGCCCGGCGGTTCGGGCCCGAGCCCGTGCTCCTCGCCCCGGAACAGGCGGCGCAGGTTCGGTACGTGACGGGCGAGGATCACGACGGCGAGCCCGGACGTGATGAGGATGTCTCCCCACGAGTTACCGGTCACGGCGACGAGCACGGGGAACGCGACCGTGATGACGATCGACGCCACCGACGCCTTCTTGAATCCGCGCGCGATCACGAACCACACGAGCGCGAGCCCGAGCGCGATCAGCGGGTAGATGACGGCGAGCACCCCACCGGCCGTCGCCACGCCGCGCCCGCCGCGGAAGCGGAACGTGATCGGCAGCACGTGGCCGACGACGGCGGCGAAGCCGAGCAGGAAGGCGCCCCGATGGCCGTCGATGACGAGGCCGACCGCCGAGGGGACCGCGCCCTTGGCGAAGTCGCCGACGAAGACGATCAACGCCGCCCTCCAGCCCGCGAGCCGGTACACGTTGGAAGCGCCCGGGTTGCGAGACCCCTCGGTCAGGACGTCGTGGCCGGTGGCCCGGGCCACGAGCGCCGCCGTGGGGAACGAACCGAGCAGATAGGCGAGGGGGAGGAGGAGCAAAACGCCCGGCACTCCGGTAGGATTAGCAGTCGAATACAGAGAGTGCCAACGGCGGTCGCCGGGGCACGGGAGCCGAGGACGGCGATGCCGACGTACCAGTACCGGTGCGCGAAGTGCGGTGAGCAGTTCGAGCTCTGGCAGTCCATCCACGACGACGCCCTGCAGAAGCATCCCGGCTGCGGCGGGTCGGTCACCAAGGTGATGGCCCCGGCCGGGATCGTCCTCAAGGGGTCGGGCTTCTACCGGACCGACAGCCGGGCCGCGGGCCGCAGGGGCGGGTCCCGCGACAAGGAGCCGGCCAAGGACGGCGCCGCGAGCGGCAACGGCTCGAGCGGCGAGTCCGACAGCAAGGGCTCGAAGAGCGAGAAGACGAAGGACGCGAAGGAGTCGAAGGACGCGAAGACGTCCACGGACTCAAAGCCGACGAAGAGCGCCGGCTCGAAGCGCGACACGTCCTCGAAGTAACTCCGCCCGACGCGAGCGACTCTCTCCACTTCCTCCCCGATTCACCTCCCCTTCACGGCGCGCGCCGGCGCGTCACCGTTCGAGAAGGGGATCCGATATGTCTCGCCGTTCACCGCGCGCTGTGCTTCTGTGGCTCGGCGCCATCCTCGTCGCCGTCGTGACGGCGGTTCTCGTCGCGACCGACCTGGCCGCCCTGCACCGGCGCGCCCACTCGCTCGGTGCGCCGCGATCCGTCGCCGTCGCCGCTCGTGACCTTCCCCTCGGCTCGAGGATCGGTCGCGGCGACCTCCGGTCGCGCACGGTCCACCGTTCGCAGCTTCCCTCCGGTGCAGTGTCATCTCACGCCGCAGAACGGCGTGTCGTCGCAGTCCCGCTGGTGCGCGGGGCGTTCGTGCTCGACGGCAACCTCGCGCCGCGCCGCCGCACCGGCCTGGACGGTGCGCTCCCGCCCGGCATGCGAGCCTTGCGCATCGTGGCGCGAGACGCTCTGCGCCCGCCTGTGGGCAGCTCGGTCGACGTGCTCGTGACGTTCGAGTCGAACGACGCCACGGCCGGGAGCGCGCCGACCGTCGTCGCGGCGCGAGGAGTGCTCGTGCTCGGTACCGATGACGCGCCCGCCGCGGTGGAGACCCGCGCCGGCGCCGGCAACAGAGCCGGCCTCGGGGTCACGCTCCTCGTCGCCGACGACGACGCGCCCAGGCTCGCCTTCGCGGATGCGGCGGGGGTCGTCACCCTGGCGTTGGTCCCGCCTGAAGATGCCGCTCGGTGACCTGCCACAGACCGCCGCCACATAGGCTCCCCCGCCGTGCCGATCCTCCACGCGATCGTGCTCGGCCTCGTCCAGGGCCTCTCTGAGTTCCTGCCGATCTCGTCGAGCGGTCACCTGCTGCTCGTCCCCGAGCTGTTCCAGTGGACCGAGCTGACAGATCACCCGAGCCTGAACAAGACGTTCGACGTCGCGCTGCACGTCGGCACGTTCGTGGGCGCAGCGTGGTACTTCCGCCACGACCTCGCCCGCTACATCGCGGCTGGGTGGCGGTCGTTGTGGCGGCGCTCGATCCGGTCGGTCGACGAGCGCATCGCGTGGCTGCTGCTGCTGTCGGCCGTGCCGGGCGCGATCCTCGGCGCCGCGTTCGAGAGCGTGATCGAGGACCACCTCGGCCAGCCCGTCCTCATCGGGGTCATGTTCATCGTGTTCGCGGTCGTGTTGTACCTCGCCGACCGGCTCCCGAACCGGCGCCACCAGGACGACTTCCGGCTGCGCGACGCGCTCCTGATGGGCGGCGCGCAGGCGGTGGCGCTGCAGCCCGGGGTGTCCCGTTCGGGCATCACGATCTCGATGGGCCGGTGGCTCCGCTTCGATCGCACGGCTGCCACCCGATTGTCGTTCCTGATGAGCTTGCCCATCATCGCCGGCGCCGGGCTCTTCAAGGGCCTCGAGGTCGCGCGCGACGGCGGCATCCCCGACAACTACGTGGCGCCGTTCCTGTGGGGCATGCTGGCGGCTGCCGTCAGCGCGTTCTTCGTGATCGCGTTGCTGCTGCGGTTCCTGCAGACGCACACGTTCACACCGTTCGTCATCTACCGGATCGCCGCCGGCGCCGCCGTCATCATCGTCTTCTCGACCGGCCTTCGGTAGGCGTCGGTAACCTTCACGGGTGGACGCGCCGGTCGAAGCAGTCATCTGGGACTACGGAGGCGTGATCTCGAGCCCGCTGTTCCGTGGCATCGGCCGCTTCGAGACCGACATGGGCTACCCGCCCGGCTCGGTCCTGGAACTGATCTTCGGTGATCGGTCGCTGTCGCAGGCTCCAGCTCCTGCTCCGGCGGTCGGCGAAGCCGCCGCCTCCGCGGGCGAAACCGCGTACATCGGCGCCGAGGGCAACCCGGATGGCGGCGACCCGATCGGCGGCGCAGTCCCGGAGGGCGCCTTCGCCGTGACTCACGACTGGCACCGACTCGAGGTGGGCGAGATCGGCTTCGAGGAGTACATGGCCGGCGTCGTGCAACGCGCACCTGAGGTGATCGGCCGAGAAATCGACCTCGACGCCTATCAGCGCTTCACACGTGACATGCCGCTCGGCATCCACTGGCCGGTGGTGCACCGGATCCGGCGCCTCCGGAGCGACGGGCTCAAGGTCGGGTTGCTCACGAACAACGTGAAGG
>DASYFC010000003.1:0-11705 GCA_036498645.1 Acidimicrobiia bacterium | reverse complement strand
GACCTCTTCCTCCAGCGCCTTCGCCTGCTGCTGAAGCTCGCCGACCTGGCGTTCGTATTCTCCGAGGCGTCGCTCGTGCTCGGAGGCCACGTGACCACCTCCCACTGCGGACGGGCGCTCGCCGCGCACCCTACACCCGGGTTCTCTGCGTCCCGGGGCACTTTGCAGGCCTAAAATTTACCCTACGGCGGCTTGACAAATTGACGAGATACATTTGGGGTCTTAGCCTTGTCGGTGAGGTTGAGGTGGGTGACCCCCGACACACCGACACCGACACACCCTGTCCACGCAACACCCCGACCGAGGAGAGGCGCCACGATGAAGGTCTGGATCGACCAGGACCTCTGCACCGGCGACGGCCTCTGTGAAGAGATCGCCCCCGACGTGTTCACCCTGCTCGACGACGGTCTCGCCTACGTCAAGGAGGGCGCCAAGGTCTTCGAGAACCCCGGCGGCGCCGAGGGCCTCGCCAACGTGCCCGGCGGCATGGAGGAAGCGGTGATCGAGTCGGCCGAGGAGTGCCCCGGCGAGTGCATCTTCATCGAGGTCGACTGACTCGACCGATACACGCGCGTCACGGGATCGTCACGGAGCCCGGGTCCCAGCACCCGGGCTTCTTCGCGTTCGCACGCTCGCGTGCTCAGCTTTCCCCCGGCGGCGACTCGGCGCCCCACCCGATCCGTGTGGTCGGGGTAGATCGGGCGAACGCCGCCGACGTCGACGTGTAGGTGTCGTCGTCATCGTCGCTGCCGCTCAGCCAACCGAATGTCAGCCCGAGCGACCCCACGGTGATCAGGATCCCCCCGGCGAAGCTCAGCGCGAACCCCAGGAACGGCAGCGGCGAGCTGCTGGTGTATCCGCCGTGCGAAGTGACGTGGGTGTTCGGGTCGGTGAACTCGGCGTTGGGGTCGTAGTGGCCGGTCTGCGTCACCGTGTAGACGATCCAGCCCACCCCGGCCGGGATCATCAAGATGCCGATCACGATCGTCCCGATCCAGAGCCTGATCTTGGTCTTCCGCGTCATGACTGCATCCCACCCCATGCGAGCCCCGCCGTCCTGAGTAGCGGGTACTCAGATCGACAGAGCCCGGAATCCCGAGCGCGCGCTATCCCACGACGCACGGACCGGTATTTGCGGACGTCTGGCCGCCTCCCCTGAGCACGGGGCCGAGAACGGCGTCGACCTCGCCTCTCGTGAGCGCGTACCCCGTCGACTCTTGCCCGGGGTCGATCGCGAAGGCGACCCCGACCATCCGCCCCTGCTGATCGACGAGCGGGCCACCGGAGTCTCCTGGTGCGAGCTCGGCGGCGAGCACGTGCACGCGCCGGCTCGTGCGTCCGGTCCGGTAGATGTCGGTACCGGCGGCATTGACCGTCTCTGCGATACGTGCAGGCGCGATCCGGAGCGGTCCCCCACCCGGATGGCCGAACACCGCGCCCGTCGTGCCGACACCGCCATCGGCGAACGGCAACGCGAACAGCCGGAGGTTGCGTACGCGCAGCACCGCCAGGTCCCGCTCGGGGTCGAACGCCACCACCGTGGCCGACAGCCGCCGGCCGTCGTTCGTGTCGACCTCGGTGCGCGGCTCTCCCGCCACGACGTGGGCATTGGTCACGACGAGGTTGGCACCGGCGACGAACCCACTCCCCGCTTGGATCTGGTCGCACGCCTGGCCTTGGATCTTGAGCACCGACGCGGAGACGCGGGCGGCGACGTCCGGCGCGACGGCGCGGGTCGGAGGTGCGCCGACGCCGCTCGGCCCGTTGAGGCGCGAGAACACCTCGGGGAACGGCCCTTCGGCCACGGCCCGGCCCAGCCGCTGGGCCTGCGGTGGCGGGTCGGGCGCGTACCGGTTGATGGCCCGGACGATCTGCGAGTCGCGCGCTGCACGCGCCGGCCAGCCCTGCGCGCTCGTCAGCGCGGGAACGAGCAGCCACACCGCGATGAGCACGCCGAGCACACCGACGATGGCCCCGCCCACTCGATCGCTCTGGTGGAGCCCCTCTCTTGACGGAAGGCGGCTGCGAAGCGCGACGCCGGCCGCGTACCCCGCCGCTTGGCCCCCGGTGGCAAGGACGAGGAAGAAGGCCAGCGCGACGAACAGCTTCGTCTGCGACGCCTGTGCGCTCAGCAGGCCGGTGACGTCGTCGACGAACGCGACCGCGACCACGATGCCGATGGCCAGCCCGGCCCACGACACGACCCGCGCGATGAAGCCCAGGCGGTAGCCGAAGTAGGCGGCCGCGATCATCGCCGCGAGGACGATGAAGTCGAGGGCGTTCACTCGCCGGGAACGAGCAGGCGCGCGTGGGTGAGGAACCCGGTGTGGGCGACCATGCGATGGTCAGGTCGCACCGACTGGCCGTCGACGTGCCAATGACGCTGGAGGACCTCGAGGGTCTCCGCCATCCCGAACGCCGACGACGCCAGCTCCTCGCGCAAGCGCGCCACCTGGCCGATCGTCGGCAGGTAGGCGAGCAGGATGCCTCCCGGACGGAGAGCTGCCTCGGCGTGCTTGACGGCGCGCCACGGCTCCGGGAGGTCGAGCAGCACGCGGTCGAGGTCGTGGACGTCGATGCCGTCGTAGGCGTCGCGCACCTTGATGTCGAGGGGCAGATCGGGGCCGAGGAAGCCCTCGATGTTCCTGCGGGCGCGGTCGGCGAAATCTTCGCGGATCTCGTAGCCCGTCACGTGGCCGGTCGGTCCGATCGCGCGCAGCAGCGTCATCGTCAACGCGCCCGAGCCGATCCCCGTCTCGAGCACCCGAGCGCCGGGGAACAAGTCGGCGAGGACGAGAATCGGTCCGAGGTCCTTCGGGTAGATGACCTGCGCGCCGCGGGGCATCTTGAGCACGTACTCGGCCAGCGTCGGCCGGACGGCGATGAGCTTCGTGCCGAGTGTCGTACGTACGGTCAAGCCCTCCTCGCGTCCGATCAGCGCGTCGTGCTCCACGAACCCGGCGTGCGAGTGGAACGTGCCGCCCTCGGCCAGCGTCACCAGGTGGCGGCGGCGCTTGGAGTCGACGAGCAACACGCGGTCGCCGGCGGCGAACGGGCGTCCCACGGCGCCTACTGCGAGTGTTCGGCGCGGGTGCCGACGCGCTCCCGCAACCGGCAGAACGCGCAGACGTCGCTGGTGGTCGGCGATCCGCAGACCGCGCACTCCCGGAGGCCTTCGCGCTCCGCGCCGGCGTCGTCGCTGAAGTATTCGTGCGCGCGGTCCACGAAGCCGAACACGAACGCGGCTTTGGCTCCGGGTGAGCGGTCCTCGAGCGAGTCGAGCACTTCCTTGAAGCCGAGATGCCGGTTCCCCTCCGCCATCGGGCACTCCTCGACCTGGTAGTCGAGGCCGCGAAGCACGCAGTACGCGGCGGTCTCGCGTTCCCCCAGCCGGTACAGCGGCTTTACCTTTCGAGCGAACCCCGGTGTCGCGGGCAGCACCGGCTGCTGGCGACCCAGATAGCCCGTCTCCCAGCGCAGGACGTTGCCGAGGAGGACGGCCGCCTCGTCGTCGAGGTTGTGGCCGGTGGCGACGACGTCGTATCCGTGCTCGACGGCGACCGCGTTGAACAGGTGCCGCTTCGACAGACCGCACGCGCCGCACGGAGCTCGGTGCGTGGCCGCGGCGGCGCGTGGGATGTCGTAACCGAGGTCGGTGGCGAGATCGACCTCGTGCAGCTTGAGACCTCGATCGTGCGCGAAGGCACGCGCGGCGTGTCCCGAGGCCTCGGAGTACTCGCCGATCCCGAGCCCCAGGTACAGCCCGTCGGGGCGGTAGCCGAGGTCGACGAGGAGGTCCCAGAGGGCGAGTGAGTCCTTCCCGCCCGACACGGCGACGACGACGCGCTCGCCGGCCCGGATCATGTCGTGGTCCTTGATCGCCCGGCGGACCTGCTCGGCACAGTGCTTCAAGAAGTGGTCACGGCAGAACGCGGCATTGTGGCGGCGGATGTCGAGCACCGCCGGCTTCCGGCAGACGCGGCACTTCACGTCGCGCCTCCCGAGGTCACGGGACGGATCTCGACGACGTCGGTGTCGGACAGCCGCGCGTCACGGGTCACGAGGGTCTCGCCCTGGATGACGAGCACCGACTCGGGGTTGACGTCGAGCCGCTCGAGCAACGCCGACACCGTGAGCGGACCTGGCATCTCCATCTCGCGCCGCGGGTTGCGCAGCACCACCTTCACGACCCCCCAGGCTACCGGGCGGTCTTCGACGAGAAGGCTACGGGTTTGGAGGAATGGTTCGGATCTCGAGCCGCTCGCCGGGCTTGAGCTCGGTGCTGTACACGGTCTTGGGTGGCTCGGTGAGGACGCGCTGTGCCAGCGCGAGGAGTCCGGCTGTGATCCCCGTGATGAGCCATCGTCGTGATCCGTAACGGATGCCGCGCCGGAGGCCCGTGCGCGCGAGGCGGATCAGGATGTCCATCAAACCCGTCGCACCTCCACGATCGTGCGGCGCTTGCGGCCGCGGAACCGTCCGAAGAGGTACGCGCCGATGACGAACAGCACACCGGCGACGATGACCGCCGTGAGCCCGACGTTCCGTTGGGTTTCCGTTGCCGCCGTGGAGCCGCGCAGCTGGCTGAACTTCGCTTCCAGATCAGCGCGCGTGATCGGTCGGTCGGTTCCCGGACGCGTATCGGTGTTGCCATCGCCCGTCATGAAGATGCCTTTCGCCGGCGCCGGACTCCGCGCGCTTTCCATGTGATCGCGCCCCCGGCCACGAGTGCGACGAACAGGATCATGTACGGGATCCAGGACAGGTTCCCGGTGAACGTCGTGCCCGTCTCCTCCTGCAACGCCCGCAGGCCCGCCATCGCGAGCAGGAGCACGCCCGCGCCGAGGAGCAGCGAGCCGAGGATGCCGAACGCGATCCACCGACCGAGCTGCTGCAGGGGAACGACCGTCTCCTGCTTGAGGTAGGCGACGATGAGGTTCCACAACTCGGTGACGAGCTGAGGCAGCGGCGGGTTCCGGCTGTCCGCCGGGCTCGGCGCGGGATCGCTCACAGGTCCTCCTTCGCGGCCGGCCCGGGATTGTCGTCGCCGTCGCCGCTTCCTGCAACCAGCATGCCCCTCGACCCGCTCACCGATTCGCCGCCGGCGTCGGCGGCCCCGGCGCCGGGACGAGCTGATCGGCCGCGGGCGCGTCGGGGAACTGCCCGATGATCTCGGCCACGCTTCCGCGCATGCCGACCCCGGTCGCGAGGTTGAAACCGCCGCTGGCGAGGTACGAGAAGACCACGGCGCGGCCGTTGTCCACGAACCCTGCCAGCCCTGTCACGCCTTGGAGCGATCCCGTCTTCGCGTGCAACTTGCCGTTGAGCGCCGAGCCGCGGAACTCGTCGGCGAGCGTGCCCGTCTGACCCGCAACCGCGAGACCGCTCCACAGCGCGTTGAACTCGGGACGCGCACCGAAGCCGAGGACGCTCATCAGCGTCTGGCACGACACGCGATTGCCGCGGTCGAGGCCCGACCCGTCGACGAGCGCGACGCCGTCCACCGGCACCCCGAGCTCGTGCACCTTGTCGACGACGGCTTTGGCGCCGGCGGCGGTGGTGCCCTGCTTCGCGACCTTGACGCCGACCTCCCGGACGAACATCTCCATCGCGAGGTTGTCACTGGACTCGAGCGCGGCGGCCACGAGGTCGTGCAGCGGCGCCGACTGGACCGACGCAATCGGCTTGGCGCCCTCCGGGGCAGTCGACCGCCCGGGCGTCCCGACCGACACTCCGCGCGCCCGGAGCAGGTCGCCGAGCTGCGTCGCCGCGAAGACCGCCGGATCGTCCACGGCCGTGAGCTTCGGCTGGATCGCGCTCATCCCGTGGTTCACGGTCAGCGCGCCGACCGGGCCGACCTCGGGGTCGGTGCGGTACGTGGCCGGCCAGGACGGCACGTAGCGCACCGCCTCGTAGCGCGAGTCGTCGCCCTGGATACCTCCCGGGATGTTGCGCACCCCGGCGGCGGCGATGGAATCCGCCAGCGTGGCCAGCGACGTGGTGGACTTGCTCGGGCCGGTCGCCTGCTCCTCGGTGTACCGCAGCGGGTTCGACTCGACCATGCCCGGGTAGTCCGGCGTGCTGAGCGAAGGATCGCCCGCGCCGACGAGCCACAACCGATCGACAGTCCCATTCGCGGGGTCGGAAGGCGCCACGACCTTCGTCTCGTACTTGAACTCCGACCCCAGCGCGCTCATCGCCGCCAGGCCGGTGAGGAGCTTCTCTGTCGACGCCGGCGCGAGGGCGAGGTTCGGAGTGTGCGACGCGACGTCCCCGGAGCCGGCGTGCACCACCACGCAGCTCTGACCGGCGCCGAGCTCGGCGTCGAGCCGCGACTGCAGGCGCTGCGCGCCGACCGCGTCAACGATCGGTTGGGGAACCCGCCGCGGCGACCAGAGCGGCGTCGACAGGCGCTTGGCATTGGTCGTCGCCCCCGGCGCGTCGCCACCCCGCAAGGCGAGGATCGCGCAGCCCGCTGCCGCCGTGACCAGGACGAGGGCGACGATCCGGCGGAGCGCGGTGTTGTCGCGGGTCACAGCCCTCTCCGCTGCCGGAAGCGCGCGTACCGGGCGAGGTGGGCGAGCGCGGTCACGGCGCGGTTGGACGACGCGTAGCAGAGGCGCCCGGTCGCCCGGACGGCCCGCGGTCCGGCGTTGTCCGGGTCGGCGACCGCGAGCTCGGTCGCGGTGAGGATCGGCTTCCCGGTGGCTTGCGAGATGTCGGCGGCGGCGCGGGCGAACCGTTCGTCCTGGCGCTCGTGGTACGCGACGATCCGCTCGAGCCCGTGATCGGGATAGAAGGGACCGGTGCGCATCAGGCGCGCCTGGTTCGACTGGATGCCGAGCCCGAGATACACGACCGCGTCGACGGCGTCGTGCGAGGCGATGAGCTCCATGACCTCGGGAATCGTGTCACGCGTCTCGGCGCCGGCGAGGTCGACCGGGTTGTTTCGGCTCCACCGGGGCGGGAGTTTGGCGTCGATGGCCGCGCGCAGGTCGTCAGGGAGTCGGAGCAGCTCGAGCCCGGCCCGCGTGACGGCGTCGGCGGTGACCACGCCCCATCCGCCCGCGGTCGTGAGCACGGCGACGCGCGGGCCCCGCGGAAGCGGTTGCGTCGCGAACGTGGCTGCCGCTTCGAACGCCTCCTCGACGGTGGCAGGGCGCGTCGCACCGGCCTGGTGGCACATGCCGTCGAAGATCCGCTCGTCCGACGCGAGCGCTCCGGTGTGCGAGGCCGCGGCCCGCTTGCCTCCGGCGGTCACGCCGCCTTTCAGGAGGACGAGCGGCTTGCGGCGGGCCACGCTGCTGATCCGCTCGAAGAACGCGCGTCCGTCGGAGACGCCCTCGACGTACGCGAGGGCAACCGTCGTCGCGTCGTCAGCCGCGAAGTACTCGAGGAAGTCGGGCACCGTGACCGCGGCTGCGTTCCCGGCCGAGACCGCGCGGCTCACGCCGATGCTCGTCTGCACGGCGTAGTTCTGGAACGACGACACGAAGTTGCCGGACTGGCTCACGATGGCGATACCGCCCGGCGGCGGGTACGGCGCCACGATCTGCGCGCACAGGGAAGCCGGAGTCGATACGACGCCCTGGCCGTTCGGGCCCACGAGCAGCATGCCGAGGTCGCGTGCCAGCGCGACGAGCTCGCGCTCTGCCGCCCGCCCGTCCTCGCCCGCCTCGCCGTAACCCGCCGAGGTGACGAAGGCCGCCGTGACGCCCTTCGCCGCGCATGCCTTCAGGAGGTCGAGATTGGCGGCGGCGGGCGTGCAGACGAAGACGAGGTCGGCGCCACCCTCGGGCAGGTCGTCGATCGAGGTGAGGACGCGCCGCCCGAGGATCTCGCCCCCCTCGAGGTTGGTGGCGAACACGGCGCCCGGGTACTCGTGCCTGAGAATGTTGTGCAGCGCGACGAACCCGAACTTGCCGGGATGACTCGACGCGCCCGCGACGACGACGCCGCGCGGCTCGAACAGCGCGCGCCACTGATCGGGCGAGAGCGACGTCACGCCTTCACCTCGACCAGCGCGTCGACCGCCACCGGGCGGCCATCCACGACGACGAGCGGGTTCACGTCGACCGACACGATGTCCGCGTTCTCCACGGCCAGGCGGGAGAGCGCGAGCAGCACGTCCGCGACCGCACGCCGGTCGACGGGCGGCTCGCCCCGTACGGGCCCGAGCAGCGGCTGCGCGGCGAGGTCGTCGAGCATCTCCCCGGCATCGACCCGTTCGACCGGGACGAGACGGAACGCGACGTCGGCGAGGGCCTCGGCGAGCACTCCCCCGACGCCGATCATCACGCACGGACCGAACTGCGGGTCGCGGAGCACGCCGGCAATCAGCTCGCGGCTCCCGTGCACCATCGGGGCCACGAGGACCCCTACGGCCCCGTCCGCGGGTACCGCCGCGTTGAGCAGGGCCGTTGACGCCGCGCGCACGTCGTCGTCGCCGTGCAGCCCGAGTCGCACTAGATCCCGTTCGCTCTTGTGGGCGACGCCCTCGCCGCAGAGCTTGACGACCACGGCCGCGCCGGGGGCGACCTCGCGCGCGGCGTCGACGGCTTCGTTGGGCGTCTCGACCACGCGCTCGTCGAGCACGGGAACGCCGGCCGCAGCGAGGACGCGTTTCGATTCGTGCTCGGCCAGGGTGCGTGTGACGATCTGGGTCACACCGCGGTGGCGCGGTCCCGCCAGAACTCGTCGCGCAAGACCCGCTTCAGGAGCTTGCCGGCGTCGGTTCTCGGCAGCTCGTCGCGAAGCTCGTACCGGCGGGGCCGTTTGTACCCGGCGACGCGCGCTTCGACGAAAACGCGCAGCTCGGTGGGGTCGATCGTCTCCTCCGGCCTCGCTTGGACCACGGCGTAGACGCTCTCGCCCCATTCGTCGTCGGGGATGCCGAAGACGGCGACGTCGAGCACCTGCGGGTGCTCGTGGAGCACGGCCTCGATCTCGGCGGGATAGATGTTCACACCGCCCGAGATGATCATGTCCTTCTTGCGGTCGTTGATGAAGAGGTATCCCTCGTCGTCGCGATACGCGACGTCGCCAACCGACTTCCACCCGCTGTCGCTCAGCTCGACGAGTTGCTCGTCGGTGCGGTGGTACCCGTCCATCGCCAGGCCGGTACGGATGAACAGCTCGCCCGGCTCGCCGACGTCGGCCTCGGTGCCGTCGTCCCGGACCAGCTTCACCTCGATCCCGCCGTAGACCTTCCCGCACGAGCCCGGCTTGCGCAGCTGGTCGGCGGGCTTGAGGACCGTCACGATCCCGAGCTCGGTCGAGCCGTACACCTCGTAGAGGAAGCCCTCGCCGAGCTTCGCGATCACCTCCTGCTTGAGGGCGTATGGCACCGGGGCGGCGTTCGCGATGAGGCAGCGCATCGAGGACATGTCGGCCCGCTCGAGCTCGCCGGGCGGCAGAGTGACAAGCCGTTTGAGCTGCGTCGGTGCCGAGAACGTGTTGGTGACGGCGTGTTCCTTGACGAGGCGCAACCACGCCACCGGGTCGAACCTGCGGAGGATGACGACCGGACACCCGAGCGTGTGGCTGATCACAGCGAACGCCAGTGGTCCCGAGTGGTAGAGCGGCCCGGTCGTGATGTGCACCTCGTTGCCGGGAACGAGGCCCAGCTCGGCCAGCAGCGCCCCGACGATGACCGGGTCGCTCGTCGTGCGCACCGCGCCCTTCGGCTTGCCGGTCGTGCCGGACGTGTAGAGCATCTGCGCGCCGATTGCGTCGGCGGTCGCCTTGTCCACCGTCGGGTCGCTGTCGGGCTGCGACGCGAGGATGTCGTCCCACGCCTCGAATCCGGCCGGCGTCTCTCCGCCGAAGGCGATCACGGCCCGCACCTTCGGGATGCGGTCGCGGATCTCGGCGACGAGTGGCGCCTGCTCGGCGTCGACAACCACGAGCGTGGCGTCGGAGTTGTCGATCACGTACTGCATCTCGTCGGCGTTGAAGCGGTACGAGAGCGGCACCGCGATCTGCCCGGCCTTGCGCGCGGCGTGGATCGTCGTGACCACCTCGAGCGAGTTGGGGCCGCACCAGACGAGGCGCTCCCCCGGTTGCATCCCAAGGCTCCGCAGCGCGTGCGCGAGCCGGTTGACGGTGCTGTTGAGCTCCTCGAACGTCACTGCGGCGGGCCGTCCGCCTCCGGCGGCGTCGACGATCACCGCGGCGCGATCACCCGAAGCATCCGCGTGCAACCGCAACAGGTCCGGCATCGGGCTCATCGGCAATCCCCCCGAAGGTCGTCGGTAGCCTACCGAAGTGCCTCGGCCGGTCCCGTTGCGGGGAGTCATCGAAGGCTTCTACGGCCAGCCGTGGTCACTCAGAGATCGGCTCGCGGTGATCGAGTTCCTCGCCGAACGCGGCATGAACGCGTATGTGTACGCGCCGAAGAGCGATCCGAAGCATCGTGATCGTTGGCGCGACGCATACGACACCGCGGAGATCGCAGAGTTCCGCACGCTCGCGGAGCACGCGACCCGACTGAGCACCCGTTTCGGCTTCGCTCTGTCCCCCGGGCTCGACATCGACTATCGAGGCGGGCGCGACCAGGACGCGTTGCTGCAGAAGCTCGCGCCGTTGCTCGACGCCGGGGTGGAGTGGGTCGTCCTCGCACTCGACGACATCCCGAATCGACCCGGCCTCGCGCTCGAGCAAGTCGACCTCACCGCCTGGCTACTTGATTCACTCCGTTCCCGGCGAGCCGACATCCGCCTGACGCTCGTCCCGACGGAGTACGTCGGCACCCGACCCACGTCCTACCTCGAGGATCTCGCGGCCGGGCTCCCCGCAGACGTCGACGTGATGTGGACGGGCCCGACCGTGTGCTCACCCGTTGTCCGAGCGGCTGACGCTCGTGCGTGGGCGACCGCGCTCGCGGGTCGGCGTCCGCTCCTCTGGGACAACTACCCCGTCAACGACGGCACGATGGAGCGGTCCCTGCACCTCGGCCCCTATCGCGGCCGGGAGCCGGAGCTCACCGACGAGCTGGACGGCGTGCTGTGCAACCCCATGCTCCAACCGCGCGCGTCCCAGGTCGCGCTGGCGACAGCGGCCGACTTCCTGTGCGCACCGGAGAAGTACGACCCGGCCGCGTCGTGGTCCCGCGCCATCGCTGACGTCGGCAGGTCGCGGGCGCCGGCGCTCCGGGCCATGGCGGCAGCCTGCGCCGACGGGCCGCTGCTGCCGCCCGAGCATCTCGAGGCACACGCGCTCATCGCGGCACTTGCCGACGCGACGAGTGGTCCGGCCTGGCCCGAGGCCGTTCGTGCACTCCGCGATCACTTCACGGCCGTCCAGGACGCCGGGCGCGTGTGGGCAGACGCCGGCGACGACCCGCTCGCGTCCGAGCTCGAACCGTGGCTCGGGTCCGCAGCCGTCGAGGCGGACGCCGGCCTCGCCGCACTCCGGTTGATCCAGCACACGTACCCGGTCGCGCACATCGACCGCGACGGCAATGGAAGGGCCGTGCTCCCGGACGCCGAGCAGGCGATGGTGCACGCGTTCGCGACGCTCTTCTCGTGGAGCGCGGCGCGCCGGCGTAGGCACGTCGTGTTCGGGCCGCGTTTCGCGATCTATCCCGCCGTCGTCCAGCTCGCCGACGGCCGGCCGGGACTCGACGTCGATCTCGCGGTCGTCGAGGACCAGTCTGCGATCGACCGGTTGTGCCGTGTCGCGCTCGCGCGGTACCAGGTTTGGGC
>DASYFC010000002.1:0-1567 GCA_036498645.1 Acidimicrobiia bacterium | reverse complement strand
AGGATGCACGGGCGCCGAGGCCGTCGACCTCGGGCTCGCCTACCGGTGCGTCGACCCCGACGAGCTCGAGGCCGAGGCGTCGGCGCTGGCGGTGCGCCTCGCGGCCGGACCGACACGCGCGCTCGGGCTGTCGAAGCGACTCCTCAACGAGAGCTTCGAGACCGATCTCGCCGATTCGCTCGAGCGCGAGGCGGCATCCCAGTCGCTCGCGACGACGTCGGGCGACCTCGTCGAGGGCATGGCCGCGTTCAAGGAACGCCGCGACCCGAGGTTCACGGGGCGGTAGGCGTGCAGCTCGCGTGGGGCCCCGAGGAAGAGGCATTCCGGGCCGAGCTGGTCGAGTTCCTCGACGAGCACGTGCCGCACGAAGCGGACGAGGGTTTCGATTACGCGGATTCAGGCGAGCGGGATGACAGTGACCTCATTCCTCCGTGGTCGCGCGCGTGGCAGGCGACACTGTTCGACAACGGGTGGATGATCCCTGCATACCCGCCTGAGCTCGGCGGCCGGAACTGCACCCCGGTGCAGACGCTCATCTACCTGGAGGAGATGGCGCGGCGTCGCGTCCCTCGGTCGATGCACTTCCCCGGGTACGCGATCGTCGCACCGAGCCTCCTGGAGTTCGGAAGTGACGACCAGCGTGAGCTCGTGCCGGCGGCGATCCGCGGCGACACGATCTGGTGCATCGGCATGAGTGAGCCGAACGCGGGCTCGGACCTTGCGAGCTTGTCCACCCGGGCTGAAGTGCACGACGACCACTTCGTCGTCAACGGACAGAAGGTCTGGACGAGCTACGCGATGGCAGCGCAGAAATGCTTCTGCTACGTGCGGACCGACCCGAGCGCGCCGAAGCACAAGGGCATCAGTCTCCTCATCCTCGACATGGATACGCCCGGCATCGACATCCGGCCGCTGCGGCACATCAGTGGCGCCGCGAACTTCGCCGAGGTGTTCTTCAGCGACGTCGTCATCCCGCGCGACAACCTCGTCGGCACGCTCAACGACGGGTGGAGGATCACACAAGGCTCGCTCGCGCACGAGCGTGCGGGGCTCTGGGTCGAGGGCGTGTCGCGGCTCGAGACGACGATCCAGGGGCTCGTCAACCTGGCGACGCGCCGCGGCCTCATCGACGACCCGATCGTCAGGCGCCGGCTCGCGGAGCTCTCCGAACGCGCCGCCAGCCTGCGCTCCCTGGGATACAAGGGGTTCTCGAGCTTCGCCCAGGGCAGCTCGGCGCCCGAGCACTCGTTCATGAAGATGGCGACGTCGGAGCTCGGCAAGGAAGTCTGGGAGTACGGCATGGAGCTCCAAGGCGCGTACGCGGCGGTGGCGGACCCCGACCGCGGCGAGGAGGACGGCCGCTGGGTCATGGGCTTCTTCATGAGCTTCGCGAACACCATCGCCGGCGGCTCGTCCGAGATCCAGCGCAACATCATCGCCCAGCGCGTCCTCGGCCTCCCGAGGACGAGGTAGCCGTGGACTTCACGCTCTCGCCCGATCAGGAGCTGCTGCGCGACACCGCCCGGCAGCTCCTGCGACGCGAGTGCCCACCCGAATTGCTGCGGTC
>DASYFC010000001.1:0-21274 GCA_036498645.1 Acidimicrobiia bacterium | reverse complement strand
CCGGGTCAGCAGCTCGCGTCACCGCGCCTGGCGGGCGACGTTCCCGAGGATGCCGGCCGCCACCATCGTGAACACGAGAGCCGAGCCGCCGAACGAGATGAACGGCAACGGGATCCCGGAGACGGGCAGCAGGCCGATGACAGCGCCGATGTTGATCGCGGCCTGGCCGACGACCCACGCCGTCACACCGGCGGCCAGCAACATCCCGAATCGGTCGGGCGCGCGCAACGCGGCACGCGTGCCGATGACGGCGAACGCGACGAACAGGCCGACGACGAGCATGCAGCCCACCAAGCCGAGCTCCTCGCCGATGATCGCAAAGATGAAGTCGGTGTGCGCGTTCGGCAGGAACAGCCACTTCGCCCGCCCGGCGCCGAGCCCGACGCCGGTCCAGCCGCCGCTGCCGATCGCGATGAGCGACTGTGAGATCTGGTAGGTCGCGTTCGACGCGTCGGACGAGGGATTGAGAAACGCGAAGACGCGCGCCCGCCGGTACGGCTCGGCCAGCGCCAGCACGGTCGCCGCGACCACGGCCGCCCCGCCTACGAGCGTGAGGTGACGGGCCCGGACACCACCGGCGACGAGAACGGTGAATGCGATCAGCCCGAGCACGATCGTCGAGTCGAGGTCGGGCTCGCGCAGGACGAGCGCGCAGATCACCGCCAGCACGATCAGGACCGGTCGGAGGACGCGACGCCAGTCGTGCAGCTCTTTGGCCCTGCGGGCGAGGAGGTCGGCGGTGTACACGAGGAGGGCGAGCTTGGCGATCTCGGTGGGCTGGAACCGGAGCAGGCCACCGCCGAGCCACCGTCGAGACCCTGCCACCAGGATGCCGACGCCGGGGATCAGCACGACGACGAGGAGGACCAGGCTCACTATGAGGAGCGGCCGCACCCACTTGCGCCACGCGTGGTAGTCGATGCGCGCCGCCAGCATGAACGCGGCGGCCGCGACCGCGATCCATGCCACCTGGCGCTCGAAGAAGTACCACGCCGACCCGTAGTCGGTGAGCGACGAGACCGACGACGCCGAAAGCACCATGACGGCGCCGACGACGTTGAGGACGCCGACGGTCGCCACCAGCAAGAGATAGTTGGGTGGGCGGGCGGCGCCCGCCGTGACCCACCGGCGGCGGAGAGAGCCCAGGGTCGCCGTGGCCGTGGCGGCGGTCACGCGACGCCCCGTTCGCTCAGCTGCGCGACCTCACGCGCGAAGTCGTTGCCGCGCGCCGAGTAGCTCGGGTACCAGTCGAACGACGCGCACGCCGGCGAGAGTAGGACGACGTCGCCCGGCTGGGCGCGCTGGGCGGCGGCGGCGACGGCCGCGCCCATCGATTCGGTCTTCGCGACGGGCACGGCGTCCGCGAACGTGCGTTCCACCTCGTTCGCGGCTTCGCCCATGGCGACGACCGCGCGCAAGCGCGGCGCGAGCGGACGCAGCACCGACAGGTCGAGTCCCTTGTTCCGGCCGCCCGCGATCAGGACGACCTTCCCGTCGAGCTCGTCGAACGCGGCGACAGCAGAGAGTGTCGCGTGCGGGTTCGTCGCCTTCGAATCGTTGTAGTACTGCACGCCACCAGTGTTGCCGATGCGCGCGACGCGGTGGTGGAGCCTCGGGAACTCGCGCAGCGCGCGCTCGACGCGATCGCGCGTCGCCCCTGCGGCAAACGCGGCGGCCGCGGCCGCGAGCGCGTTGGCGCGGTCGTGGGGCGCGCTCCCCGGCATATCCGCGACGTTCGCGAAGGGCTCGCCGTCCGAGTCGACGAACGAGCCGTCTTCGATGCGGAACATGCCGGGCCGCGCTTCCAGTGTGAACGCGACGCGTTGCGCCGGCGCGGTCTCGGCCAAGCGCGCGACCACTTCGTCGTCTCCGTTGAACACGAGCCTGTCCCTGTCGCGCTGGTGCGCGAAAACCCGCGCCTTTGTCGCAACGTACTCCTCGAACGACCCGTGCCAGTCGAGGTGGTCCGGAGCGACGTTGAGGAGAACAGCGACTCGAGGCCGGAAGGCCTCGGTTGTGCACGCCAGCTGGAACGACGACACCTCGGCCACGAGCACTCGAGCGTCCGAGTCCGCGGCGTCGAGGAGCGGGAGCCCGATGTTGCCGGCTCCGAGCGCGGCACCGCCCGAGTTGTCGAGCATCGCCGTGATCAGGGTCGTCACCGTGGTCTTCCCGTTCGTCCCGGTGACGGCGACGAGGACCTTGCCGCGAGCAGCGGCCTGCTCGGCGGCGAGATCGACCTCGGCCCGGACGGCGACGCCGGCCTCCCGGGCCGACACGAGCGCCGGATGTCGCAGCGGCACGCCGGGACTCGGCACGACGATGTCGGCACCGCGCACGAGCTCGCTGAGACGGGAGGGCGTGGGGTGCTCGACGATGTCGGCGCCGGCGCCGAGCGCGGTCGCGACGCGATCCCGGTATGCGTCCTCGCCGGTAGGGCCGTCCTCGACCACCGTGACGTCGTCTCCGGCCGCGGCGCGATGACGCACGACGGCGTCACCCGTCACGCCCAACCCGAGCACGAGGACGCGGCTCAATCGATCACTCCGGGGATACGGATGAAGTCGGCGTAGAACAAACCGAGCCCGAACGCGACGCACAATCCGCCGAACAGCCAGAAGCGCACGATCACCGTGAACTCCGGCCAGCCGCCGACCTCGTAGTGGTGGTGAATGGGAGCCATGCGGAGGACACGGCGATGGAACCCCCGGAAGGCGACGACCTGGGCGATGACGCTCAGCGTCTCGACCACGAACAGACCGCCCAGGATCGGCAGCAACAGGTCGGTGTGGGTCAGCAACGCGAGGCCCCCCATGCCGCCGCCGATGGCGAGTGAGCCCGTGTCACCCATGAATATGCGCGCCGGCGCCGCGTTCCACCAGAGGAAACCGGCGCATGCTCCCGCCATCCCCGCGGCCACGACCGCCAGGTCGAGCGCGTTGGCGGCAAAGCCGCCGGGGACGGTCGTCATTCCCAACGTCCCGTACACGGCCGGGTGCCGGAACTGCCAGAACGCGATGACCGTGAACGCGAAGAACACGAGCGTGGCGGCACCCGACGCGAGGCCGTCCATGCCGTCGGTGATGTTCACGGCGTTCGCGGATCCGACGATGATGAAGATCGCCCACCCGGCCCAGAGCCACGTCCCGAGGTCGAGGTCGATGAGACGCGTGAACGACAAGTTCGTGGACGTGTCGACGTAGCGCAGCGCGAGGAGCGCGAAGCCGGCCGCCACCGCCAGCAGGCCGGATGTCTTGCCGCGCTTCCGCAGCCCGAGGTTCCGGCCCAACCGCACTCCCAGGTAGTCGTCGACGAACCCGACGGCCGCGAGCGCGACTATCAGCAACATCAGCGTCACCCCGGCCCGCGCGAACTTCAGCTGCTGGGTGCGAATGTGCGCGACCAAGTAGCCGAGGAACGCGCTCACGATGATGGCGAGGCCGCCCATCGTCGGCGTCCCCGCCTTCTTCACGTGCGGATGCCGGAAGGGCCCGTCGTCGCGAATCGTCTGACCGATCCCACGCGCCCGCAGGACCCGGATCAGAAAGGGAGTCCCGAACACGCTGAGGAGGAACGCGACCGATGCCGACAGCAGCAGCGCAATCATGCACCGACCGCCGAGGTGAGGGCTTCGGCCACCCGTTCGAGCCCGACGGCCCGGCTCGCCTTGACCAGGACGGCGTCGCCGGAGCGGGCGAGACCGGAGACCGCCACCACCGCGCCGTCGGCGTCTCCGACCTCGATCACCTGTGCGCGTCCCGCGCCGGCAAGCCGCGCCCCGTCGGCGATCGCTCGCGCGCCGGCGCCGACCGCGACGACGACGTCGACGTCCGACGCCACCGCAAGGCGCCCCACCTTCTGGTGCTCTGCGCGCGCGTGGTCGCCGAGCTCGAGCATCTCCCCGAGGACGGCGATGCGTCGCTTGTCGCCTGCGAGGTACCGGAACGAGCGCAGCGCCGCCGCCATCGACGTCGGGCTGGCGTTGTACGCGTCGTTGACGACCGTGATGCCGCCATCGGTGCGGGTCACGTCCATCCGCCACGCCGCCGTCACGGCGCGCGCCAGGCCGTCGGCGACCCTTTCGAGCGGCGCACCGAGCTCGAGCGCGACGGCGGCCGCCATGGCCGCGTTCACCGCCTGCCGTTCGCCTCGTACAGAAAGGCACACGGGCGTCGAGCCCCACGGCGTGACCAACGTGAAGCGTGGCCGCAGCTCGTCGTCGAGCACGACATCGTCGGCCCTGACGGTCGCCCCCGGCACGTCGCCGACACCCACGGTGACCACACGAGCACGCGTGCGCGCCGCCAGCGCGGGCGTGAACACGTCGCCGGCGTCGAGGACGGCGGTGCCGTTGCGATCGAGCGCTTCGAGGAGCTCGCCCTTCACACGCGCGATGCCTTCTCGCCCGCCGAGCAGGCCGGCGTGCGCCATGCCGACGTGCGTGATCACCCCCACCTGGGGCTCGGCGATCTCGCACAGCTCGGTGATGTTGCCGGCGAACCGCGCGCCCATCTCGATCACGACGACCTCGGTGTCCTCGTCGGCCTCGAGCAGTGTGAGCGGGACGCCGGCTTCGTTGTTGAAGGACGCGGGGCTCGCGTGCACGCGGTGTGTCGGAGCGAGCGCCGCGGCCAGAAGGTCCTTCGTCGCGGTCTTGCCCGCCGAGCCCGTGATGCCCACGACGGTCGCGGCCGCAAGCTTGCTGCGGGCAAGTCGCCCCAGCGATCCCAGCGCGGCCAACGAGTCGTGCACCTGGATGACGGCGCAACCCTCGGGGACGTCGTCGGGTGGGCGCGTGACGATCGCGATCGTCGCACCACGCTCCCACGCGTCGGCGACGAAGTCGTTGCCATCGCGGTCGCCTTGCAACGCGACGAAGCAACCGCCGGCCGCGAGACGCCGCGTATCGATGGCATACGAGTCGGCGGCGGCCGTCGCCGTCCCGATCAGGTCGCCGTCGGTCGCCTGCAGGACGTCCTTCGCGTTCAAGCGCATCCGAGCGCCCCCAACTCCTCGCGCACGACGACGCGGTCGTCGAAGGGCACGGTCCGATCCCCGATCGTCTGGCCCGTCTCGTGGCCCTTGCCTGCGATCACGACCACATCGCCCGCCCTCGCGACGCTCAATGCGTCGCGGATGGCGGCGCGGCGGTCGAGCTCGACGGTGACGCTCGCCGGGCCGTCGCGCAACCCGTCGAGCACGGCGCGTGCGATCTGCTCCGGGTCCTCCGAACGTGGATTGTCGGACGTGAGCACGACGATGTCGGCGCCTGCCGCCGCTGCGCGGCCCATGGCGGGACGCTTCTGGCGATCCCGGTCTCCGCCGCATCCGAAGACGGTGACGACGCGGCCGCCGGGAGCGAGCCGCCGCGCAGCCTCGAGCACGCGGTCGAGGGCCTCGGGCGTGTGCGCGTAATCGACGAGCACCGTGAAGGGCTGATCGGGAGCGGCGAGGACCGGCTCGAGGCGGCCGGGAATCGCGAGCGGCTCCCGGAGCCCGCCAACAACCGCGTCGAACGGGAGGCCGGACGCGAGCGCGGTCGCGGCAGCTGCCAGCGCGTTGCTCACGTTGAACCGGCCCAGCAACGGCAGCGAGACGGGGGCGCGCGCTCCGGTCCGGCGCGCGACCAGCACGAAGTCGGTGCCGGAGCTGTTCAGCTCGACGTCCTCGGCGAAGACGTCGACGCGCGTGCTTCGTCCCTCGGCCGAGCCCGCGAACGTCAGCACCGGCAGGCCGGCGTCGTCGGCCCGCCGCGCGATCTCGAGCCCGTGGTGGTCGTCGACGTTCACGGCTGCGGCCGCGGTCCGCGTCGGATCGAACAGGCGCGCCTTGGCCTCGAAGTACGACTCCATCGAGCCGTGGAAATCAAGATGGTCCTGGCTCAGGTTCGTGAAGCACGCGGCGGCGAACCACGTCCCGTCGACGCGATGCTGGTCGAGCGCGTGCGACGAGACCTCGAGCGCGACCGTGCGCACGGCCTCGTCGCGCATGCGCGCGAGGATCGCCTGGAGGTCGTCGGCTTCGGGGGTGGTCCGCTCGAGCGGCAGCGGCGCGCCGTCGACGCGGGCGCCGACGGTGCCGATGAGGCCGACCCGCTCCCCCGCAGCCCGTGCGATCGCCTCGAGCAGGTACGTGACGGTGGTCTTGCCGTTCGTTCCCGTCACTCCCAGACAATGCAGCCGGCGGGACGGGTGCTCGTAGAACGCCGCCGCGGCCGGCCCGAGGGCGGCGCGGACGTCGGCGAGCCGAGCTTGCGCGACCGGGAGGTCGAGCTCCCGCTCGACGAGCAAAGCGACCGCGCCGGCTTCAACGGCCGCGCCCGCGTACAGGTGGCCGTCGGTCACCGCACCCGGGATGCACGCGAAGCAGCTGCCGCGCGCGGCGCGGCGACTGTCGTGCGTGATTGCATTCACGTCGACGCCCCGGTCCCCCACCCACCCCAGAACGCCGACCCCGCCGAGGAGCTCGTGCAGGCGCACGGGCCATCCTCCCGCTGAATCATGGGGAAGGCGTCAGGGTATAGGCCGGGGCGGCGGAGTTGCCGTTCGCGGCGGGCGGTGGCGTCGGCGGCGTGGCGCTCGGCGGCACCCGCTCGAGGCGCAGCGCGTACTCCATGATGCGGGCGAACGCCGGTGCCGCCACCTGGCCGCCGAAGTAGTTGCCCTGAGGCTCGTCGAGCACGACGATCGCCGCCAGCCGCGGCGAGCCGGCCGGCGCGAACCCGGCGAACGACGCGACGTACTTGTACGGCGGCTTGTCGTAGGGCGGCTTGCGCGCCGTCCCGGTCTTGCCCGCGACGTCGTAGCCCGGGATCTGGGCCTGCGTGCCGGTGCCGTTGGCGACGACGTCCTGGAGCATCGAGCGCATCGTGGCCGAAGTGGTCGGTGAGACGACTTGTCGCGTCTGCGCCATGGGCTCGTCGTGTCGCGTGCCGTCCTTCCCGAGCGTGGCGTCGACGAGACGGGGCGGACGGGTCGCGCCGCCGTTGGCGATCGTCGTGTACACGTCGAGCATCTGCATCGCGGTGACGGCGAGCCCATTGCCGATCGGCATCGACGCGAGGCTGGTGTCGTTGTACTGCGACAGCGGGAGCACGAGGCCGTTCGCCTCGCCTGGGAACCCGAGGCCGGTCGGCTGGCCGAACCCGAACGCTCTCAGGTAGGCGTCGAAGCGCTCCTTGCCGAGCTTCCGCGCGATCTGGATCGTGCCGACGTTGGACGACTCGCGCACGATGTCATGGACGGGCATCGACCCGGGATGCGTGTCCGCGTCCGTGTAGTTGGTGCCGCCGATGGTCAGCTGACCCGGCGTCTGGAACACCGTGTCGGCGCCTACCACGCCGTCTTGGAGCGCTCCGGCCACGGTGATCACCTTGTTCGTCGATCCCGGCTCGTACACGTCGACGACCGGCCGGTTGCGTTGGTCGGCCGGCGCGGGGCGGGGCGGATGGTCCGGTGTGGCCCCCTCGACGTTCGCCATCGCGCGGATGTCGCCGGTCGCGACGTCCATCACGATCGCCATACCGCCCTTCGCGTTCGCCTTGCCGACCTCGTCCGCCAGTACCTGCTCCGACTGGTACTGGAGGCCCTGGTCGACCGTGAGCACCAGGTCGCTGCCGCGCTGCGACTGCGCGACGCGCTTCTCGCCGCCCGGGAGCTGTCGTCCCTGCGGGTCGAGCTCGACCTGCAGCTCGCCCCGCTTGCCGGCCAGCTGGCCGTTGTACTGGGCCTCCAGCCCGCCGAGCCCGCTGTTGTCGGTCCCGACGAAGCCGAGAAGTGGGCCGGCGAGCGAGCCGTCCGGGTAGAAGCGCTTCGACTCGGGCACGAAGTCGACGCCGCGGAGCCCCAGTGCCTTCACCTTCATCGCGGTCGCGCCGTCGACCTTGCGGGCGACGTACACGAATCCCTTGTCGTGCTGCGCCAGCCGGTCGCGCAGCGACGCCTGGTCGCCGCCGACGATCGGCGCGAGTTGCGCGGCGTAGGCGGCGGGGTCGGTCACGACGCGGGGATTCGCCCACACCGTCTGCTGGGGCACGGACGCGGCGAGGTCGTGGCCGTTCCGGTCGAACACGCTGCCGCGCTCGGCAGCGAGCTGGACTTTGCGCACGCGCTGATCGAGACCGAGCTGTGCGTATCGGTCCCGTCCGATCGCCTGGAGGTCCACCAGGCGGGCGCCCACCACCAGGAACACGAGGACGAGCGCGGCAAGAAGAGCGATCAGGCGACGATGGGTCGCCCCCGCTCGCGGCCGCCACGAACGGAGCTTTGCCTGGTGTTGCCGGCGCCGTGCTTGATGTCGTTCGAGCTGCTCGCGTGCAACCCGGCTCGCCGTGTGCGTCGTACGCCGCACGAACGGCACGAAGACCGGTCGGCGCGGCGGGCGCGGGACCGGCGCCCGGCGCATCGGTTTCGGGCTGGGGGCACGACGTCCCGGCTGGATGCGCGCCCGTGTCGGCTGCGCGGTCCGCCGGGGAGGATTCGGCGTGCGGGTGCGAGCTTCCTTCCGGGCACGCGGGCGCGGTCGGGCGCGGGCGGCGCCGGCCGCACTCCCGAGCCTCGTGAGCTTCCCGCCCCGGAGCTCCATCCGGCGGGCGCCGGACACGCCCGCGTCACGGCTGGGTGCCAAGGTGGGGCTTCACCTTCTTCCACCCGTCCTGGAGCGTGGTGGAGGTCTGGTCCGGCGCGGGGCTGGAGGCCGGCGCGTCGGGCACGGTGAGGTATGTCGGAACGTCGCCGTCGCGCACCATGCCGAGGGCGGCAGCCCGGTAGCCGATGGCCGCGGGCGAGGACTGCTGCGCGTACTGGAGACGCAACTGCTGGTACTGCTCGCGCGCGGCCGCCGTCTGACGCGCCAGCCGGTCCAGCTCGAGCTGGCCCTGCGCGAGCTGCACGTGGAACGCCACCGCCGCGAGCAGCGCGAGTACGACGAGAGCGCTGACTGCCCACGCGACGAGCCGCACGCGGCGCGTACGGGCACGCGTTGCGGTGTCGACCACGTGCAGGCGCGGCCTCCGCGTGCTCGAAGGGGTCCGAAGCGGGGCCGGCCGCGCGACGCGCGACTTCGTTGGCGTACGTCGCGCGGCCGGACGCGCTCGGAGTGCGGTGGCAGAGCTGCTCATGACGGTCGGACCTTCTCGGCCGCCCGCAGACGCGCGCTGGCGGACCGCGGGTTCTCGGCGACCTCATCGGCGTCGGGCCGGCGGGGCCGGCGTGTGAGCAGGCGCACCAGTGGGTTGCGCGCCCTCGTCACGGGCATACCGGGAGGTTCGGGGTCGTCGCGCCCCGCCCAGGTGGCGAATCGCCGCTTCACCAGGCGGTCCTCGAGGGAGTGGTACGCGACGACGAGGATGCGCCCGCCCGGCGTGAGCACGTGCACCGACTCGTCCAGGCCGGCAGCGAGGTTCGGCAGCTCGCGGTTGACCTCCATGCGGATCGCCTGGAACGTCCGGCGCGCGGGATGGCGGCCGCGTCTCCGCGCCGCCGCCGGGATGCCGGCGCGGACCGCGTCCACCAGCTCGCCGGTGGTGCGTAGCGGCCGGGCGGCGACGATGGCGCGGGCGATCCGACGCGCGAACCGCTCCTCGCCGTTCGCGGCGATGATCGCCGCGAGGTCCTCCTCGGCGTAGGTATTGAGCACCACCGCCGCGGTCAACTCCTGGCCGCTGTCCATACGCATGTCGAGCGGCGCGTCGGCCCAGTACGAGAAGCCGCGCTCGCTCCGGTCGAGCTGCGGGCTACTCACACCCAAGTCGAACAAGATCCCCACGATGTTCCCCTCGCGTTCGGTGCTCACGATCCCGGCAAGGTCCTCGAACCCGCCCCGCACGATCCGGGCACGCGGCCCGAATCCCGTCAGGGCGTCCCGGGCCGCCGTCACTGCGTCCGGGTCACGGTCGATGCCGAGGACGCGCACGTCGTCCCTGGCCTCCAGCACGAGGCGGGCGTGCCCACCGCCGCCGACCGTCGCGTCGACGATCAGCCCGGGCGGGACCGGAGTCAGGAGCTCGACGACCTCCCGGCCCATCACCGGCTGATGTACGAACTCCGGCACCGCGTCCCCTCGTGCGCTCTCGGGCCTGCCACCAGCCCCCCGGACAACGAGCGCCGCTCGGTTGTCTCCCCGAATCGACTCGGTTGGAAAGCGGGCGGAGTAGGGGCTCTCAACCGTGTCGCCCGGGGGGCTGGTGGGAGGCCCAAGAGGGCCTCACCATTGGTTGTCAACTGCTCTGTGTCGCTCGTGCCGTGCTTGCCTCGTCAGATGCCGAAGTCCGGCAGCTCGTCCGACTCGTTGAGGCTGTGCTCACCCTCTCGATCGCGCTCCTGCCAGCGACGCCCGTCCCAGATCTCGACCCGGGAGAAGACCCCCGCCACGACGACGTCGCGGTCGAGGCCGGCGTACTCGCGGAGGTGCTGCGGGATGGCGATCCGGCCCTGCTTGTCCGGCGTGACCTCGGCGGTGCCGGCGAAGAAGGAACGGGCGGCGTCGAGCTCCCGCCGTCCCCGCTTCGAGCCTTCCCGCACCCGGTCTGCCACTTCGCTGAACTCCTGCGCCGCGTACACGGAGAGGCAGCCGCCTCTCCCCTTGGTCACGTAGGCGCCATCCGACAGCTGGTCGCGGTACTTCGAGGGCAGGATCACCCGCCCCTTGGCGTCCAGGGAGTGCTGGTACTCCCCGAGGAACATCTGGCTCCCTCGCCCGTCGGTTGTCGCCCCAAGGACGGCGAATCGCTCCCCCGTCCTCCACTTCGCGCCACCCTACGCCCCGATCCCCCACAGGTCAACCCTTTGGCCCCCACCGGCACCCTCGATGCGCCACTCGCTCACCGGGTCTCACCTGTGGGGCGGGCGACGCACCGCCGGCCCGTCCGGCGGTCGGCACCGCTGATCCGGCCGAGCCCCCCACTCCCCTCGCTTGCCTTGCTCGCTCGGGTCGGGTCTTCGACCGGGGTCTCGGCCGGGCGGGCCGGACTGCCGACGGACGGGCCGTGCGTGCGTCGCCCCACCGTTTTCCCGCGTGCCGCTAGTCGTGGGGCGCGTGGGGCGCGATCGTCCGAGACTTTGGGGACGCGACTACCCCTTGCGCAGCGGCGGCCGCCGTGCCGGAGGGTTCAGCGACTACGCAACGACGCGGTCGCCGTTGGGGAGGTAGGGCTCCCAGAGCGGGTCGATGGATCCGACCGTGGCGATCAGCCAGAGGGATGCGTGGGGCGCGCGGGGGTGGCGGCGCAGGGACAGGCCGCACTCCTGGGGCAGGCGGTCCTCCTTGCGGGCGTTGCAGGCGCGACAGGAGGCGACGACGTTGTCCCAGGTGTGCTCGCCGCCCCGGGACCGGGGCACGACGTGGTCGATGTTCTCGGCACCGTGGTTGCAGTACTGGCAGCGGTGGCGGTCGCGGGCGAAGACGGCCCGCCGCGACAGGGGGACGCGGTTGCGAAACGGCACCCGCACGAAATGCACGAGACGGATCACGGAGGGGATGGGAAGGGCGGCGCGCTCCGAGTGGAGCTCACCCCCGTTGCGGGCGACGATCTCGGCCTTGTCCTTCAGCACGAGAACGACCGCCCTGCGCATCGGCACGACGCAGAGCGGCTCGAAGCTGGCGTTGAGCAGCAGCGCTCTCCCCAAGCGTTCGAGACCTCCTTCTCCGGCTCTCGCCGTGCGGCGGCAGTTTACCGGGGCGCGCCGCGACGGATACGCGTCATCTGACGGCACCATTCGAGGTAGGTGATCACGTCGTGGGGCTCGGGTTCGTGGTCCCGGCCGTACTGCGTCTCGAGGCGGTGCCGGAGGTACTCGCGGTGAGGGACGGGGAGGAAGGGCGGGTGGCGCCACCACTGCGGACGGGCGAGCCTTCCCGTCTGCACGACCGCGGTCACCCACAGACGCGGGTGACGCGTCACCGCGAGCGCGGCGCCGGTCCAGAAGCGAGACCCGCTCGTCATCGTGTGATTGTGCCGGGCCGGGGCCCGGCTGTCGGTGTCCACCCTTTAGGCTGATCGCCGTGCAAACCGCGCCGGCCCCGCGCCACACGTCGTTCGGGGCCCTGTTCGACGCTCTGCTCGCCAACGTCGAACGCGTCATCCAGGGCAAGCGGGAGCCGGTGCGCCTCTCGCTCGTGTGTCTGTTCGCAGAAGGCCACCTCCTTATCGAAGACGTGCCCGGCGTCGGCAAGACGTCGATGGCGAAGGCTCTCGCCCGGTCGATCGACGGGACGTGGAGCCGCATCCAGTTCACGCCCGACTTGCTGCCGTCCGACGTCACGGGCGTGTCGGTGTGGAACCGCGTCGCCAACGAGTTCGAGTTCCGTGCCGGCGGTGTGTTCGCGGACGTCGTGCTCGCCGACGAGATCAACCGTGCATCTCCGAAAACGCAGTCCGCGCTGCTCGAGGCCATGGAGGAGCGCCAGGTCACGGTGGACACGAAGACCTACGGCCTCCCCCGCCCATTCATGGTGATCGCGACGCAGAACCCGATCGAGCTCGAAGGCACCTATCCCCTCCCCGAGGCGCAGCTCGACCGCTTCCTCATGCGCATCCAGATGGGCTATCCGAGCAATGACGCCGAGCGCGCCATCCTCGACACCCACGGCAGCCATGCCAGCGTCGAGGAGATCTCGCCGGTGACGACGGCGGCCGAGGTCGTCGCAGGCGCTCGCGCCATCGCCGACCTGCACGTGGCCGACAACATCAAGGCGTACATCGTCGACCTCGTGACCGCGACCCGGCAGCATCGCGACCTCGCCCTCGGGGTCAGCCCCCGGGGCGCGCTCGCGCTCCAGCGCGCCGCCCGCGCGCTCGCCGCCAGCATCGGGCGCGACTACGTCGTGCCCGACGACGTCAAGCGCCTCGCGGTCGCGGTGCTCGAGCACCGTCTGCTACTCGCTCCCGACGCGCAGCTGCGGGGGGCGGCGCCGGGCGACGTCGTGCGGGAGCTGCTCGCGTCGGTGCCGGTGCCGGGCGCGACCGGCTGAGATCGATGCGCTCGACGCCCCGCGTCCTGACCCGCCGGGGCTGGAGCCTTGCCGGGGCGGCGCTGGGCCTGGCCGTGGCGGGGCGGCTGCTCGGAACCGTCGAGCTGTGGATCCTCGCGACCGGTATCGCATTGCTGCTCATCACGAGCGCGGTGTGGGCCCGGTCTCGTCGCTACGAGCTCGTCGCGCATCGGGCGGTCCGACCGGCGCGTCTGTACGTGGAGGGCGACGGTCGCGTCGATCTCACGGTCGAGAACCACTCCGACCGCGCGACGCCGCTGCTCACCGTCACCGACGTCTTCGACGACGGGCATCGCGCCGCCCGCTTCGTGCTGCCACCGCTCCCGCCCGGCGAGACGGCCGAAGCCGCCTACCGCCTGCCTACGAACCGCCGGGGCCGGTTCCGCATCGGTCCGCTGGCGGTGTCGGCGTCGGACCCGTTCGGTTTCGCCCGGCGCACCTGGACGCTGACGTCGCTCAGCGATGTGCTCGTGTGCCCGCGCGTGCACGACATCCTCGCCCCGCGCCAGGCGGGCGGCCGGCTCGTCGCGTCGGTCGAGACCGCCCACGCCCGCGCCCAGGCCGTCGACGGCGAGGACTTCCTCACGTTGCGGGAGTACGAGGTCGGCGACGACCTGAGGCGCGTCCACTGGCGCTCGACGGCCCGCGTCGGGGACCTCATGATTCGCCAGGACGAAGCGCAATGGCGCGCCCGTGCCATCGTCGTGCTCGACACGAGGCCCGGTGCCCACGACACCCGGTCGTTCGAGACCGCAGTCGAGGCGACGGCATCCGTCGTCGACCGTCTCACACGGATGCGCCGCCGCGTCGAAGTGATCGCGAGCAACGGTCAGTCGCTCGGCGCGCCGACCGCGCGCTCCGGGTGGGCCGTGATGGACCGGCTCGCGACCATCCAGCCCGGGGGTGAGGACCGGCTGGCCGGCTTCCTCGCATCGCTGCGCGCCCACCGGAGCGCCGCGCTGGTCGTAGCCGTCGTCGGCTCCCTGGGCGCCGTCGAGCTCGACGCGCTCGGGGCGCTCACGTCCCACGGCACCGTCGTCATGGTCGCAACCCGCCCCGACACGCAGCCGCCGCCCGCGCCCGTCAGCTGGTCCGGGCTCGTCGCCGTCGACGCGTCCCGCACACCGTTCCCGACCGCCTGGAACCAGGCAATGACCCGATGGCATCTCGCGCCTCCACCGCGCTCGCCACGCTCGCGCTCGCCGCGCTGAGCACCGCGGCAGTCCTGACCCTCGGACGCGTCTTCCAGTCCGGGCGGTTCGTTCTTCCCGTGGTCGGCGCCGTGCTGCTGGCCCACCTCCTCGGCTTTGTGGCACGCACTCGTGGCTGGTCCCTCGTCGACGCCCTGTCGCTGTCGATGACCGGACTGGCCGTGTACCTGATCTGGGTGCTGGCGCCGCACACGACGTTCTACGGCATCCCGACGGTCGACACGTTCCGTGTCCTCGCCGACCGGCTCGGCGAAGGCATGCACGAGCTGCGCACCGCGGTCGTGCCGGCTCCGGCCACGGACGGCGCGATCGTGCTCTCGGTCCTGATCGGGTGGTTCATGGCCGCGACCGCGGACGCCCTCGCGTTCTGGCGACACGCCACGATCGGCGCCGTCGCCCCCGCGCTGGCGCTGTTCGTCTGGGCGTCGACGCTGGGGACGGACGCGCTGGCGACCCGGACCACGGCCGGCTTCTTCGTCGCCGCCCTGTTGTTCCTGCTGGTGCAGCACCAGTCGCTCGTCGGACGAGGCCGGGCGGCGTTCTCCGGCCGCCGCGTGCGGGCCGGCGCGACGGTCATGACCCTCGGCGCGCTCGCCGGCGTCATCGCCGTGGTGGGCGGGCTCGTGCTCGGCCCCGCGCTCCCCGGAGCCGACGCCGCGCCGCTCATCGACGTGCGCGGCCTCGGGCCGAAGGACCGCAGCTACCGGGTCGAGCCGCCGCTGGCGCGCATCGGCGAGGACTTCGTCGGGCGCGGGCGCGTCGAGGTGTTCACGGTGCGCGCACCGCACCCGGACTACTGGCGTGTTGCCGCGCTCGACCGGTACGAGAGCACGAACGGTGGGCAGTGGACGCTCGCCGCCCAGGGCTCGGACGAGGTGCAGGACGGGCTCCACGCGCCGGTCGACAGCACAACGCTGCGCCAGGAGTTCCACATCACCGGCCTCGCGGACCGATGGCTGCCGGCGGCGTACGAGCCGGTGCACCTCGAAGGAGGCGACAACCCCCTCGTCGTGAAGGCGTCGAGCACCCTGGTCTCGAACCGGTCGGACGTGTCCGACCTCACCTACAACGTGAGCTCGCGGCAACCGCCGGAGGCGCTCACCGGCGCGCAGATCGACGCCACGAACGCGCCCCTTCCGGCGGCAATGCGCGGCTACACGCGGCTGCCGTCAGACTTTCCCTCGGACGTGCGCGACACCGCTCGGGCGACCACGGCCGGCGCCACCAGCCCGTACGACCGTGCCCGCGCCCTGGAGAGCTTTTTCCTCGACCCCGCGCAGGGGTTCCACTACTCACTCGACGTCGACCTGACCTCCGGCGCGCAGAGCCAGAACGCGATCAGCGAGTTCCTGCAGAGCCGGACCGGCTTCTGTGTGCAGTTCGCGAGCAGCTTCACCGCGATGGCGCGCGCCGTCGGCCTTCCGGCGCGCGTCGCGGTCGGCTACACACCGGGTCGCTACGACAGCATCTCCGGCGTCTACCGCGTGACGTCGGAAGACGCGCACGCCTGGGTTGAGGTCTGGCTCGCCGGTGTCGGGTGGACGCGCTTCGACCCCACACCCAACTCCGACCTTCCCGGCGGCACCCGAGGAGTCGCGCGCCAAACGGCTCCGTCGTCGCCGGCCACCGCCGCACCGGCGACGAGCACGCCGGTCGGATCCGCGCCGACCACGCCGGCGTCCGCCCCGGCGCCGCGCGACACGGCGCAGGTCGACATCAACGCGCCGGGCGCGGGAGGCGGTAACGGAGGCTTCACGTTCGACTGGAAGATCATCATGGCGCTGGTCGGAGGCGCGCTCGTCGGCGCCCTTGGTGTCGCCGGGACGATCGTGTTCGCGAAGCGAAGGCGCCGGCGCCGGCGGCGTCACGATCCGGATCCCGCCGGCGCGATCACCGGCGCGTGGGAGGAGGTCCTCGACCGTCTGGGTGAGGCGGGCGTCGAGCGCCAACCGGCACGTACGCCGCTCGAGCTCGCCGAGCTGGCGCCTCGGCGCGTCCCGGACGCCGCCGGGGCACCACTCCGGGACCTCGCCGAGAGCTATACCGCGGCTCGGTACGGATCTCTCACGCCGGACGCCGAGGTCGCCAAACAGGCGTGGCGTGACGCGAGCTCGGTCAGCGCGGCACTGCGCGCCGGCGCGAGCGTCCGGGAGCGCTGGCGCCGACGGCTCGACCCGACACCGCTTCGCCGGTAGGCGGCCGGGTCATTCGGTCGCGCCGGCGACGGTCCTGGCGTCGCGCAGCCCGTCCACGAACTCCTGACGTTCGGCGTCGAACGCGCGCACCTCCGCCTCGACTTCGGCGGTGATCCGGTCGAGACCGACGACGAGGGCGAGCCTTGCGTGGCGCAGAGCGTCGAGAATCTGTGAGTCGTCCCGGCACGCCCACACCGCGTCGCCGTCGGTCACGAGCGCGAGGGACCCGACGTCTTCACTCGACTCGACGAGATAGTGGACGGCGCGGCGGATCCGGCTGAGGCCGAGGCCGGCATCGAGGAGGGAGGCCACGACGCGCAGCGCGACGAGGTCCTGGAACGAGTACGGGTGCGTCCGGCCGGGGGGCGGCACGACCAGGCCGAGCCGCTCCCACGAGGTGAGCTGCGACAGCGAGCAGTCGGTCAGCTGGGCGGCCTGCGCGGCCGTGAATCCCACGGCGACGGCGGGTCAGGAGGGGTCGTCGCGACGCCAGCGCTCGCGCCAGCGGCGCCCGGCGTTGCCGAACACGTTCTTGAGCGTCCCGGTGCGCATCGAGCTGGTGAGGTTCTCGAGGCCGGCCTTCCCCAGCTTCCGGACGTTCCGCTCGATCACCAGCAGGCAGCCCAGCATGACCAGGAAGCCGACCACCCCGAGCAGCAGCACCCGGGTGAAGGTGAAGAGAAGGAGGGCGAGGCCGGCGACGAAGCCGAAGACCGCCCACTTGATCGCCCGGGCCGAATGCCGGTAGAGGGTGGTCTCGGAGACCTCTTGCACCAGGCGGGGATCGGTCTCGTTGAGATTGGCCTCGATCTCCTTGAGGATCCGCTGCTCGTCTTCCGAGAGGGGCATGCAATCGCCTCTTGCGCCTCAGCGCATTCGCTCCGCCGATTGGTGTGCAGATCATTGTCGCGCGCGGTCCAACCCCCCTCAACGCGCCTACGTTCCCAGATCATCCGGGCGAGGATCGCTCCGAACCGGCCGACTGCCCGCGCCGGCGGATCGGTAGGCCTGGTCGACGAGCCGGTGCGCCGCGATCGCGATGTCGGCGTCGGGATGGCCGCGGGCGCGGGCGCCGTCGCGGGCCAGCGCATCGAGGAAGATCTTGCTCGGCTCGGCGTACTGCGCCAGCGGCTTGGCGAACGCCTCGGCGACTTCGAACCGATCGATCCACGGCGGCGGCGGCGACTCGACGAGCTCTTCGCCGTTCCGGGTCTCGACGTGGAGGGGTCCCAGGTAGTCGTCGTCCGTCCAGAGCAAGGCGTCCTCGCAGAACACCTCCAACCGGCGGCGGGAGCCGCGGGTGAGGATCTGGTGCCAGACGCTGACGATCGTCGCGGTCGACCCGTCCTCGAAACGGAAGGTGACGCTCGACGCGTCGTCGATGCCGGGATGCCCGAACATGGACGCGGTGTGCGCGGCGACCTCCCGGGGTTCGCCGGCCGCGGCGCCGAGCACCCAACGCAGCACGTCGACGTCGTGGATCGAATGCTCGAGCAGCGTCCCGCCGCCGGCTTTGGTCACGTCGGCGCGCCACGCCGACGCGTAGAAGCCCTGAATCGGGAAGTACTGGTCGTCCCGGAGCACCGTGGTGAGCGGTCGGCCGTACTTGCCCTCGGCGACGAGGTCGGCCGCGGCGCGGAAGACGGGAGCGTGGCGCAGCACCAGCCCGACCTGGTGCGGGACGCGAGCGAGGACGCCGGCGAGGCGTTCGGCGTCGACCAGGGTCGGTGCCAGCGGCTTCTCGCAGAAGACGGCGCGGGACTGCTCCCCCGCCGCGCACACCGCCTCGAGGTGCGCCGCCGTCCACGTGCACACCCACACGACGTCGACCTCGGCAACCAGCTGGCCGAGCTGCTCGTACGGACGCGCGTCGTGATGGCGGGCGATGCCGGCGGCACGCTCGTGGTCGGCGTCGAAGGTTCCCACCACGCGAGCGTCGACGAGGCCCGCGTCGCCGAGCTGACGTAGGGCGAAGGAATGGACCGTGCCGATGTGCCCGCATCCGACGATCCCGATGCGGATCACTTGCCGGCTCCGCGGTCCGGCTCGACGTGCGCGCCCCGGTCGAGCAACGCCGCCGCGCCCACGGCATCGTCACCGAAGCGCCGCCGTACCGCATCCATCGAGTCCTCGACGGCGCGACGCCGCTGGTCGCCACCACGCGCAGCGCCACCGTCGATGTCGAGCGGCAGCTGGTCGTGGGAGCCGGCGCCGTCGTCCCGCCCGTCCAGCGCGTGCAGCTGTTGTATCGCGACGCCGAGCAACCGGATGCCGTCACCGATCTCGACGGCGTCGAGCAGTCCACGCGCGACGCCAGCGATGTCGGCCGCCACGTTCGTCGGCTCGGGCAGCGTGCGCGACCTCGTGATCGTGCGGAAGTCCTTGTAGCGCAGCTTGAGCTGGACGGTTCGTCCCGTCCGCCGCGCGTCACGAAGCCGTTCGCCGACGCGCTCCGCCATGCGCAGCACCTCACGCCCGAGCACCTCCCGCTCGGTGATGTCGGTCGGGAACGTCTCCTCGTGGCCGATCGACTTCACCGCCCGTTCCGGCTCGACCGGACGCTCGTCGCGGTTCCACGCCAGCGAGTGCAGGTGACGACCGTGCGCGTCGCCCAGCGCGTGCACGAGCGTCTCCTCGGGAAGCGCGGCGAGGTCGCCGATCGTGCGCACGCCGAGCTGCGCGAGCCGGTCCCCCGTCTTCGGCCCGACGCCCCACAGCCTCCGCACTTCCAGCGGGTGGATGAAGTCGATCTCGGTGCCGGCCTCGACGACGAGCATGCCGTCGGGTTTGGCGAGATCGCTCGCGAGCTTCGCCACGAACTTGGTGCTCGCGACCCCGACCGATGCCACCAGCCCCGTCTCGGCGAGAACGCGTCGTCGCAGCGCGACGGCGATCTCGGGCGCGGAGCCGTGCAGTCGACGCGCGCCCCTGACGTCGAGGAACGCCTCGTCGAGCGCGAGCGGCTCGACCAGTGGTGTCACTTCGCGCAGGATCGCCATCACCGATCGGCTCGCCACGCCGTACGCATCGAAGCGAGGCGCGAGGAAGACGCCGTCCGGGCACGCTCGCCGCGCACGGCCCATGGGCATGGCCGAGTGGACGCCGTATGTGCGGGCCTCGTAGCTGGCGGCGGCGACGACTCCGCGCCGCCCGAGCCCGCCGACGATGACGGGCCGGCCTCGCAGCGACGGATCGGCGAGCTGTTCGACCGACGCGTAGAACGCGTCGAGGTCGATATGGAGGATGGTGAGGTCAGTCGCGGACGGCGCCATTGCGGTCCGTGCGTGTCACCTCGAAGTCGGCGCGCACCGTGCCGCGGACCTCGTACGAGTACCGGCGCACACTCTCGGGACCCCATTGCTCGGCGAGCCACTCCGCGATCGGCTCGCCCACCCACGGGTGGCAGCGCTCGATCATCGTCGCCGCGTCGGCGGGGGTGACGAACGCGGCTTCCACGACGATCCCGTCGGGGTCGGCCACCCGCACCTCGCCCTCGAAGTCGACGGCGCGGTGGACCTCGCACCGCATGACCCACCCGAGATCCGGTGCGACCGCCTCGACCTCGTACAGCGGCCCCTCCCAGCGCGTGACGTGCAACCCGGTCTCCTCTTCGACCTCGCGGGTCAGGCCGTCGAGCAGCGAGCCGTCGTCGGCGTCGATGACGCCACCCGGCGTGCTCCAGTCCTCGAAGCCGCCGCGCCGCTGGTTGCGCACGAAGAGCAAGCGACCGTCGGACTCGACGAGAGCGCCGGCGACCTGCCATTCGCGCACGGTCTCGGCCATGTGGTCAGTGTGGCACGCGCATGGTTGGCGAGCAGTCGACCGCCGTACGATCCCGCTGATGGACGACGAGCCGACGAGCAACGGTGGTGGCGACGACTCGGGTGAGTCGGGCGGCTCGCTCGTTCCCGCCGGGCTTCCGTCCCGGAGCGCATACGTCCTGGCGTTCTTGAGCGTCGTGCTCGCCGGCGCCTTCGGCGGGATCATCGGCTACGGCCTCGTCGACCTCGGTTGCTCGGGCAACTGCGGGCCCGCCGTGATCGGCGGCCTCGTGGTCGGGGCTCTCGCAGCCGCGGGCGGCGTCGGGATCGTCGCGGTGCTCGTCTTGCGGGCGATGGCGGAATGGCAGCGCGGCGGCAAGCGGGCGCGGTAGCTCAGCCGGCGAAGCTGAGGCGGCGGAACCCCTCGGCGTAGGCGACGCCGGCTTCGCGCCCGGCCTCTTCGGCCCGGTCCCGCAGGAACTGCCGGAACCACTCGCCCGTCTCGGTGAGCTGACTGGCGTGGCAGAAGAGCGCGTCGATCTTGCGCTCGAGCGTGTCGCTGATGTCGACCCAGGTGTTCGGCTCCAGCGTGCCCGAGAGGTACACCGCCTGCACGTGGTGCACGTCGAGCCCCTCGGCGAGGTGGTCGGCGAAGTAGTGCGGGTTGCCCGCGGCCGGTGCGACGGCGTCGAGCGCGGCCCAGCCCGTGACGCGATGGTCGTGGTGGTTGTAGTAGCGGTCGCCGAAGAACACCGCCGTCGGGTCCGGGCAGAGCACGACCTGAGGTCGGAGCTCTCGCACGTAACGGGTGATCGCGGCGCGCAGCTCCTGGTCGTCCGGCAGCTCGCCGTCGTGGTACCCGAGGTTGAAATGCCCGCTGAATCCCAGCAGCGCGGCGGCTTTCGCGGTTTCCTCCACCCGCAGGCGGGCAAGCTCGCCAAGATCGGCGTCCGGATCCTGCGTGCCCTTGTCACCTTGGGTCGTGATGAGGACCGTGACGTCGGCGCCGGCCTCGGCCCAGGACGCCAGCGTGCCCCCGGCCGAGATCTCCGGGTCGTCCGGGTGCGCGTAGACGGCCAGTGCGCTGGCCGGAATCTCCGCGTCGGTGGGCATCCCG